>DASYGJ010000010.1:0-16833 GCA_035999915.1 Leifsonia sp.
GGGGAGCGCGAGACACCCGAGGAGGCCCAGGATCGTGCCCGCCGGCGCGGCGGGCTCGGCAAGCAGGTTCGCCATCACGCCGTACAGCGGCAGGCTCGGTGCGAGCATGACGAGAACCGGCTGGCACATCAGCTGCGCCGCCAGTGGAATGGCGACGACGATCGCAAGCGCGCGGGGCATCCACCGGCTGAGGGTGCGCGCCAGCGGACCGGCAACAACAAGGAGCCCTCCCGTGGCCAGTACCGAGAGCACGAATCCGTAGTCGCGCGCGAGCCACGGGTCATGCAGGAGAAGCACGACGGCCGCCAACGACAACACCGGGAGTCCTTGTGCCGGCCGGCCGCGTGCGAGCGCGATGAGCACGACGACTGCCATCACTGCGGCCCGGATGACGCTCGCCCCTGGGGTGACCAGCACGACGAACGCGGTCAGCGCCAACAGTGCGAACGCCACCCGCGTGCGCCTCCCGAGCCCCGCATAGGCGCAGCCGAAGAAGACGAGTCCCGTGACCAGCGCGCAGTTGGCGCCAGATACGGCCGTGAGGTGGCTCAGCGAACTCGCCTTCATCGCCTCGTCGAGGTCTGGGCCGACGGCTGTGACGTCTCCGATCGAAAGCCCGGGGAGGAGCGCTCCCCCGTCGCCCGGTGTCTGGGCGGCAGCCTCTGCGAACGCCTCGCGCAGGGGCCCGGTCCAGCCCAGCCAGGGCGGAGGCTCCGCGACGAGAACCGGATTTCCGCCGGCCGTCGCCACGTAGCTCGTCTTCTCACCCGGCTCCGTCGGCCGGAGCGTCACCTCGACGTCTACGGTCGAACCGAACGCGATCTTTCGCGCCGCATCCGTGCCGAGCGACGCTATCACCGTCACCGGTGTGTTCAGGCGCAGGGATCGGCTGGAGTCGGTGACGACGAGCGCGGTTCCGCGCCACATCCAGCGAGGAACCCCGTCGATCCCGGAGCGGATACCATTCGGCGAAGTGTCGATGCGCACCGACAGCTTCACGGGGATGCCGGACCGCGCGATTTCCGAAAGCGTGGCGGGAGCCCGGCGCGGCGCGTCGGCCGCAATCGCGGTCAGTGCGGCCGCTGCGCCGATTGTGGACAATGCCGCCGCCGTCCAGCCGATCCGCACCGTCCAGTGAAGCCGCGAGCGACGCGGCGACCGACGTAGCCAGCGACGCCGCGGGCGACGGCACGGCACACCTCGCCGGGCTGCCAGGGTGGCGACGGCGACGACGCCACCGGATCCGGCAACCACCCAGACCGCTGCCGCCAGCCACCACGCCGAATCGGCAACGCCGACGGCGACCGCGCAGACGACCCACATGACGCCCGCAGGAAGCGCCAGTCGCAGATCGAACGTCATACGGTGACCCGATCTTTGAGGCCGTCGAAGAGTTTCTGGCCCACCCCGGTCACTTTCATGAGATCGGTGATGGCGGCGAAGCGGCCGTTCGCTGTTCTCCAGTCGACGATGCGGCCGGCCAGCGCCGGCCCGATCCGTGGGAGCGTCTCGAGTTCTTGTTGCGAAGCCGAGTTGAGATTGACGAGGGCCCCTGCGGCTCCGCCCGCGGCGCCTCCTGCCGCCGGGCCGGCCGACGCTGGGGGTGCGACGACCTCTCCCACCCGCGGCACAACGAGTTGCTCCCCATCTGAGACGACACGCGCCAGGTTCACGCCCGTGACATCGGCTTCGTCGGTCAACCCGCCTGCTGCGGCCACCGCATCCACGACCCGGGCGCCGCGCGACAGGGAGGCGAGCCCCGGGCGGTGGACGGCACCGAGGACGTGCACAAGCACGGGTGCATTCGCGCCGGCGGCCGGGGCGGTTGGCGAAGGCGAGACACCGTGAGTCACCGGCAACGCCGAGTGCGTGATTTCCGCGTCGCTCCCCGCTTGCGCAAAGGCGTTCAGCAGCACGGCGCCCACGAGCGTCACGATCAGGATTACGACGCCGGCGCCGACGCCGATCCGGATGCGCGCCGAACCTGCGCCGCTCTCGCCGGTCTTGGCATCGTCATCCGTGTAATCCCCAGGCTTCGGCCCGGATTCCGATCGATGTCGCATCCCTCCACGCTAGGAACGGTCATCCTGCGCGGTCCGGCCGTCACACGATCAGTGGATAAGCCGACGGCGGCCCTCCCTGTGGAGGACCGCCGTCAGAAGTGGGCGCGCAGAGACGCGACCGGACTAGCCCCGGGCTCTGGTCGCGATGTTGACCAGCCGCGGTGCGCGCACGATCACGTTCACGACCTCACGGTCGCCCACGGAGCGCTTGACGGCCTCCGACGCGCGGCCGAGCGCTTCCAGTTCATCCGCGGAGATCTTCGGAGAAACCTCGAGCCGGTCGCGCACCTTGCCGTCGACCTGCACGACCGCTGTCACCGACTCCTCGATGAGGAGTGAGGGATCCGGTTTACGCCACTGCACGAGCGCGACCGATGGCTCGTAGCCGAGCTGAGCCCACATGTCCTCCGCCGTATACGGAGCGAACAGGTTCAGCGCCATCGCGGTGACCTCGGCCGCCTCCCGCACAGCAGGATCGGCCGGGCCGGCTCCCGTATCGATCGCCTTGCGGGTGGCGTTCACCAGCTCCATCATGCGCGCGACGACCACGTTGAACTTGAACGCCTCGACGAGACCGGGTGCGTCCGCGAGGAACCGATGCGTCACCCGGCGCAGCGCGGTGTCGCCGTTCTTCCAGATGGCGTCGGGCGTGCTGGTCACATCGTGCGCGATGCGCCACGCGCGGGCCAGGAACTTGGCGCTTCCCGAGGGCGAGACCTCCGCCCAGTCGATGTCGTCTTCCGGAGGCCCGGCGAATGCCATCGTCAGGCGAACCGCATCCACACCGTGCTCGTCCAGCTGCTCGGACAGCTTCACGATGTTTCCGCGCGACTTGCTCATCGCAGCGCCGTCCATGAGCACCATGCCCTGGTTCAGCAGCGCAGTGAACGGCTCGGTGAAGGTGAGGTACCCCAGGTCGAACAGCACCTTGGTGATGAAACGCGCGTAGAGCAGGTGCAGGATCGCATGGGTGACACCACCGACGTACTGGTCGACGGGCGCCCACTTCTCGGCCTCGGCGACATCGAAGGCCCGGGTCGCGTCTCGCGGCGACAGGAAGCGCAGGAAGTACCAGGAACTGTCGACGAACGTGTCCATCGTGTCCGTGTCCCGCTTGGCCGGCGCTCCGCATAACGGGCATGACACGTTCACCCAGTCGGATGCGGCGCCCAGGGGGCTTGTCCCCTTGGGCTGCAGGTCCAGACCGTCGGCCGGCGGCAGAAGCACGGGCAGGTCGGCCTCGGGCACGGGCACCTCACCGCACGTCTCGCAGTGGATGATCGGGATGGGCGTTCCCCAGTACCGCTGACGGGAGATCAGCCAGTCGCGCAGCCGGAAGTTCTTCGCCGGATTGCCCAGGCCCCCGGCCTGCAGCGCCTCGGTGACGCGTCGGATCGCGTTGGACTTGCTCAGCCCGTCGAAAGGCCCTGAGTTGATCAGCCGCCCCTCGCCGTTGAGCGCCACACCCGTCTCCACCGGATTCTGGGGAGGCAGGTCGTCAGGCAGGATCGGCTCACCGGTCTCCGGGTCGGTCTGGATGATCGGGATGGCTCCGGTGACGGGCTGGTTGGTGTCCACGACGACGCGAACCGGCAGGTCGAAAGCGCGCGCGAAGTCGAGGTCGCGCTGGTCGTGTGCGGGCACGGCCATGATCGCACCGTGACCGTAGTCGCTCAGCACATAGTCGGCCGCCCAGATCGGCAGCTTTTCGCCGGTCAGCGGATTGACGGCGTGGCGTTCCAGGAACACACCGGTCTTCTCGCGTTCGGTGCTCAGCCGGTCCATCTCGGTCGTTCCACGCACCCGCTCGAGGTATTCGTCGAACCGGGCCTTGACCTCGGGGCGAGCTTCCTGAACCAACTCCGCCGCGAGATCGGAGTCGGGCGCGACCACCATGAACGTGACCCCGTACAGAGTGTCGGGGCGTGTGGTGTAGACCGTGACGGGATCGTTCCGCCCCTCGATCGTGAACGCCACGTCCGCGCCCGTGGAGCGACCGATCCAGTTGCGCTGCATGCTGATGACCTTCGACGGCCAAGCACCCTCCAGCTGGTTCAGGTTATCCAGCAGACGGTCGCCGTAATCAGTGATGCGGAAGTACCACTGGGTCAGCTTCTTCTTCGTTACCAGGTTGTCGCAGCGCTCGCAGCGCCCGTTGACGACCTGCTCGTTGGCCAGCACGGTCTGATCGAACGGACACCAGTTGACCGAACTCGCCTTGCGGTAGGCCAGGCCCTTTTCGTACAGCTTCAGAAAAAGCCACTGGTTCCAGCGGTAGTACTCGGGATCGCTCGTCTGCAGCACCCTGTCCCAGTCGAAGCTGGGTGCATACCGGCGCATGCTGGCCTTCTGCTGCGCGATGTTGTCGTTGGTCCAGCCGTTCGGGTCGAGCCCACGCTTGATCGCCGCGTTCTCCGCGGGCAGGCCGAAAGAGTCCCAGCCGATGGGATGCAGCACGTTGAAGCCCTGCTGCCGCCAGTAGCGTGCGATCACATCGCCCAGCGCGTACGCCTCGGCGTGCCCCATGTGCAGGTCGCCCGAGGGGTAAGGGAACATGTCGAGCACATATTTGCGGGGACGCTTGTCGGCGGGATCACTCGTCGCGAACGGCTTGAGGTCGTCCCAGACCGGCAGCCAGCGCTCCTGGATGGCGGCGAAGTCATACTGCTCGCCCTCGACCGGCGCGGTAGCGGAATCGTGCTCGTGTGCCACGTGACTCTCATTCGTTGTGATTCGACCGGCGCATCCTGGCCTGGCGGAAGAGGGGGCGAATGCGTTCGTTACGAACACGTTTCGTTCTCCAACAGTACTAAACGTTCGGCCGGTCCGGTCCGTTCCCGTCGGCTCGCAGACCCGCCGCCGCGAGCAGGGCCCTGGCCTTGATCGCGACCTCTTCGAGCTCCTCGTCCGGCACCGACAGAGCGGTGATTCCGCCGCCGGCGCCGAGGTTCACCCGGCCCGGTCGTATGGCGATGCTGCGGATCACCATGGCGAGGTCGGCGGCGCCGTCGAGCCCGAAGTAGCCGAAGCATCCGGAGTAGACCCCACGTGGGCCGCCTTCCAGCGTGTTGAGGATGCGCATCGCGCTCAGTTTGGGCGCTCCGGTCATCGAGCCGGCCGGGAAGCACGCGGCGACAGCATCCGTCGCGTCGAGGCCCGAGAGCAAGCGACCTTCGACAGTGCTGACGAGTTGATGCACCTGCGGGTAGCTCTCCACCGCCAGCAGGTGACGCACCTCGACCGAGCCGACCTCGCACACCCGCCCGAGGTCATTGCGCATGAGGTCGACGATCATCACGTTCTCAGCGCGCTCCTTCTCGCTCGCTTCGAGTTCGGCACGCAACTCGAGGTCGCGGGCGATGGTCGTGCCGCGCGGGCGTGTGCCTTTGATCGGCTTCGTGCGCACGCGGCCGTCGGCGGTCACGGCGAGGAACTGCTCCGGAGACGAACTGACGAGAGTGGTGCCGCCGAGACGCAGGAAACCCCCATGATGGGCGGGGCTCGCGGCACGCAATCGCAGGTGCACAGCGAGCGCATCCCGATCGACCTCCGCCGTCGCCTCGTTCGTGAGGCAGAGCTGGTAGGCGTCACCGCTCCGGATCGACTCCTGGCAGGATCGGATGAGCGCAAGGTACTCGTCATCAGAGTGCCGCCAGGTCGCGGGATGCGGCGGTGTACCGACGTCGTGTTCGGCCGCGTAGCGAGCGGCAGCACCGGATGCGGTGGCGAGCGTTCCGCGCACGGCGGCGACCCAGGAGATCATGTCGGCATCCCTATCGGCCTCGCCATCGCCATCGCCATCGAGCACGAGCAACTCGATCGTGCGCCGCGCGTGGTCCACCGCGACCGCGCGATCGGCGTAGAGCATCGCCGCGTCCGGCCCGTCGGTCGCCGCGACAGGGATGCCGCACGCCGCGGCCCCGGTCTCGTAACCGAGCCAGCCGAGCCAGCCGAGCGCGAACGACGGCTCGCCCGGAACAGCCGTCAGCCGTTCCCATTTCGAGAGGTCGTCGTGCAGAAAGTCCAGCATCGTGCCGTCGAATCGCTGCTCGCCTTCGGGGTCACGGACGACGACGCCGCCGCCGATCGTCGCGGTCGCGAACCGTTCACTCGCGGCCAGAAAGCTGCGACCCGTCGTGGCGCCGGGTCCGGCATCCAGCCAGACGGCGTGCGTGGCATCGCCGAAGAGGGCGACGAAGGCGTCGGCGGGGTCGACCCACTCGTCGATCGGGAACCTGCGGAGACGGCGAGTCACCTGCATTAGCCTAGGCGAATGGACGCGAGCAGCACCCTCTTCGACTGGCGCGGAGGCGAGCTGACCGCCCTCGACGACTGCGAGGTCACCGAGACCACCCTCGAAGCGGCCGACTCCTTCCTCGTCGCCGACGGCACTGTGCTGGCACTGGGCCTTCATCGCGCCCGATTCGCCGAAACCGCTCGGGAACGCGGATTCGGTGACCGCGCCGCACTCGAGGCGTTCTGGGGAGCAGCACTCGCAGAGGTGCCCAGAACCGGCCTGTGGTTCCCGCGATTCGAGCTCGTGACGGCTCGGGATGCGCAGCGCCTGCGTTTTCGCCTCCGCACCGCACCACCGCTTGCCGATACGGTCATCCTCGCCACGGCGAAGGGCGACCCCCGCACGGTGCCGCATCTCAAGGGCCCCGACCTTGACGCCTTGAGCCGGCTCCGCCAGGAAGCCCAGCGATCCGGCGCACAGGAAGCCGTCATCCTGGAGGACGGACACGTCTCCGACGGTGCGACGAGCGCGATCCTCTGGTGGCGCGGAGGGGAACTGTTCACTCCCCCGCTCACCCTGCCACGGGTCGACAGCGTCGCCGCTCGAACGGTGCGCGGCGTTGCTGCCGCGCTCGGCGTTCCGGTTGATGAGGAGGCGGTCTCCCCCGCCGAGCTCGATGGTTGCGTGGTGTGGGCGGTGAACGCGCTTCACGGCATCCGTTCGGTGACCTCATGGCGGAACGGACCCCGAGTCGCTCAGGATGCGTCGCGGACCGCCGCCTGGCGGGCCCGCCTGAACGCGCTCGCCCGGCCGCTCTGACGGAAAGTCAGGCCCCGAGGTGGCCATCCTCCAGCTGCAGGCGTCGCGTGACGAGAGCGTCGGGCACCGGCGTGTGCGAGATCAGCAGCACCGTGCGCCCGTCCTCGGCCGCGGTGGTGAGGATGTCGAGCACGATGCGTTCCCCGACGGCCGCGTCGACGTTCGCGGTCGGTTCGTCGACGACGAGCACTGGGAAACCGGCGAGGATCGCTCTGGCAAGCGCAATCCGTTGAGCCTGACCGCCGGAAACGAGGGCGCCGCGCTCTCCGACCGGCGCATCCAGACCACCGCGAGCCGCCGCCCACTCGCCCAGGCCGACCCTGTCGAGTACCGCGAGCAGGTCTTCGTCGGTCGCGGTTTCCCGCGCGAAGAGCAGGTTCTGACGCAGGTCCGAGTCGAAAAGGTACGGCTGCTGCTCGCACAGGCCGATCACCGCGCGCACATCGTCTTGCCGCGCGTTCCGGGCCTCGACGCCCGCGATCCGCAGGCTGCCGCGGTAGTCGAGGAATCGGGTGAGAACGTGTGCCAGGGCGGTCTTTCCGGCTCCCGTCGGGCCGGTCAGCACCACCCGTTCACCGGGCGCCAGCGTCAGCGTGACGTCTGAGAGCACGTCGGCCGTCGTCCCCGGCCAGTTCGAGCTCAATCCGTCGAGCTCGACAGCGGGCACGCCGGTCACGACCAGGCCGACCGGATGAGGGCTGTCGGCGGGGATTCCAGCGGGCGGCTCCGGAGACGCGATGGCCGCGAGCCGTTCCGCACTCGCGCGCACCTGCCGACGGGCGCCGAGCGCGAGCGGCACTGTCCCGAACAACTCGAACACCGCCAACGGGAGCAGAGCCACAACCGCGAGGGCCGGCGCGTCGAGGCGCCCGGCCGAGAGCGCCGGGACGCCGGCCAGCACTGCGAACAGGGTGGCCGCACCGGCCAGAACGGAGACGACGGCCGCCGTGAGTCCTGCACCCGAGGCCCGCGACCGCAGCGCCGCGGTGAGTCTGCCCCCGGCGGCCGTCACCCGCTTCTGCGCGCCCGGGAGCGCATCGAACGCGGTGAGCACGTCAAGATTCGTCACAAGATCGAGGATGCCGTCGTTCAACTCGGCCCGGAGCGGCGCGATCCCCCGCTCGGCTGTCGCAGAAAGCCAGGAATTCGCGAGAGAACCGAAGACGAAGGCGGCCGCGAGGGTGACGAGCAGGGCCACTCCGGCCTGCGGCAGCAGCAGAAAGACCCCGACGACGCTCCCTATCGCGATGACGCCCGCGGTGACGAGCGGCTGCACCACTCGGAGTGAGTGGTTCTGCAATTCGTCGACGTCGTCGGTAACGCTGGACAGGAGGTCACCGCGTCGAGTGTCGCCGAGTCCGTCCGGCGCGAGGGGCACCAGTCGCGAGAAGAGTTCAGATCGGATCACGGCGAGTTGCCGGAAAGCGGCGTCGTGTCCCGTCAGCCGCTCGAGGTAGCGGAAGAACGCGCGCCCGAGCGCGAAGGCGCGAACACCGACCACCGCCATCGACACGTAGACCAACGCGGGCTGCTCGGAGGCGCGCGTGATGAGCCACGCCGAGACCGCCAGCAACGCCACCGCGCTTCCCCCACTCAGCGCCCCGAGGGCGATAGCCGCCCACAACCGACGGGCCGGTGGCAGAGCGAGCTGGAGGATACTGCGGACCTCGGCCTCGCGAGCGGAATCGTTACCGGGCACGAGCGAGCACCCCCAAGGTCAGCACGACGTCGGCAGCCGCGACGACGGCCTCTCGGTGGCTGACCACGAACACCGCCGCACCCTCATCCGCGAGCGCTCGCAGCGATCCGACCAGGCGCGCCTCGGTGGCCACATCCAGTGCGGACGTGGGCTCGTCGAGCACGAGTACGCGGCAGTCTTTCGACGTCATCCGATAGAGGGCACGCGCCACCGCCACTCGCTGCGCCTGGCCGCCGGAGAGACCGGCGCCACCGACACCCAGCACTGAATTCGGGTCGATCTCAGGAGCGGCGGCCGCGCGCAAACATTTCGCGACGAGCTCTCCGTGGGGCTCGTCCACCCCGAGAGCGACGTTCGAGGCGACCGTTCCTGCGATCAGAGCGGGATGCTGGCCGGCCCAGGCGATCCCGTCCCGGCGACTGAGCGCATCCGGTGCTCCAGAGACGTCGATTCGACCGTCGAATGGAAGGAACCCGAGCGCTGCCGAGACGAGGCTGGTCTTGCCGGCGCCGCTCGGCGCGTTCAGGACGGTCAGCTTTCCGGATGCGGCGACCCCGCTGAACGCTTCGACCGCTACGCTTTCGCCGTGGCGGACGGTGACATCCTCGAAGACGAGACCGCCGGAAGACGTCCGGCCTGACACGGTTCTCGAAGCGGGTGACGAACCGAGCGCGCCGGCGGCATCCAGGATCTCGAACGCACTCTGCGACGCCTGGATGCCCTCGGTCGCCGCGTGATAGCTGGCGCCGACGTTACGCAAAGGCAGGAAAGCCTCCGGCGCGAGCAGCAGGACGAAGAGCCCGACCGAGAGATCCAGCTGCCCGTTCAGAAGCCGCAGCCCGATGGCGACCGCCACGAGCGCGACCGACAGGCTGGCCGCTAGTTCGAGCACGAATCCCGAAAGGAACGACATCCGCAGCACTTTCATGGTGCGCACCCGATACTCGTCGCTCACCGCCTGGATGCGCGCCGACTGGCGGTGCTGGCGGCCGAACAGCTTGAGCGTCGACAGGCCGTTCACCACATCGAGGAAGCCGCGGGACAGCGACGAGAGCGCTTTCCATTGGCGATCCTGAGCCGCCTGGGTCGCCCAGCCGACGAGCATCATGAAGACCGGGATGATGGGCAGCGTGATGAGCACGATGATCCCGCTTGTGGCGTCCTCCGAGAAGATCACAGCCACCAGAACGGGGGTGGCCAGCACGGTGAGGATGAGGTGCGGCAGGTACTTCGTGAAATAACCGTCGAGAGCATCCAGCCCGTGTCCCACCGTCAAGGTCACCGCTGCCGTACTGCGGGTGCTCAGCCATGCCGGACCCAGCCTGCCGATCGCATCCGTCAACGCCGACCGGAGCTGACCGATGACCGTCGCCCCGCCGCGCGCCGAGGTGGTCTCCGACCGCCAGAGCACGATGCCGCGCAGCAGGATCACCAGCACCAGCCCAGCGAAGAGACCAGTCAGCGCGTCCGGCCGCGCTCCGGCGATCGCGCGCACGATCAGCTGGGTCGTCAGCCAGGCGAAGGCGACCACACTTCCGGTTCGAAGCAGAGCGAGCATCCCGCCCACGGCGAGCATTCCGCGTGCCGCCGAGGCGTAGCGCAGGAGACGCGGATCGAAAGGACGCACGATCAGGCCGCCGCGACGGGGGCAGTTGCTTCTTCAGGAATGTGGGCGCGTGTGACGCGCTTGCGGAAGATCCAGTACGTCCACCCCTGGTAGAGCAGGATGAGCGGAAGGAAGATCACTGCCACCCACGTCATGACCGTGAGCGTCGTCTCGGTGCTGGAGGCGTTCGCGATCGTGAGGCTGTTCTGCGGGTTCGGCGACGACGGCATCACGTCAGGGAACAGAGCGCTGAACAGCGAGACGACGGCCAGCGCGATCGTGAGCGCCATGAGTCCGAACGACCGGCCCTCCTTTCCGCGAAGGTTCGCCACCCACGAACCGACCAGCGCGACCGCCGCGAGCGTCGCCAGCACGACGAAGACGACGGAGAGATGCGCGATGGCCGTCCAGAGCAGAAACGCCGCCGCGACCACGATGGCGGCCGCGCCCGACTTGACGGCCAGCCGACGAGCGCGCTCGCGGATGGGGCCGTCCGTCTTCAGCGAGACGAACACCACACCGTGCGTGAAGAAGAGCAGCAGCGTGGTGAGCCCGCCGAGAAGGGCATACGGATTAAGGAGATCGAAGAATGTTCCCGTGTAGTCGTGGTGCGCGTCCAGCGCTACGCCCTGAACGATGTTCGCGAAGGCGACACCCCACAGCAGTGCCGGAACCGCGGATCCGACGACGATCATTCCGTCGAACCACTTCTTCCAGCGCGAGTCAGGCCGCTGGTGGCGGTACTCGAACGAGACGCCGCGCACGATGAGAGCGAGCAGGATGAGCAGCAGCGCGAGGTAGAACCCGCTGAAGAGTGTCGCGTACCACTCCGGGAACGCCGCGAAGAGCGCCGCACCGCCCACGATCAACCAGGTCTCGTTGAGGTCCCACACCGGTCCGATCGTGTTGATCAGTACGCGGCGGTCGACGTCGTCTCTGCCGAGGAACGGCAGTGACATTCCGACGCCGAAGTCGAAGCCGTCGAGCACGAAGTAGCCGACGAAGAAGAAGGCGATGATGCCGAACCAGAGAATTGTCAGATCCATCAGAAACCTCCTAGTAGACCGTCGCCACGGGAACGTGACGACCCTCTTCGTCGAGATGTTCCTCGACCGGAGCGGGACCCTTCTGGGCCGCTCGTTTGATCAGCTTGAACTCGACGATGGCGAGCGTGCCGTAGAGGGCGGTGAACGCGACCAGCGAAATCAGGACGGTCAGCCCGGTCACGCCCGGCGACACGCCGTCCGTCGTCTTCATCAGACCGAAGACGATCCACGGCTGCCTTCCCATCTCGGTGAAGATCCAGCCCACGATCATCGCCAGCAGTGAGAGAGGGAAGGCCCAGATCGCCGCCTTCCACACCCACTTGCTCTTCGGCATGCGGCCCTTACGGGTGAGCCAGAGCCCCACGACGGCGATGAGCACATGCAGCATCCCGAGACCGATCATCCAGCGGAATGCCCAATAGGTCACCCAGATGATCGGCGTGTAGTCGCCGGGACCGTAGAGCTGCACGTAGTGGGCCTGGAGATCGTTGATGCCCTCGACGGTTCCGGTGAGCGTGTGCGTCGAGAGGAAGGAAAGGAGATACGGGATGCGGATCGAGAACAACTCGTGCACTCCGTCCGGCGTGCCGAGTGTGAAGAGCGAGAACGACGCATCGGCTCCCGTCGACGTTCTGTACAGCGCCTCGGCCGCAGCCATTTTCATCGGCTGCGTTTGAACCATCGCCAGCCCCAGCTGGTCGCCGCTCAGCACGGTGAGCGCGCCCGCGCCGACCATCGCCCACAGGCCGAACTTCAGTGCCGGACGCATGGTGTCCAGATTCTGCCGCCGCGAAAGATGCCAGGCCGATACGGAGATGATCAGACCAGCCGAGACCATGAAGCACGCGAAAATCGTGTGCGGAAAGGCGGCAAGCGCCACCTTGTTCGTCAGCACGGCCCAGATGTCGGTGAGTTCCGCCCGGCCTCGTGCCACGTCGAGTTTGTAGCCGACCGGATGCTGCATGAAGGCGTTCGCCGCGATGATGAAGTAAGCCGAGAGGATGCTGCCGACGGTCACCAGCCAGATCGTCGCGAGATGCAGGCCCCGCGGCAGTTTGTCCCAGCCGAAGATCCACAGTCCGATGAACGTCGCTTCGAGGAAGAACGCCAGAAGACCCTCCAGAGCGAGCGGGGCGCCGAACACGTCGCCGACGAACCTCGAATAGTTGGACCAGTTCATCCCGAACTGGAACTCCTGCACGATGCCGGTGACGACTCCCATTGCAAAGTTGATCAGGAAGATCTTGCCGAAGAAGTGGGTGAGCTGCAGGTAGTGCACCTTGCCGGTGCGGTACCAGGCCGTCTGAAAGATCGCCACGGACGTGACGACGCCGATCGTGATGGGCACGAACAGGAAGTGGTAGATCGTCGTCAATCCGAACTGCCATCGTGACAGCAGCAAGGGGTCGAGCCACTCGTTCACAGCGCCTCCCGTTCGCGACTTCTACCGTGTGTAGAAATTCTACTTCTACAGAGTGTAGAACATTCTCAGCCAACCCGCGCTACCCTTGTGGTGTGGCAAATCTCGGAGACTTGGAACGAGCGGTGATGGACGCTCTGTGGGCGTCTGACGCCCCGACCTCGGCCAACGAACTACGCGACAAGCTCTCGGCCGACCGGGGCGACGGCAAGCCGCCTGCGATCACCACGGTGCTCACCGTTCTCTCGCGCCTCGAGCACAAAGGCTTCGTGGACCGCGACCGGGATGCCCGGCCGCACCTCTACCGGGCAGCGCTCTCCCGCGAGAGTCACGTGGCCGAACTGATGCACGAAGTGCTCGAGAGTTCGTCCGACCGCAATGCTGCGCTCGCCCATTTCGTCGGATCCGTCGACGAGTCCGAAGCAGAGATCCTGCGCCGTCTGCTCGCGGCCCGCGCCCGCTGACCCACCGTGACAGCAGTCAGCGGTCTCGCGCTGGTCCTCGGCGTTCTGGCCATCGCGCTCGCCTGGCCGGTGCCTTTGCTGCTCGCCCGGGCGAAATGGCCGTCCGCCGCCCCGGTACTGGCCCTCGCCCTTTGGCAGTCGATCGCTCTCGCCGGTGGCATCTCGATGATCGGTTCCCTTCTGGTGTTCGGACTCCAGCCCTTCGGTGACGG
The DNA here is from genome assembly GCA_035999915.1 of Leifsonia sp. Classification (GTDB taxonomy): domain Bacteria; phylum Actinomycetota; class Actinomycetes; order Actinomycetales; family Microbacteriaceae; genus Leifsonia. Next base: position 13,567 of record DASYGJ010000010.1, read on the forward strand.
CCTCTGGAACCGGGCCTTCACAGCGCTCGGCGACGTGTTCACCGGCCCTCTTCCCGCCGGCGCCACGCTGGCAACGACCTTCGGGTTGAGCGCAGCGGTGCTGCTCACCGTGCATCTGCTGCTCAATCTCGCCCTCACGTCCGCGCGCAGTCGGCGTCAGCGACACAGGCATCGCGAGCTTCTCAGTCTGCTCAGCTCACCGCTGCCGGATGCTCCGAGCACGAGGATCATCGACCATCCCGCGCCCGCCGCTTACTGCCTCCCCGGAGCCCGGAGCGTCACCGTTCTCTCCGAGGGCATGATCGACCTCCTGAGCCCGAAGCAGCTCGAAGCGGTGATCGCGCACGAACGGGCGCACTTGCGGCAGAAGCACCATCTCCTCCTCGACGCGTTCCGGTCGTGGAAACGGTCACTCCCCTGGTTCCCCATCGCCACGAGGGCACAGGATGCAGTGGCACTGCTCGTCGAGATGCTCGCCGACGACCAGGCCCGCCGTGCCGTCGGCGACATCGTGCTGGCCGAGGCGATCGAACTGGTGGACTCCGCCGGCAGTTCGGGCGCCGTGCTCGGCGCTCCGAAAGATCCGCGAACGCCCGAGCAGCGCCACAGCGCCATCGCGGCGCGCGTCGAACGGCTCGTGGGGCCGCCGCAACCCGTTGGTCCAGGGGTGCGGATGCTCGTGGCCGCATCCACCGCCGCTCTCGTCGTCGTGCCACCGGTGCTCGTGCTCACCAGCTGATCGGGAAGCGATGCGGCGGCCCGGTCGCCCGAACCGCCGCATGCCGAAGCGGCCGGAGGCCCTTCTACTTGATCGGGTGGCTGGACAGCCACTCCTTCGCCAGCGCATCGGGCTGGGTCTTCTGGGCGCCCTGGTTCTCGCCGTTCAGCTTGATGAGGTCTTCGGTGGTGAGCGCGGCCGAGACCTTGTTCAGCACATCCTTGACCTTGCTCGTCGCCTTCTTGGAGTTGATCAGCGGCACGACATTCTGCGCGGCGATCAGGTTCTTCGGGTCCTTGAGGGTCACGAAGTTGTTGTCGCTGATGGCCGGGGTCGTCGTGTAGATGTCGGCCAGCTGAACATCGCCGTTCTTGAGCGCCGCGACGGTCAACGGTCCGCCGCTATCACTGATCGGCTTGAGCGTTGCATCGACCCCGTAGGCGCTCTTGAGCCCCGGGATGCCGTACGGACGCGTCTGGAACTCGGGGTTGGCGCCCACTGTGAGCGGCACGGTGACCTTTTTGAGGTCGGCGAGGCTGGTGACGCCGTATTTGTCGGAGAACGCCTTGGTCACGTTGTACGCGTCGGCGTCCTGCGCCTTGGACTGTGCGAGTACCTCGAAACCGCTCGGCAGCGCGTCGTTGAGTCCCGCGTAGACGTCGTCAGACGACGTGGCCTTGCTGTCCTTGTTGTAGAACTGCAGCAGGTTTCCGCTGTACTCCGGGATGAGGTCGATCGAGCCGTCCTTCAGCGCGGCCAGGTAGACATCACGCTGGCCGATGCTCAGCTTGGTGGTGACCTTCACGCCGTTTGCTTCGAGCGCCTGCGCGTAGATCTCCGCGAGGATCTCATTCTCGCCGAAAGCGGCAGAGCCGATGGTGATCGATCCGCCGGATGACGACGAGGATGACGTATTTCCGCCGAGCGCGCCTCCGCCGGACGAGCACGCGCTGAGGGCCATGAGGGCCCCCGCCGCGAGCACACCGGCCGCGATACGGCCTCTCTTGGATGCGAGCATAGTGTTTCTCTCTCTTTCGATGGTGCTGTGGGTAGGTTGCTGCGATGGGTCAGGTGAGTTCGGAGGGGCTGCGAACGGCCACGCCCGCGGCGCGCCGGGATTCTTTGTCGTGCACGTCTTCGACCTTGCCGGCCGCGACACCGCCAGGCACGACGAGCTTCTGGAGGAGCGCGAACACGCCGTCGACGAGGAGAGCGAGCGCGACCACGAGGATCGACCCGCCGAGCATTTCGTCGTAGCGGCGCACGGCCAGGCCGTCGATGAGGTACCGCCCCAGACCGCCGACCGGCAGGATCGCCGCGACCGTCCAGGTGGCGATCACCTGCAACGCGGCTGAACGGAGCCCGCCGATGATGAGCGGGAGGGACAGCGGGAGTTCCACCTTCGTGAGGATCTGCAACTCGGTCATCCCCATCGCGCGTGCCGCATCGACGGTACGAGGATCGACCGACTCGATACCGGAATACGCGCCGGCCAGCAGCGGCGGAATGGCCAGGATGGTCAGCGCGATCAGGGGCGGAACGATCGAGAGATTCAAGGTGACCACGGCCAGGTACACGAGGAGGCCAAGTGTCGGGATCGCCCGCAGCGCGCCGGAGAGTCCGACGGCGAGTCCACGGAACCGGCCGGTGTGACCGACCGCGAGACCGATCGGAACCGCGATGACTGCGGCGATCAGCAGGGTGAGGGCCGAGTACCAGAGGTGTTCGGCGAGCCGTGTGGGAATTCCGCCGGGCCCGGCCCAGTTCGCGGGATCGCTGAGCCACCCGAAGGCGGCGAGGATATCGGTCATGCGCCGGCCACCGCCTTCAGCGCTGCGCGGCGGGTCGCGCGCTTGCTGCGCCGATCGAGCCGGGCCCAGGGCATGAGGAGGCGCCCCAGCAGCACGAGGATGGTGTCGAACACGAGCGCGACGATGATGATGGCGACGATGCCGATGACGATCTCATCCGTGAAGTACCGGTTGAGCCCGTCGGTGAACAGATTTCCCAGCGTGGTCACGCCGATCAGTGAACCGATGCTCAGCAGACTCACCGTGCTGACGGAGACGACACGCAGGCCCGCAAGCAGAACAGGGCCGGCGAGCGGAAGCTCCACCGTCCAGAAGCGCTTCCATGCGGAGAAGCCCACCGCGGTGGCGGACTGCAACACGTCTCCGGACACCGAGCCCAGTGCGTCTGCCGTCGTGCGCACCATGAGCGCCAGCGCGTAGAGGCTGAGCGCGACGACGACGTTGATCGGGTCGAGGATCTTCGTGCCGATCAGCGCGGGCATCGCGACGAAGAGCGGCAGGGAAGGGATCGCATAGAGGATGCCGACCGCGCTCAACAGCACGCCCCGGCTCGCGTGATAGCGGTTGGCCACCCAGCCGAACGGCAACGAAAGCACAAAACCGATGATGATCGGAAATGCGCTCAGCGTGACGTGAGCGATCGTGAGGTCCCAGACCAGGCCGAAGTTCGACCAGAGCCAGCTCACGACGCTTCCTCACCCTGCGCCGGAGCACCCGCGACCGGAACGGTCACGGCCT
>DASYGJ010000043.1:0-9087 GCA_035999915.1 Leifsonia sp.
TCGGGGTCGACGATGAAGCCCGAAATGGCCGCGTGCGCCCAGGGGGCCACGCCGTGTTCGAGCTGCGAGCGCAGAACGGTCGAGAACAGCCAGGTGCGGATGATGTCCTGGGCCTGCGGACGCAGGTCGAAGGGGTAGACGGCCTGGAACAGTTCTTCGTCGCGCTTCCAGCCGCCCGCGAGCTGCGGCGTGAGCGAAGAGGTCATCCAGGTGTCCATCACGTCATGCTCGCCGATGAAGCCGTTCGGCTGATTGCGCGCCGACTCCTCGAAACCGGGGGCGGCGTCCGACGACGGGTCGACAGGAAGCTCGGCGACATTCGGCAGGATCGGCTCGTCGAAGCGCGGGTTGCCCTCGCCGTCGAGCGGGTACCAGACGGGGATGGGCACGCCGAAGAAGCGCTGGCGCGAGATCAGCCAGTCGCCCGAGAGGCCGCCCACCCAGTTCTCGTAACGCACCCGCATGAAGTCGGGGTGCCAGTCGAGTTGCCGGCCGAGTTCGAGGAGGCGTTCGCGAAGCTTCTCGTCCCGGGCGCCGTTCTTCACGTACCACTGCCGCGTGGAGACGATCTCGAGCGGCTTGTCGCCCTTCTCGAAGAATTTGACGGGGTGCTGGATGGGCTTCGGCTCGCCGATGAGGTCGCCCGAAGTGCGGAGCAGCTCAACCACGGCCTGCTTCGCGGAGAAGATCGTCTTGCCGGCCAGCTCGGCGTAGGCCGCTTTGCCCGCGTCGGACCCGATGGCGAGTGGCGCATCGCTGAGAAGCCGGCCGTCGAAGCCGATGATCGCACGGTTCGGCAGGTCGAGTTCGCGCCACCAGGTGACGTCGGTGATGTCACCGAACGTACAGATCATGGCGATGCCGGTGCCCTTGTCGGGCTGGGCGAGGTGGTGCGCGAGCACGGGCACCTCCACGCCGAAGACCGGGGTGGTCACAGTCTTTCCGAAGAGCGGTAGATAGCGCTCGTCATCGGGATGCGCCACGAGTGCCACGCAGGCGGGCAGCAGTTCCGGTCGGGTCGTCTCGATGGCGACGGGGCCGCCCTCGCCATGGAAGGTCACGCGGTGGTACGCGCTCGGCTGGTCGCGATCTTCGAGTTCCGCCTGGGCGACGGCGGTGCGGAACGTGACATCCCACAGCGTCGGGGCCATCGCCTGATATGCCTCACCGCGCTCGATGTTGTTGAGGAACGCGAGCTGTGAGGTGAGCAGCGACTCGTGCCCGATGGTGCGGTACGTCTGGCTCCAGTCGACGGACAGGCCGAGCGAACGCCAGAGCGCCTCGAACTGCTTCTCGTCCTCCACGGTCAGACGCTCGCACAGCTCGATGAAGTTGCGGCGCGAGATGGGCTTCTGGTCGGCCGCCTTGGAGCTCTTGTTGTCGCCGCCTTCGAACGGCGGCACGAACCCCGCCTCGTACGGCAGCGTCGGATCACAGCGCACGCCGTAATAGTTCTGCACGCGACGCTCGGTCGGCAGGCCATTGTCGTCCCAGCCCATCGGATAGAAGACGTGCTGACCGCGCATCCGGTGGAATCGCGCGATCACGTCGGTGTGGGTGTAGCTGAAGACGTGCCCGATGTGCAGCGATCCGCTGGCAGTGGGGGGCGGAGTGTCGATCGAATAGATGCCGTCGCGTCCCGCTTCGAGCGCTGCACTCCGATCGAAGAGGAAGGTGCCGTTCGCCTGCCAGCGGTCGCCCCACTTGGCTTCGAGACCCTCGAGGGCGGGCTTGTCGGGCAGTGGCTGGGCGGCGCTCATGGCTTCTCCGAATCGGTATGTGCGGCACCGTGTCGATGTAGAGGTGCCTGAATGTTCTCTGACCAGGCTACCGGAGCCTCAGGAGAGCACTTCAACCTCGTCGACGATCGGCTTGCGCCGGGACGCCAGCAGCGCGGTCACGAGCGTGATGACACTCATCACCGCCAGAACGATACCGGGATGCCACCAGGCGTTCCCTGTCGCCTCGCCGAGCAGCAGAGTCAGGGCGGGCACGAACGCGGTCAGCAGAGCCGCGATGCTGTAGGCGACGGAGAGACCGCTGTAACGCACCTCACTGGGGAAAAGGTCGCTCATCAGGCCGCCGAGTCCGGCCCAGGAAAGCGTGGGGAGGATGCCGCCGACGATCATGCTGCCGACCAGGATGGGGAAAGTCGCGAACTGGAGCAGGAAGTACATCGGGAACGTGATGGCCAACGTACCGATTGCACCGATGGCGACCACGCGGGCCGAACCGATGCGGGTCGCCCAGACACCGAAGAGGGGGATCGTCACGAGTTGCAGCAGTCCGCCGACGGTGGTCGCGATCAGCAGGTCGGTGAAGCTGAAGTGGAGTTGTGCCGTGCCGTAGTCGACCATGTAGGTATTCATCAGCGAATACGATCCGATGCCCAGGATCGCGGCGCCGATCGCGATGAAGAAGCCGGCCGGTGCCTTGCGGAAGACGTCGAGAACCGGGAACCTGTCGCGCTTGCCCGTCGCGAGCAGCTCCTTGAAGACGGGCGTCTCGTCGATCGACCAGCGGAGATACAGCGAGACCAGCAGCAGCGGGATCGCGGTGAGGAACGGGATCCGCCATCCCCAGGCTGCGATTTGCGCGGCAGGCATTCCGAACGAGATGGCGACGAAGACGACCGCGCTGAGAATGCTGCCGACCGGCGACCCGAGCTGGGGGAGCGCAGCGTAGAACCCGCGACGCTTGGGATTCGCGTACTCCGTGGCGAGGAGGATCGAGCCTCCCCATTCGCCGCCGAGGGACAGCCCCTGCACGAGCCGTAACAGCACGAGCAGGATCGCGCCGAGCCAGCCGGCTTGCGCGAAGGTGGGAAGCACCCCGACGAGTCCTGTTCCGATTCCCATCATCAGAATGGTGATGAGGAGGGTCGGACGCCTTCCGATCCGGTCGCCGAGATGCCCGAACACGACGGCGCCGATCGGGCGGATCACGAAGCCGGCCGCGATGGTGAGGAACCCCGCGAGCACACCGCCGAACACGCCGAGCGGCTGGAAGAAGAGCGGGCCGACGAAGAACGCGCTGAAGTAGGCGAAGAGGTAGAAGTCGTACGACTCGAGTGCCGTGCCGACGAATGAGGCGACGGTGACCTTGCGTGCGGTGCCCGGCGTGATGCCGGGGCGATCGGTGGTGCTGAACGTGATTGTGTCTGTGGAACTCACGACGGTCCTTGTCATTCGGTGCTCAGGATGGATCAGAGGGCACGAGACGACAACGCATGTCGCGGTCCGTGCATTCCAGGTAGAATCGTCAGCACAGACGTTGATCCGGCTATCACCGGTGAGTCTTCGGAAGAACGTCCGGCGCTCGCGCCGGGCCACTAGAACCGAACGGGACTGGCCCGTCACAGCCAAAGAAAGAGCGGTCGCATCCCGCGAAGACGGTGGATGCGGCAAGCGGGGTGGTACCGCGGCAAGCGCTTCGAGCGCCTGGCGTCCTCGTGCAGACGAACGACCTGCCAGGAGTGAGATGCCGTACCCCAAGTCCGAGTTGCCATCCGATGGTCAGCAGGGTGTGACTCCGAGTCCGAGCTTTCCGGAGATCGAGACCGAGGTGCTCGACTTCTGGAAGACCGACGGCACGTTCCGCGCGTCGATCGACAATCGTTCGGATGCGCCCGAATGGGTCTTCTACGACGGCCCGCCTTTTGCGAACGGTCTGCCCCACTACGGCCACCTCCTCACCGGCTACGCGAAAGACGTCTTCCCCCGGTTCCAGACCATGCGCGGCAAGAAGGTGGAGCGCCGGTTCGGCTGGGACACCCACGGTCTGCCCGCCGAACTCGAGGCCGAGCGGCAGCTCGGAATCACAGACAAGAGCCAGATCGAAGAGATGGGGATCGCGGCGTTCAACACCGCGGCCCGGGATTCCGTTCTGCATTACACGCGCGAGTGGCAGGAATACGTCACCCGGCAGGCGCGCTGGGTGGACTTCGACAACGACTACAAGACGCTCGACGTCACGTACATGGAGTCGGTCATCTGGGCGTTCAAACAGCTTCACGACAAAGGGCTCGCCTATGAGGGCTATCGCGTGTTGCCGTACTGCTGGCGTGACCAGACGCCGCTGTCGAATCACGAGCTTCGGATGGACGACGACGTCTACAAGATGCGTCAGGACCAGACCGTCACCGTCACCTTTCCGCTCACCGGCGCGAAGGCGGAGTCGCTCGGACTCACCGCTGTGCGCGCCCTCGCCTGGACCACGACGCCCTGGACGCTTCCCACCAACCTCGCGCTCGTGGTCGGACCCGACATCGAATACGCCGTCGTACCGGCCGGACCGAACGGCGGAGCAGACGGCCACGGCAGCCCCGAGCACGCCGACCTCGGCGCCGAATACCTGCTCGCCGTCGACCTGGTCGGCAATTATGCGAAGGAGCTCGGCTACGGCTCCGCAGCGGAGGCCAAAGCGGCCGTGACCCGGCGCATCCGTGGAGCCGAGTTGGAGCACGTCACCTACGCCCGGCTGTGGGACTACTACGCCGACACCGAGACGTACGGTACGGAGAACGCCTGGTGCATCCTCGTGGACGACTACGTCACGACCGAGGACGGCACCGGCATCGTGCACCAGGCGCCGGCCTACGGCGAGGACGACCAGCGCGTCTGCGAGGCGGCCGGCATCCCTGTCATCATCTCGGTCGACGACGGAGCCCGATTCCTCCCGGTCGTCGAGGATGTGGCCGGTCTGCAGGTCTTCGAGGCCAACAAGCCACTCACCAAGTTGCTGCGGGAAGGCGGACGCCTGCTGCGCCAGGCGAGCTACGAGCACTCGTACCCGCACTGCTGGCGCTGCCGCAATCCTCTGATCTACAAGGCGGTGTCGAGCTGGTTCGTGCGGGTCACCGAGTTCCGCGATCGGATGGTCGAACTCAACCAGCGGATCGACTGGGTGCCCGAGAATGTGAAAGACGGCCAATTCGGCAAGTGGCTGAGCAACGCGCGCGATTGGTCGATCTCGCGCAACCGCTACTTCGGCTCGCCGATCCCGGTGTGGAAGAGCGACGACCCGGAGTACCCGCGGATCGATGTGTACGGTTCGCTCGCCGAGCTGGAGGCCGACTTCGGACGGCTTCCGTTGAATGCCGATGGCCAGGCGGATCTGCACCGTCCTTACATCGACGACCTCACCCGGCCGAACCCCGATGACCCCACCGGGCGATCGACTATGCGCCGCATCCCGGACGTGCTCGACGTGTGGTTCGACTCGGGCTCGATGCCTTTCGCGCAGGTGCACTATCCGTTCGAGAACCGCGAATGGTTCGACAGCCACAGCCCGGCCGATTTCATCGTGGAATACATCGGGCAGACTCGCGGCTGGTTCTACATGATGCACGTACTGTCGACCGCGATTTTCGACCGCCCAGCGTTCGAGAACGTCATCAGCCACGGCATTGTGCTCGGCAGCGACGGCCAGAAGATGTCGAAGTCGCTTCGCAACTACCCGGACGTCAACGAAGTGTTCGACCGCGACGGCTCGGATGCCATGCGCTGGTTCCTGATGGCGAGCCCGGTGCTGCGCGGCGGCAACCTGATCGTCACCGAGGAAGGCATCCGCGAGGGCGTCCGTCAGGTGCTGCTGCCGCTGTGGAGCACCTGGTACTTCTTCTCGCTGTACGCCAACGCTTCAGGCTATGAGGCGCGGCTGCGCACGGACTCGACGGATGTGCTCGACCGCTACCTGCTGGCGAAGACGCGCGATCTCGTCCAAGACGTCACCGACGACCTCGAGGCACTCGACAGCACCCTCGCGGCTGCGAAGCTGCGCGACTTCGCCGACGTGCTCACCAACTGGTACGTTCGCCGTTCGCGCGATCGGTTCTGGCAGGGCGTCGGCGAGGACGGCTCCAACAGCGAGGCCTTCGACACTCTGTACACGGTGCTCGAGACCGTGACCAGAGTGGCCGCCCCGCTCCTGCCGCTGATCGCGGAGCGCATCTGGCAGGGACTCACCGGCGGGCGCAGCGTGCACCTGACCGATTGGCCCGACGCGGACGGGTTCCCGGCCGACGAAGCGCTCATCGACGCGATGGACCGCATCCGGGCGACGAGCTCGACCGTGCTGTCGCTGCGTAAGCAGGCCGGATTGCGCGTGCGCCTCCCGCTCGCGCGGCTGACCGTGGTCGCCCACAACGCCGGCGCCCTCGTGCCGTTCGAGAACATCCTGCGCGACGAACTCAATGTGAAGGCGGTCGACCTGGTCGAGCTGCAGGACACGAGCGCCGCGCAGTACGGGATCACCAGCAAGCTCACCGTGAATGCCCGCGCGGCAGGTCCGCGCCTCGGCGGAAAGGTGCAGAAGGTCATCCAGGCGGCCCGCACAGGCGACTGGTCCGAGATCGACGGAATCGTCACGGCGGGCGGCGTCGAACTCGTCGAGGGGGAGTACGACCTCGTGCTGGAGACGGCGCAGGCCGACGGCGGGTCCACCTCGGCGCTGGCACTGCTGCCGGGCGGCGGATTCGTACTTCTCGACACCGCGATCACGCCCGAACTCGAGGCCGAGGGCTTGGCCCGCGACCTCATCCGAGCTGTACAGGACACCCGCAAGGCGGCCGGGCTCGACGTGAGCGACCGCATCCGACTCGACCTCATCTTCTTCGACGACCGTGACGCCGGCGCGATCGATCTCGTCGAAGAGGTGGATATCGCGGCTGAGACGCTTGCTCCGACGACGACGGTCTTCGCGCCGGCGCGCACGAAGTCGCTCGACGGATTCGGGGCCGCCCTGCCATCGGAGTGGCTCGCCTCTGTCGTCGGACATGACGCCGCCTTCTACCAGGACTACCCGGCCGGGCATTTCTCGAACGCCGGTCGTTTCATCGCGGCGGTCACCCGCCTGGACGGGAGGGTCGATGTCTGACGAAGATTTCAAAGAAGCCGCTGAGGGCGTCTACCAGGCGCTCCTCGCCCGCATCGGCGAGGGAACACCGCAGCGCAGGCTCGGTGCAACGCGCCGCGCCGTGGAACTGCTGGGGGATCCGCAGCGCGCGTACCCGATCATCCACATCACGGGAACGAATGGCAAGACGAGCACGAGCCGGATCGCGGAGAGCATCCTGAGGGCGTACGGGTTGCGTACCGGGCTGCTCACCAGCCCCCACCTCGTGCGGTTCAACGAGCGCATCGTGATCGACGGCGAACCCATCAGTGACGAGAACCTCGCCCGCAACTGGGAGGACATCGAGCCATACCTCGCGATCGTCGACAGCGAACTCGAAGAGGCAGGGGAGGCTCCGCTCACCTTCTTCGAGGCACTCACCGCACTCGCGTTCGCCAGCTTCGCCGATGCGCCGGTCGACGTTGCGGTGATCGAGGTCGGCATGGGAGGCGAGTGGGACTCCACCAACGTCGGCGACGGCCAGGTGGCCGTGTTCACGCCGATCTCGCTCGACCACACGAAAGCGCTCGGAGACACCGTCGCCGCGATCGCGCGCACCAAGTCGGGAATCATCAAGCCGTCGGCGGATGTCGTCACCTCCGCTCAGCCTGCGGAGGCCCTCGCAGAACTCGTGCAAGCCGCCGAGCTCACGGAGTCCTCCTTCGCCGCTCAGCCGGACGCGTTCGACGTGGCGCAGACCTCGGTGGCGGTCGGTGGCCAGCTCGTGAGCATCCGGGGCCGCGCCGCGACCTACGATGAACTCTTCCTGCCGCTCTACGGCGATCACCAAGCGCAGAATGCGGCCGTCGCGGTCGCCGCCGTCGAGACGTTCCTCGGCCGGGGAACGCAGCCGCTCAACGCGGCCCTCTTGGAAGAGGGCTTCGCCACAGCGACCTCGCCCGGCCGGCTACAGCTCATCGGCGTCGAGCCGAGCGTGCTCGTCGACGCCGCACACAACCCGGCCGGAGCCAAGACGCTGGCGGCAGCGCTCGGAACGTACTTCGGGTTCGAGGAGATCGTGTTCGTATTCGGCACCCTGGCGGACAAGGATGCGGCGGGCATCCTCGAAGCGCTCGCGCCGGTCGCGACGCGGTTCCACGTCACCAGGTCTCACTCGGACCGCGCGATGGACCAGGAGACCTTGGGCGACCTCGTGCTGGCGACGACCGGCAGCGAGAGCACCTTCGTGTACACCGAACTGGCGGATGCGCTCGAAGGGGCCCGCGAATGGGCTCGGGACGGCGAACGCCGCGCGGTCGTCGTGACGGGGTCGATCACCGTGGTGGGCGAGGCCATGGCCATCGCCGAAGACGAGAATTGGAAGAGCGCCCCGAATGACTGACGACACGCCCGCAGAGCCCGGCGAATCGGACGCGAGCACCGAGTCGCCGAAACCGGCGAGACCACGTCGGGCGCGGAGTGTGCGCGAGTCGCTCGGCTCGATCGTGCTCGGCTTCGAGCTCGTCGTGGTGTTTCTCGGAGCACTCGTTCTGTTCGGGCTGAACGCTCTCCCGCCCGCGGTCGCTCTCGGCGGGGGCGCAGCGGTCGTCGTGCTCATGATCGTCGCTGTCGGCCTGCTCCGTGGGCCCGCCGGCGTCTGGCTCGGCTGGTTCGCCCAACTCGTCGTCGTCGCCGCCGGCTTCCTGGTGCCGGCCTTCTTCATCGTCGGGGCGGTCTTCACAGCCATGTGGACGTACTGCATGATCGTGGGCGCTCGCCTCGATCGCAACAACGAGGCTGCACGCGCGGCCGAAACAGGAACGGAGAATCCATGACCACCGCTGTCGAAGAAACCCTCGTGCTCGTCAAGCCCGACGGGGTCGCTCGCAACCTCACAGGCGAGATCCTGCGCCGCATCGAGGCCAAAGGGTACTCACTCGTCGACCTCCGGATGCTGCAGGCCGACCGCGACCTGCTCGCCAAGCACTACGAGGAACACCTCGGCAAGCCGTTCTATGAACCGCTGGTGGAGTTCATGGAGAGCGGCCCGATCGTCGCCATGCGTGTCGCAGGCGATCGTGTGATCGAGGGATTCCGGTCGCTGGCCGGCACCACGGATCCGACCACAGCTGCTCCCGGCACCATCCGCGGCGACCTCGCGCGCGATTGGGGACTCAAAGTGCAGCAGAACCTGGTTCACGGCTCAGACTCACGCGAGTCGGCGGCGCGGGAACTCGCCCTCTGGTTTTAGGC
>DASYGJ010000053.1:0-26136 GCA_035999915.1 Leifsonia sp.
CGAAGCTCACTAGACTTACCTGCGGAAACCCAAGACTCACACAAGGAGACAGTTGTGGCTCAGATCGAAGCTGTAGGCGCTCGCGAGATTCTCGACTCGCGCGGAAACCCGACCATCGAGGTCGAGGTGCTGCTCGAGGACGGCACGGTCAGCCGTGCCGCCGTCCCGTCCGGTGCGTCCACCGGTGCGTTCGAGGCCTACGAGCTTCGCGACGGGGACAAAGACCGCTACCAGGGCAAGGGCGTGCTCAAGGCCGTCGACGCCGTTCTCGATGAGATCGGTCCGGCCATCGAAGGCTTCGAGGCCGCCGATCAGCGCCTGATCGACTCGGCCATGATCGAGCTCGACGGCACCGACAACAAGAAGCGCCTCGGCGCCAACGCCATCCTCGGCGTCAGCCTCGCGGTGGCCAAGGCCGCGGCGGACTCGGCCGACCTGCCCCTCTTCCGCTACCTCGGCGGACCCAACGCTCACACTCTTCCCGTTCCGATGATGAACATCATCAACGGTGGCGCCCACGCCGACACCGGCGTCGACATCCAGGAGTTCATGGTGCTGCCGATCGGCGCGGAGAGCTTCTCCGAGGCGCTGCGGTGGGGCGTCGAAACCTACCACTCCCTCAAGTCGCTGCTGAAGCAGCGGGGCCTCAGCACCGGCCTGGGCGACGAGGGTGGTTTCGCTCCGGAGCTGGAGCACAACCGCGCCGCGCTCGACCTGATCTCTGAGGCGATCCAGAACGCCGGTTTCACCGTCGGAACCGACATCGCGCTCGGCCTCGACGTCGCGTCGACCGAGTTCTTCGAGAACGGCGTCTACAAGTTCGAGGGCCAGGACCGCACCGCCGAGCAGATGTCGGCGTACTACGCCGACCTCGCGGCGAACTACCCGCTGGTCTCCATCGAGGACCCGCTCGCCGAGGACGACTGGGCCGGGTGGGCGCACCTCAACGCCCAGATCGGTGGCAAGCTGCAGCTCGTCGGCGACGACCTCTTCGTCACCAACCCGAAGCGTCTCGCACAGGGTATCGAAGCGAAGGCCGCCAACAGCATCCTGGTCAAGGTCAACCAGATCGGCACGCTCACCGAGACTCTGGATGCGGTGGCTCTGGCTCAGCGCAACGGCATGACCGCTGTGCTCTCGCACCGCTCCGGCGAGACCGAGGACACCACTATCGCCGACCTCGCCGTCGCCACCGACGCGGGCCAGATCAAGACCGGCGCCCCCGCCCGCTCGGAGCGCGTCGCCAAGTACAACCAGCTCCTCCGCATCGAGGAAGAGCTCGGTGAGGCCGCCGTTTACGCCGGCCGCAGCGCCTTCCCGCGCTTCACCGCGTAGCGTCCGAAGAGACACAGATCACGAGGGCTCCCGGACACCCGGGGGCCCTTGTGTGTCTCTGCACGCGCCCGCCTTGCGCCCCAGAACCGCGCCCGCGCATCCCGGGCACTCCCGGCCGCGTGACGTACGATGAAATCGGGGCTTCGCCGGCTCCGAATGCCCTTGCTCGCGTCACATCTTGGAGGCCCCGTGGCTCAGCCTCGTACCCGCCGCGTGCCGGTGACGATGTCGAGCGGCGAGACGGGCACCGGGCGTTGGTTGCGCGGTCTGCACTTCTCGGGGTTCTCGCTGGTGATGATGGGGTTGCTCATTCTGGCCGTCGTCGTGCTCGCGCCCTCGCTGAGCGCGCTGATTCAGCAGCGGCAGCAGATCGCGGACCAGCAGAAAGCGGTTGACCAGTTGTCTGCGCAGGTGAACGACCTGAAGGAGCAGCGCGCCCGCTGGAACGATCCCAGTTACATCCGCTCCCAGGCTCGCGACCGGCTCTACTATGTGATGCCCGGCGAGGTCAGCTACCTGGTGATCGACGACCGGCCGCCCGCGGCGAAAGCGGGTGGGGAAACGCCGGTCAGTTCGAAACTCCAGAAGACCCACACCGACTGGCTCGGCTCGCTCTTCGGTTCCTTCATGGGTGCCGGACTCAGTCAAGCAACACCGGACCAGCTCAACGGAAATGCACCGACACCCTCCCCAGGCGGCAAGAAATGACCACACCACCGTTCGATCCCGTGAGCGACGAGGATATCGCCACCGTCTCCGCCCAGCTCGGCCGCCCGGCACGCAATGTGGTCGGCATCGCGGCGCGCTGCAGCTGCGGCCGTCCCACCGTCGTGTCCACCGCACCGCGTCTCGATGACGGTACCCCGTTCCCGACCTTCTACTACCTGACGCATCCGGCCGCCACTGCCGCGCTTTCGCAACTCGAAGCCACGCAGGTGATGAACGAGTACAACGACTTGCTGGAGGAGGATGCCGACCTGCGCGAGCAGTACTCAGCGGCCCATGTCGCCTACCTGGCCGATCGCGAGAGCATCGCGTTCGTCGACGAGATCGCCGGCATCTCGGCCGGTGGGATGCCCGTGCGCGTCAAGTGCCTTCACGCTGTCGGCGCCCACGCGCTCGCGGCCGGGCCGGGGGTGAATCCGATCGGCGATCTCGCTCTGGCGCGCGCCGACTGGTCACCGAGCGTGTGCGAGTGCGTCATCGTCGCGGCGGAATGACCGAGGCGGGTCGATGACACGACGGGGGAGGGGCGCTCGCGGGGTCAGCGAACGCCCGCCACCCGCACACCGCTCCGCACACCGCTCCGCCGGCCGCTGGACGCGAGGCGCTGCAAGCGTCGCGGTCGGACTCGTTCTCGCTCTCGCTGCGCCGACGATGGCGCACGCCGACCAGGTGCGCGACCTCGAGTACTGGCTCAACGACTACGGCTTCATGGCAGCGTGGCAGACGACCAAGGGCGCCGGGGTCAAGGTGGCTGTGATCGACACCGGCGTCGACGGCAGCGTGCCCGACCTCGCTGGCGCCGTGGTCGGTGGCACGGATGTGTCCGGCGTCGGCGCCTCGAACGGCCAGACTCCGCTCGGTGACGGCGACGCCAAGAGCCACGGCACCTGGGTGGCCTCCCTGCTCGCCGGACGGGGGACGACCCCGGGCAACGGCGTGCTCGGTGCGGCACCTGAGGCGTCGATCATCACGGCATCCGTCGCCCTCGGAAAAGCCGCCGGGCAGATCAGCAGCGACGATCAGATCGCTGCCGCCGTGCGCTGGGCGGTCGACAGTGGCGCGAAGGTCATCAACATGTCCTTGACCCGCAACACGCTGGACTGGCCGACCAGCTGGGACGACGCGTTCCAATACGCCTTCTCGCACGACGTCGTCATCGTCGCGGCGGCCGGCAACCGCGGGAGCGGGACCACCGAGGTCGGCGCACCGGCCACGATCCCCGGCGTGCTGACGGTCGCCGGCGTCGACCGGCAGGGAAAGGCGAGCTTCGACGCGTCATCGCAGGGGATCACGATCGGCGTGTCCGCGCCGAGCGAGCAGCTCGTCGGCGCCAACCCGGGCGGAGGGTACGTGCAGTGGGAGGGCACCAGCGGGGCGGCCCCGCTCGTCGCCGGGGCTGTCGCGCTCGTGCGTGCCGCGCATCCCGAACTCAAAGCCGACGACGTCATCGAGCGAATCATCAAGACCGCACGTCCGGCCGGCGGAGCCGTGCCCAGCCCCATCTACGGGTTCGGGCTCCTGGATGCTGGCGCCGCGGTCACGGCGAACGTTCCGCATGTGACGGCCAACCCGATGGGCGACCTGGGCCAGTGGATCCACATCCACCGGCGCGCCGAGACTCCGGCCACCCCGGCTCCCGTCAGTGCAACGGCCCCCACGGCGACTCCACGGGCTCTCCCGCCCGAGCGCACGGTGCGGCTCGATCAGCTGCTCTGGCCGCAATGGGGGATGCTCACCACCCTCTGGCTGCCCCTCAGCCTGGTCACCGGATTCGCAGCCCTGGTTGCCCTCGGCGGGGTCGGAGCGTGGCGGCATTTCAGGCGGACGCCCCGCAGGGAGTAGATTAGCCGGATACTTTCGTGTTGAGGAGATCGTTCACTGTGCCCAAAATCTTGATCGTCGGCGGCGGATACGCCGGCTTCTACACCGCCTGGAAGCTCGAGAAGCAGTTGCGCAAGGGTGAGGCGGAGGTCACGATCGTCGACCCACTGCCCTACATGACCTACCAGCCGTTCCTCCCCGAGGTGGCCGCCGGATCGATCGAGCCGCGTCACGCGGTGGTCGCACACCGTCGTCATCTCGAGAAGACGAACATCATCACGGCGAAGGTCAGCTACATCGATCACGCCAACAAGACGGCGACGATCCAGCCCCCCATCGGCGAGGCGTACGAGTTCGAGTACGACGTCGTCGTTGTCACGGCCGGCGCCGTCTCTCGCACCTTCCCGATCCCGGGCATCGCCGATCAGGCGGTGGGGCTCAAGAACATCGAAGAGGCCGTCTACATCCGCGACAAGGTCCTCACCAACTTCGACAAGGCCGCGAACCTGCCGGCCGGTCCCGAGCGCGACCGACTGCTCACCTTTGTGGTCGTCGGCGGTGGATTCGCGGGCATCGAGGTGTTCGCCGAGCTCCGGTCGCTGGCCAGCGCGCTGCTGAAGAACTACCCGCAGATCCAGTTCGAAGACACGCACTTCCACCTCATCGAGGCGATGGGCCGCATCATGCCCGAGGTCTCGCTGAAGACGAGCCACTGGGTGATCAAGAACCTCGCACAGCGCGGAGCGGAGATCCACCTGGACACCCAGCTCGCCAGCGCCCTCGACGGCGTCGTCGAACTCTCCACCGGGGAGAAGTTCGAGACCGATCTCATCGTCTGGACTGCCGGGGTGATGGCCAACCCGACGATTATCCGTCACACCGACCTCCCGATCGAGGAGCGCGGTCGTCTCAAGGTGCGCGCCGACCTGCGCATCGGCAGCGACGACGAGATAATCAAAGACGCCTGGGGCGCCGGCGATGTCGCGGCCGTCCCCGACCTGTCAGGTGGCGGCGTCGGCGGATACTGCGTGCCGAACGCTCAGCATGCTGTGCGTCAGGGCAAGCTGCTGGCGAAGAACCTCATCGCCGACCTGCGCGGAGAGCTGCCCCGTCAGTACGTCCACAAGAACATGGGAGCCGTGGCCGGTCTCGGCATCGGGGTCGGTGTCTTCCAGTCGGGCAAGCTCGCGATCAAGGGCCTCCCCGCCTGGTTCGCGCACCGCGGATACCATGGGCTCGCGATGCCGAGCTGGGAGCGCAAGTTCCGGGTGCTGTGGGGATGGTGGAACAACTTCTGGCTCGGACGCGACATCGTCTCGCTCTCCGCCTTGCAGGATCCGCGCGGCATCTTCGAGGAGTTCGCCGCCCGCCCGAAGCCGCCCGCGGTGGAGGCGGCCCCTGCGGTCGAGGCCGCGAAGAAGGCTGCGGTCAAGAAGGCTCCCGCGGCGAAGACTGCCAAGGAACCTGTCGAGATCTCCGCGAAGTAGCGCGTCCTGATCGGTTGAATGGCCCGGAGCGAGGAAATCGCACCGGGCCATTCTGTGTTCCCGCAGAATGGGCGGGTTCGCAGCCCGGCCGATTCAATGGCAAGCTAGGGGCGGACATTCAGCGCCGAGGGGGAGCGATGGGACTGTTTTGGAGCAAGAACGCGAAGAATCTGAATGAGGGCGCAGGCGCAGGCTCGGGGGAGCGTGTCGGACCGCATCCAGGGGCCGGGTCCGCGGTGACGAATTGGCTGGTCCAAGCCGCGCTCGGCCGCTGGTCGGCCGGCAAGGACGCGCGCACCTTCGCGGAGGTGCTGCGCCAGTGCGCCACCGGCAGTCTCCTTCTGGACGGCTCAGGGTCAACCGTCGACGATCCGGCACAGGGCTTCCGGCCGGGCGACACCTTGGGGGTCGCATACCGCACCGACGATCAGGGGCGTCGGCTGCTGCTTGCTTTCACGAGCAACGAGCGGATGTCCGCGTACCATCATGGCGAACACACCGTCTCCCTGGTGCAGCCGGCCAGCGCCGTGATGGCCCAGGCAGCCGCCGACTTCGGCGGTATCGCGATCGACCCGGGGTCGAACGATCTCTTCATCGCGTTCGCCGACGAGATCCGTCGTCACCTCACCGATGACCCGGCACTCAACGAGCCGCTCAAGGCTGCGCTCGTTGAGCGCTCGCTGTCTTGGGATGAGCTGCTGAACCTGCTGCGCAGCACGCGGTCGGTCTTCATCCCGGTATCCGATGTGCACGACGAGTCCGGCACCGTCACGGGCGTCACCGTCCCCACCGCCCGCGGCAAGAACGGCGAGACCTACTCGGTGGCGTTCACCTCCCCGGCCGAGCTGTGGGCCTGGTCACCGCCGGAAAACGCGCATCCCACCGGGTTCATGGACGTGGCCCGCGTGGCTCGGGATCAAGAGCACGACGGCATCCTGCTGAACGCGGCCGGCCAATCCGTCGTCATCTCCTCGCCGGAACTCGAGCGCTTCCTGGCCTGAGCGGCGACTGCACCCTCGAGTGGCGGCGAATCGACGTTCGCAAGCGCCGGGAAGGTCGATTCTCCGCCACTCGAGCGTGAGACAGCGGACAGCGCGCGTGTACCCCCAGTGGGACTCGAACCCACACTCGGACGATTTTAAGTCGTCTGCCTCTACCGATTGGGCTATGGGGGCCCGCCGACCATCGTAGCGACCCCGCAACACGGATGCCCCCTGGGAAGCCGGTCCAGGGGGCATCGGTGCTGCTGCGGGACGCGCCTAGTGAGCGATCACCGGTGCGGACTGGTCGGCGCCGTCGGTCATCGGGATGCGGCGGCCCCAGATCGCGAACAGCACCAGGGCGGCGGCAGGGAACGCGGCGCCGATCAGCAGCGAGGTCGAGATGCCGCGGGCTTCTCCGGAGACGGAGGTCACTGAGATGAATACGGTGGTCAGCACCGCGACGCCGATGGAACCGCCGAGCTGTTGCATCCCCTGGAGGAGGCTGGAGGCGGCGCTCGTCTCGTGCTTCGGCGCCTGCGCCATCGCGATCGAAGTCAGCGGGGCGAACGTGAGACCCGCGCTGACGCCGAGCACGATCGCCGGGCCGAGGAGGCCGGAGACGAAGGTGCTCGAACTGTTCAGCTGGCCGAGCCAGACCAGGCCGACCGCCATTCCGGTGAGGCCGACGATACCCAGGACTTTCTCGCCGAAGCGGGGGAGGAGGAACCTCGGCGCCAGCTCATTGGTGATCAGCATCGCGCCGACGAACGGAAGGAGAGCGAGACCGGTTCCGAGAGGATCGAAGCCGAGCACGTTCTGGGTGAACAGAGCGGCGAAGTAGAAGAACCCGAACATGCCGGCCGGCACCAGGAGCATGCCGAGCAGCGGTGTGGCGGTACGCATCCGGCTGAAGAAGTGCAGCTGCACGACGGGGCTCGAGTGTCGGCGCTCGATGAGGACGAGGCTCACGAGGGCGACGACGGCCAACGTGAAGGAGACGATGACCTGCACGTCGTTCCAGCCGTGGCTCGCGGCACGCGTGAATCCGTAGACCAGTCCGACCATGCCGATCGTCGAGACGGCCGCGCCGCCGAGATCGAGTTTGGCCGGCTCGCGGTCGGTCTCACGCAGGAACATCGAAGCGCCGAGGATGATGAGGATGCCGATCGGCACGTTGACGAACATGACCCATTCCCAGCCGAAGCTCGTGGTGAGGAATCCGCCGAGAATGAGACCGATCGCGCCGCCGCTGCCCGCTGCGAGCACGAAGAGGGACATGGCGCGTGCGCGGTTGGCGCCCTCGGTCGTGTTGGCGACGAGGAGCACGAGCGTGCTCGGCGCGGCGATGGCGGCGCCGATGCCTTGCAGCACACGCGCAGCGACGAGGATCTCCGGCGAGGGCGCGAATCCGCCGATGGCCGAGGCGACGATGAACACACCGACACCGACCATCAGGGCCAGGCGAGCGCCGACGATCGAGCCGATCTTGCCGCTCAGCAGGATGAGTCCGCCGAAGGCGAGGGCGTATGCGGTCACGACCCAGGAGAGGTCGGTGGGAGAGAAGTGCAGCTGCTTCTGGATGTCAGGAAGCGCGACGTTGACGATGCTCGCGTCGACCACGAGCATCAGCTGGGTGATGAACACGACGATGAGCCCCGGCGCCGGTGTGCGAAGGCTGCGGCGGGCGGAGGGTGAGGTGAGGGCGGGACGTACTGCGCTTGTGCTGTCTGTGGGTGGGCTGAGTTGTGTGGTCGTCATGCTGGCGCATCCGTTTCTCGCAGGGTTATGCTGGTAATCGGAGAGACTCTCCTCTTGAGTGTTCAACAATACGGAGAGTGCCTCCGCTTTGTCAACGGTGACGAAGTGAACTCTTTCGAAAGGAACCCCAGTGGCCGGCGAAACGCTCACCCAGGTCAAACCCCTGCGAGCGGATGCGCAACGCAATTACGACAAGATCGTGCAGATCGCGTGCGAGGCCTTCACCGAGAACGGCGTGCACACGTCCCTCGACGACATCGCCAAGCGGGCCGGTGTCGGCGCCGGAACCCTTTACCGTCACTTCCCCAACCGCGACTGCTTGCTGGCCGCCGCGCTCGTGGAGAGCCGCCAAGGTCTCGATCAGAAAGCCGAAGAGCTTCTCGCGCGCGCTGACGCCGGCGAAGCACTCAACGAGTGGCTGATCGAGCTGGCCCGCCATCTCAGCAGCTACGACGGTCTGCCGGACTCGGTGGCCGAAGCCGTCAATGACGCGAGCTCGCCGCTGATCGCTCCGTGCAGCATGATGAAGGATGCGACCGCGCAGCTTCTTGTGCGTGCGAAAGACGCCGGAGCCGTGCGAGCCGATGTCCGGTCCGACGACCTGTTCGTGTTAGCGAGTTCGCTGGCTTGGGCCGCGAACAAGAGCGGTTACAGCCGCGACGACTTGCGGCGAGTACTCAACGTGTTCATCGCCGGGTTGCGGTAGTACCCGTTAGCGCGCACATAGGCTGGAATTCCCGGTTCTCGCGCGAAGAGATTACGAAGTGTGATCGCTAACCATGCGCGGATGGGTAAGAATGATCTAGCGCGGCGTGACCTGTGAGCTGTGCGGAGGCTCAATGTGGAGGTTCATCGATGAGGCGGCTCGCTGCGATCGTGGTTACCGGCGTGGCCGTCGCCGCGCTGACAGGGTGCAGTGCCGCCGCGGGCGGGGTCTCGCAATCGGGTCAGATCGTCGTCGGCTTCTCGCAGGTCGGAGCTGAGAACGGCTGGCGCACGGCGAACACCAACGACATCCAGGCGGCGTTCAAATCTGCCGGGATCACCCTTCGTTTCTCTGACGCGGAGCAGCAGCAACAACAGCAGATCGCGGCCATTCGGTCGTACATTCAGCAGAAAGTCAAGGTGATCGCTTTCTCTCCCGTCGTGGAGACCGGATGGGACACCGTGCTCGAACAGGCGAAGGCCGCACACATTCCGGTCGTTCTCACCGACCGTTCCATCTCCACGAGCGATCCGTCGCTGTATGCGACGCTCATCGGCAGCAACTTCCTGCGGGAGGGTCAGCGTGCCGGCGCCTGGGCGGCTCAAGCGTTCCCGAACTCCGAGCACGTCGACTATCTGGAGATCGACGGGACGACCGGTGCGGCTCCGACGATCGATCGGCGAACGGGATTCGCGCAGGGGCTGAAAGGCCACGCCAACTTCACGAGGGTCGCTTCACAGGACGGTGACTTCACCCGGGCGGGTGGGCAACAGGTGATGGAGGCCGAACTCAAATCTCACCCCGACATCAACTTCGTGTTCGCCGAGAATGACGACATGGCGCTGGGGGCCATCCAGGCCATCGAAGCCGCCGGTGAAGTGCCGGGTAAGGATGTGAAAATCGTCTCCGTCGATGCGACGCACGATGGCATGACTGCGCTCAGCCAAGGGAAGATCAACTTCATCGCCGAGTGTTCGCCGCTCCTGGGAAGCGAACTCGTCTCGGTCGTCAAGAGCATCGTCTCGGGCCGGCCGGTCCCTCGCCGCATCGTGACAGAAGAGACGACATTCACCCGACAGCAAGCGATCGTCGCTCTGCCGACGAGAAAGTACTAGTCGAATGAACGGTGCGTCGCCCATCGTCGAAATGACCGGGATCAGCCTCTCCTTTCCCGGGGTCAAAGCTCTCGATGCCGTGGATTTTCGACTGTTCCCCGGTGAGGTCCACTCCATCGTCGGAGAGAACGGTGCCGGCAAGTCGACGCTGATCAAGATCCTCACCGGGGTATATCGGCCTGAATCAGGCGAGATCCGACTGTCGGGAACGGCGCACACCTTCGCCAACCCGGCCCGGGCACTGGAAGCCGGAATCAGTACCGTCTACCAAGAGGTCAACCTCTTGGAGAACCTCTCGGTAGCCGAGAACATCATGCTCGGGCGAGAACCCCGGTGGTGGGGAGGGATCGATTGGCCGGCGACCAAACGCCGCGCGGCCGAACTGCTTGCCGGTCTCAATCTCGACATAGATCCCTCATCCGACCTCGGCACGCATTCGCTGGCGATCCAGCAGCTCGTCGCGATCTGCCGCGCCATCAGCGTGGAAGCGAAGATCCTCGTCCTCGACGAGCCGACTTCGAGCCTCGACGCCGACGAAGTCGCCGAACTCTTCCGAGTCATCAGGCGACTCAAGAGCGACGGGGTCGCCATCGTCTTCATCTCCCACTTCCTCGACCAGGTCTATGAGCTCTCCGACCGGCTCACCGTGCTTCGGAACGGTGAACTCGTCGGTGAATACATGACCGAAGACATCCTGCGCATCGAGCTTGTGCACAAGATGCTCGGCAAAGAGCAGAGCGAGATCAGCGCGGTCGGCCGCAAACTCCGCGCGACGCTCGAAGACGAGGACCTCATCCCGCTGCTCGAAGCCGACGGCATCGGCCGGCAGAACGCGTTGGCCCCGACCAACCTCAAGGTCTACGACGGCGAAGTCATCGGGCTCGCCGGGCTCCTCGGATCGGGCAGGACCGAACTCTCGCGCCTTCTTGCCGGCGCCGACCGCGCCGATCGTGGATCGCTCCGATTCCGAGGTCGCCCCGTCGTCCTTCGCACACCCCACAAGGCTCTTGCGCATCGGATCGTGTATGCCTCCGAGAATCGGCGATCGGAGGGGATCATCGACGAGCTCACGGTACGAGAGAACATCGTGCTCGCGCTCCAGGCCGACCGAGGCTGGCTGCGGCCGATCTCGCGCCGCCGACAGGAGGAACTGGTCGCAAGTTACATCCAGGCACTGAACATCCGGCCAGGCGACCCCGAAACGCTTGCCGGCAACCTCAGTGGCGGCAACCAGCAACGCGTGCTGATCGCGCGTTGGCTCGCGATCGCGCCGCTGCTCCTGATCCTCGATGAACCGACGAGAGGCATCGACGTCGGAGCCAAGGCGGAGATCCAGCGCCTGGTCATCGACTTGGCCGAGAACGGGATGTCCGTCATTTACGTTTCCGCGGAACTCGACGAGGTGCTCAGACTCGCCGACCGGGTCGTCGTGATGCGGGACAGGGAACGAATCTCGGATGTCGAGAATGACGGCGTGACCTTCGCTCAAGTCATGGCTCTCATCGCGAGCGGAGAGGAATCATGAAACTCCTGTTCAGGCACCGCCTGCTCTGGCCGGCGATCATCCTCGTCGCCCTGGTCATCGTGAATCTCGTGCTCCAGCCCACGTTCTTGACAATTCGGGTGGAGGACGGTCATCTCTTCGGAAGCGTCATCGACATCTTGCGCGATGGCGCCCCGACCATCCTCGTCTCCCTGGGTATGACGCTTGTCATCGCAACGCGAGGCATCGACCTGTCGGTCGGCGCAATCGTCGCCATCGCCGGAGCGGTGGCATGCACGATGATCGCAACGTCGCCGTCGCCCGGAAGCGTGGGATCAGCTCTGATCGCTGTGTTGGTTGCTTTGCTCGCAGCCCTTGCGCTCGGTGTCTGGAACGGTTTCCTTGTCTCCGTCGTGGGGATCCAGCCGATCGTGGCGACGCTCATCCTGATGACGGCCGGTCGTGGGCTCGCAATGTTGATCACTCAGGGCCAGATCGTCACCGTCGACAGCGCTGCCTACAAGGTCATCGGGGGCGGATATTGGTTCGGGCTCCCCACATCGAGCGTGATCGCAGCGCTCTTCTTCGCAGCGGCCCTGGTCATCACGCGCAAGACGGCCCTGGGGCTCTTCATCGAGGCGGTCGGAATCAACCCGAGCGCGAGCCGCCTCGCCGGTGTCCGCGCACGGACCATCGTCTGGTCGGCCTACATCTTCAGCGCGGTCTGCGCCGGAGTCGCCGGGTTGATGATCAGTTCCAGCGTCACCGCGGCGGATGCGAACACCGCCGGTCTCTGGATCGAACTGGATGCCATCCTCGCGGTCGTGATCGGCGGCACCGCGCTGGCCGGTGGGCGGTACTCCCTGACGGGAAGCGTGCTCGGCGCCTGCATCATCCAGACGCTGACCACCACGATCTTCGCGTTCGGGGTCACACCGCAGTTCACGCTGGTGCTCAAGGCCGTCGTCGTGGCTGCTGTCTGTCTGGCGCAATCGAAATCGTTCCGGGCCAAGCTGCGACGCATGGTCTTCCGCCGCGTGGGGCCGACGATCGGGGCGGCGCAATGACGGTGGCACGATCGCCGGTGACCCGGACGGCAGTCGTCACCCCGAGACGTGTGCCCATACCGGCGGGGTCGATCGGGGTCACGCTGGGCCTGCTAGGAGCAATGTTCGTCGCGGGGTCGGTGCGGTACCAGGACTTCTTCTCCGGTCAGGTCGTTCTCAATCTCTTCGTCGACAATTCGTTCCTGATCGTGCT
Organism: Leifsonia sp.; assembly: GCA_035999915.1. Taxonomy (GTDB): domain Bacteria; phylum Actinomycetota; class Actinomycetes; order Actinomycetales; family Microbacteriaceae; genus Leifsonia. The sequence goes on from DASYGJ010000053.1 coordinate 12,675, forward strand.
GGCCGTCGGGATGACCTTCGTCGTCCTCACAGGTGGCCTCGACCTCTCGGTGGGCTCGATCGTCGGTTTGACCGGCGTCATCGCCTCGGCCTTGCTGCGCGCCGGGTGGCCGCCCGGCTGGGTCATCCTCGTCATGCTGCTCATCGGCTGCATCAGCGGTCTGCTCATCGGTCTCGTCATCCACTTCTTCGAGATCGAACCGTTTATCGCCACCCTCGTGGCCATGTTCCTCGCGCGCGGTCTCTGCTACGTGATCAACTCGAGCACCGTCGCGATCCACGACAAGCTCTTCGTCGCGGTCGCACAGGCGCAGATTCCGCTGGGATTCGGGCTGGTGATCAGCCCGGGTGTGATCGTCGCCTTGCTCTTGGTGGCCGCCGGAGTGTTCGTACTGCATCGCACCCGCTTCGGTCGCACGGTCTACGCCGTCGGAGGCGGACGTCAGTCGGCGGTGATGATGGGACTCGCCGTCGCCCGCACGAAAGTGCTGGTCTACGTCATCAGCGGCTTCTGCTCGGCCGTCGGGGGAATCCTGTTCACGTTCTACACCCTCTCGGGAGACAACAGCGCAGGCATGGGGATGGAGCTCGACGCGGTCGCTGCGGTCGTGGTCGGCGGCACGATCCTGACCGGCGGCAGAGGCTACGTGCTGGGCTCATTGCTCGGCGTGCTGGTGCTCGGGATGATCAACACCCTCATCAGCTTCGACGGAACACTGAGCACCTGGTGGGCGAGCATCCTCACCGGCGCCCTTCTGCTCATCTTCGTGCTTCTGCAGCGCCTCGTGATCGGAAAAGCCCGATGACCCCCGTCGCCGACGCCGAGGCGGCATAATTGAGGACAGTATTCAAACCCGCTCCTCAGTACGGCGATGGAGGCAGCATAGAGAGCCGACGGGGGAGCTGAGGTGGAAGAAAAAGCAAGAGCAGCGACCATCTTCGACGTCGCGCGTCTCGCGGGTGTCTCCCATCAGACCGTGTCGCGGGTGCTCAACGATCTGCCGAACGTCAAACCATCGACGCGTACCCGCGTGGAAGTGGCGATCAAACAACTGCGGTACGTACCGTCACCGGCGGCACGTGCACTGGTCACCCGGCGTTCCCGGACCATCGGCCTCATCGCCACCGGGTCGCCCGACTACGGGCCTTCGAGCATCGTCCTCGGCTTCAACGAAGCGGCACGGGCCGCGCGCTATGCGGTCAGCATGTCCAGCATCCTCGATGCCGACGCCGCGTCCGTGCGGGCTGCCGTCAACCTGCTCCTGCGCCAGAACGTCGAAGCGCTCGTGCTCGTCGCTGAACGCACCAGTGCGCTCGAGGCGGTCCGCAGCATCGAGCTGGGGGTGCCGCTGCTCGCGGTCGAATCGATCGGCCGAGAAGGCTTCCATTCGGTCGCGATCGACCACTACGCCGGAGCCAGACTGGCTGTCGAGCATCTGATCGGGCTCGGTCACCGGCGCATCCTCCACCTCGGCGGACCCCTTGATGCGGTCGACGCCATCGGCCGGGTGCGCGGATGGCAGGATGCGCTCGCGGCGCACGGTCTCGTCGCGCCGGAACGCATGGTCGGCGACTGGTCACCGGCCAGTGGCTACGCGTTCGGGAGAGGGCTCTCGAGGTCCGACGACTTCACGGCGGTCTTCGCCGGCAACGATCAGATGGCGTTGGGTCTCATCCACGGGCTCTCCGAGCAAGGGTTGCGGGTTCCGCAGGATGTGAGCGTGGTCGGGTTCGATGACATCCCCGAAGCGGCGCATTTCTCGCCACCGCTGACGACGGTGCGACAGGACTTCGTCGCGCTCGGTCAGGCGATCATGAACGGCCTCCTCGACATCCTCCAGGACGTCGAGGCGCCGGACCGCGCGCTGACGGTGCCACAGCTCGTCGTGCGCGCTTCCACGATGGCGCCCGCGCCGATCGTGGCGCGCTGACCAAACAATTCAACGGAACTGTCGTACCCCTGCTGATCAGGGATTTTGGTGCGTGGTTCAATTCGCACTTGACGACGCCTCCTCGTGTCTGCTCTAATTCGATCACATTGTGATCGCTCACAACTGTGAGCGATCACAATCATTGCACCGACCCGATCGCAAAAGGACACTGAACAATGAAGATCAAATATCCCGCGCTCGCCGCAGCAGCAGTGCTGGCGGCTCTCGCACTCTCCGCGTGCACGCAAAGCGCCACCGGATCCGCCGCCGCGACGAGCAAGCCCACGGTCGCCCTCTCCGGGTCCGTCGCCTTCAACCAGAGCAAGCTCGCCGACCTCGACGCGAAGCTGAAGTCGGCGCTTGCCGGCAAAGATCTCTCCCAGGCGAACATCGCCATGGTGGTCAACGTGGCCGCCGACTACTGGAACGCCGGAAAGGTCGGCTTCACCAAGGGCTGCAGCGACCTCGGCATCTCGGCAAGCAAGTGCACGTTCTTCGCTCCGCCGAGCGGCAAGCTGACCGAGCAGACGTCAGAACTCGAGACGCTGCGCTCGCAGGGCGTCACCGGATACTCACTCTCGGCGATCGATCCCGTCTCGGCCAAGGGCACGATCCACTCCGACATGGCAGCGGGCACCTTCGTGCTGCCGATCGACTCGCCGCTGCCCGGCACCGATGCCGCCGGCCTCTACCTCGGAACGCCGAACTACACGGCCGGGCTCACCGCGGGTAAGGCTATGAAGCAGCTCCTCGGCGGTAAGGGCAAGGTCGCGATCCTCGTCGGCTCGCTCACCGCATCCAACGCTGTGCAGCGCATCCAGGGCTTCACAGACGGCCTGAAGGGCAGCAGCATCACCATCGCCCAGAAGGTGAACGACAACCTCCAGGCGAGCACGGCCACGTCCGACGCCGAAACGATCCTGGCGAACAACCCGGACGTCACGGGCCTCTACGGCGTGTACTCCTACGACGGCCCAGCGTTGGCGCAGGCCGTGAAGTCGGCAGGCAAGGCCTCCTCGGTGAGCGTTGTCAGCGACGACTCCGACCCGCAGACCCTGTCTTTCATCAAGTCGGGTGAAATCGGCGGAACCGTCGTGCAGATGCCCTACCAGCAGGGCTACACCGGCGCGTACATCCTCGCCGCAGAGAAGGTGCTCGGAAACGCGGCCACGTTGGCGATCGTCAAGCCGTACCTCGAAACGGACGGATCGACGTTGAGCTCCGGCGTCGGCCTGGTGACCAAATCCAATCTGCCGGACTACCAGTCGCTCCAGTCGTCGCTTGGAATCAACTGACAATGGAGCCGACGCTCGAAGCCCCCAGCCGCGCGGTCACCGCGCGGCTGGGCGGTGTCCATAAGTCCTACGGGCCGGTGCGCGTGCTGGATCTGCCCGAGTTGACGCTCTATTCCGGGGAGGTCGTCGGCGTCGTCGGCGAGAACGGAGCGGGAAAGTCCACCCTCATGGGGAGCCTGTCAGGGGCAGTGCACCGTGACGGTGGCGACATCGTCGTCGACGGCGTATCGCTGCCGGCGGGCTCGACCGAGGCGGCGCAGCGATTGGGGATCGCCATGGTCTCGCAGGAGTTCCCGCTGGTCGGCCAGCTCTCGATCGCCGAGAACCTCCTGCTCGGCCGCCGCCCGCGCGCATCCAAGCGCCGCGTGTTGACGGACCGTAAGGCTCAGCGTCGTGAGGCCATCGCCATGCTCGAGGAGATCGGTCTCTCGGTCGAGCACGTGGATGTCGACCGCGAGGTGCGCACGCTGCCGGTGCCGACCCGTCAGATGATCGAGATCGCGAAGGCCTGGGGGCGGCAGCCGAAGCTCTTGATCCTCGATGAGCCGACATCGTCACTCGGCCCGGTGGAGGCTCAAATCGTCTTGAGGCTGGCCCGCGAGCTCGCCGCTCGAGGGGGAGCGGTGCTCTTCATCGGCCATCGGCTGGACGAAGTGCGCGAGGTCAGTGACCGCGTCATCGTTCTGCGGAACGGTCGCCTCGTCAGCGATCTGACACCCGAGGAAGCGACCGAGGCACGCTTGATCCAAGACATGGTCGGCGGCGAACTCGGTCACGGCGAGGCCCGATCCTCGCTAGTGGACGCACCGGTGATGCTGGAGGTCACCGGGCTGACCGCAGACGGCCTCGGACCGGTCGACTTGGCTGTTCGTCGCGGCGAGATCGTCGGTGTCGCCGGCCTGATGGGGTCGGGGCGCAGCCGCCTGGTCCACACCGTCGCGGGCGCCCAACCGGCGACCGGCGGCCGGATGCTGCTCGACGGCGAGGCGTACGCGCCACGGACCCCCCGCGACGGAGTCGGAGCCGGCATCGCCCTCATCCCGGAAGACCGAAAAGAACAATCGCTCGTTCTCTTCGCCTCGATCGCGACCAACGTGACCACGTCCATCCTCAAGCAGCTCAGCCGGATGGGTGTGCTCACCCCGCGCACGCAGAACGCCGCTGCCCGACGGATCGCCGCCAACGTGAATGTGCGGATGCAATCGGTGGATCAACCGATCGGCTCGCTCTCCGGCGGCAACCAGCAGCGCGCGATCTTCGGTCGGGCGTTCGCCTCCGAGCCGAGGCTCCTGCTGCTCGATGAGCCGACGCGCGGGGTGGATGTGGGAGCGAAGGCCGAGATCTACGACCTCATCAACCGCGCAGCCAACGACGGGATGGCCGTGCTGGTGGCCTCGTCAGAACTCGAAGAACTGCAATTGATCTGTCATCGAATCGCCGTGATGAATCACGGACGGATCGTCGACGTGCTCGACCGTGCTGATGCGACGAAAGAGCGCATCATGACCGCGGCGGCCGGAACCGACGCTTCAGCGATGGATGACCCGCTAGTCCCGAATGGAGATTTGCTATGAGCCCCACGACCACGGTCGCCGCACCGGTGCGGACACCGAGTCAGCTCGACCAACGGCCCGACCACCCGGTTCGTAAACTGTTCCGGCGCCTCGCCGAGTCGCCGGAGGCCGGTGTCGTCATCGCCTGTGTGGTCGTCTTCGCCCTGATCGCGATCAACGCCCCCACCTATGCGAGTGTGGGCAACCTGCAGGTGATGGGCCGCGACCTCTCCGAAGTCGGCATCCTCGCCATCGGTGAATCGCTCGTCATCCTCACGGGCGGAATCGACCTGTCGGTGGGCGCGCTGGCCGGCCTGGCCGGAATCCTCGCCGCCACCTTCAACGTCACCGACAAAGTGCCCGCTCCCCTTGCGATTCTGCTGACGGTGGTCATCTGTGCCGCCGTCGGCCTGTGGCACGGAGTCCTTGTCACGAAGCTCAAAGTGCCGCCCTTCGTGATCACTCTCGTGACGTTCACGGTCGCGCAGGGTCTGGCTCTGGCCATCACCAGCGGAACACCGATCGATAACATCGACCCGTTGTTCAGCCAGATCAGTTCGTATTACATCCTCCAGATCCCGGTGCCGGCGCTCTTCTTCGTCGTCGCGGCCGTTGTCGCGTGGTTCGTCATGGAGCGTACCTATGTCGGACGCCAGATCTACGCGGTGGGCGGCAACCGCGAGGCCGCTCGACTGGCGGGCATCCCGACGAGCCGCCGGATCGTCGCGACCTACGTTGCGAGCGCCGTGCTGGCCTCCGTCGTCGGCATCCTCGTCATCGGTCGCATGAACGTGGCCGACCCCTCCGTCGGACCGGGCTGGGAACTCATCGCCATCGCCGCCGCGGTGGTCGGTGGCGTCTCACTCTCCGGTGGAGAGGGACGGATCCTCGGAGTCGCGGCCGGCGCGGTGCTGCTCGAGATCATCGCCAACGGTCTGCTCGCCCTGCACGTCAGCCCCTACTTCCAGCAGGTCGTCCAGGGCGCCGTCCTGGGGATCGCGATCCTTCTGGACCGCGTGCGGGCCCGCTACTTCGGCCGAGGCCGAAGCTAGAGACGGGCCGGGCCGCCATCGATTCGTCATCGGTGCGGCCCGGCCCTGCCCGCGCACGCTCGAGTGACCCGAACACTCATTTCGCATCAAACCGAAAGGAGTAACCATGTCCCCACACAACAATCTCTCGAGGCGACGGCGGATACGGAGCGGCGCCGTTGCCGTTTCGGCCGCCTTCGCCGTTCTGTCCCTCGCCGCTGCGGCGCTCGCCAGCACACCATCGCCGAGCGTCGCGATCACCCCGGCGTCTGCGACCTCGCATGCTTCCGTAACGCCGGCAGCATCCGTGTCTGCGACGACGTCCTTGCCCGCGCCGGCAAGCACCTGGTCGTTCGACGAAGGAACCGGCTCGAAGGCCGCGGACCCGGCGGGCGGCGACGACGCCACCCTCGGTTCGGGCGCATCCTGGGTCACCGGACATGTCGGATCGCACGCCGTCGCGTTCGACGGAACCGCGAACGGAGCGGCCGTCGCGCCCAAGCCGGCGGTCGACACGTCGAAGAGTTTCACCGTCTCGGCCTGGGTCAAGTTCTCAGCGGTCGGCGGATTCCAGACGATCACCGGGATCGACGGAACCAACCTCGGAGGGTTCTTCCTCCAGCTTTCAGGAACGACCGGCAAGTTCGCGATGACCCGTCGCGCGTCCGACGATGTCTCGGCAGCCGAAGTGCGAGCCGACTCGAATGTGACGCCGGTCGCCGGCGCCTGGTATCACGTCGTCGGCGTCGACAACGTTTCGACCTCGGCGCTCCAGATCTACGTCGACGGCCAGCAAGGATCCGACGCTGCGTTCTCGACGCCCTGGCAGGCCACGGGAGCGACGTCGATCGGCCGCGGCGACTACAACGGACCGACCGATTTCGTGCACGGGTCCGTCGACGATGTGCAGTACTTCCAGACTGCGCTCACGGCCGACCAGGTCGCCAACCTCGACGAGTCCGCCCACTGGACGTACGACGAAGGCACGGGAACGGCGGCGGCCGACTCGACCGGAAACGGCAACGCGCAGACGCTCGCGGCCGGTGCAGGCTGGGCCACCGGACGGGTTGGCGCGCACTCGGTGAGTTTCAACGGAAGTAGCACCGGATACGCCTCCGCCGTCGCTCCTGTCGTGGACACACGCTCCTCCTTCTCGGTCGCGGCTTGGGTCAATCTGTCGTCCACGACCGGTTTCCAGGACATAGCCTCGGTCGATGGCGCGCAGGTCAGCGGCTTCTACCTGCAGTTGCGCGGCGACACCGGCAAATTCGCGTTCACCCGGCTCGCGAGCGATTCGACAAGCGCAGCCGCGTCCTTTGCATCGGCGTCGACTGCGCCGACCAAAGGCACCTGGTATCACCTCGTCGGCATCTCCGACGCCGAGACGCAGACCCTGGCGCTGTATGTCAATGGGACACTGCAATCGACGGTCCGGTACACCACGCCCTGGCAGGCCAAGGGATCATTCGCCACCGGGCGCGGTCTCTACAACGGAGCCACGGATTTCCTTTCCGGCGATGTCGATGACGTGCAGGTGCTCAACTACGCGGCCACCGCGAATGACGTCGCAGGCATCGAAGGCAACACGGGCGGCCAGCTCACTGTCGACGCCGCCACCGCAGCGCACGCCCTTCCGAGCAGCTTCTTCGGGCTGATGACCGAAGACATCAACCACTCGATGACAGGCGGTCTGTATGCCGAGCTGGTCAACAATCGTTCGATGATGGCCAGCACGACCGACCCCGTCGACTGGAACAGCGTCAACGGCACGGCGCTCTCGCTCGACAAGTCGAACCCGCTGAACAAGGCACTGACGCAATCCCTTCGGGTCGACTTCACCGATACGACCTCGAGCCGGCCCTCCGGAGTCTCGAACAGCGGCTACTGGGGCATCCCGGTGACACCTGATCAGACCTACAGCGCGCAGTTCTTCGCGATGGGTTCGAAAGGCTTCCATGGGCCGCTGACGCTTTCGGTGGTGAGCTCCGACGGATCCACCGTCTACGCCTCCGCGAAGGTGTCCGGGGTCACCGACCACTGGAAGCAGTTCTCGGCGAAGCTCCGAACCGTCTCGAACGCGCCGACAACGGCCGATGCGCGCTACGTCATCAGCGCAGACGGCAACGGAGGGAAGAGCCTCTGGCTCGACAACGTCTCCCTGTTCCCGCCGACGTACGACAAGCTCGGCAACGGACTTCGCTCCGACCTGATGACCAAGCTCGCGGGGCTGAAGCCCTCATTCATCCGTGAGCCAGGCGGCAACTACCTGGAGGGCAACACGATCGGCACCCGCTTCAACTGGAAGAACACGATCGGACCGACCTGGACACGTCCCGGTCATCAGGACGATGCGTGGGGTTACTACTCGACGGATGGGATGGGCCTGCTCGAATACCTCGAATGGTGTGAGCAACTCGGTGCGCAACCCTTGCTCGCCGTGTACGCCGGCTTATCGCTGAACGGCTCGGTGGTGCCACAAGATCAGCTGCAGCCTTACGTGCAAGACGCGCTGGACGAGATCCAGTTCGCGACGGGACCGGTCACCAGCACCTGGGGCAAGATCCGCGCAGAGGACGGCCATCCCGCACCCTTCACGGTCTCGACCGTCGAGATCGGGAACGAGGACTTCTTCGACCACTCGGGCAGCTACAACTCCTACCGGTTCCCGATGTTCTTCGACGCGATCAAGAAGGCGTATCCGAACATCAGCCTGGTCGCCACTGACACGGTGACCTCGCGCGCTGCAGACATCATCGACAACCACTTCTACAACTCGCCGTCGTGGATGAACTCGCACGCCAACCTCTACGACAACAGCTCGCGGAGCGGGCCGAAGGTTCTCGTGGGCGAGTGGGCGTCACAGGAAGGGGCGCCGACGCCGGACCTCGCCGCCGCCATCGGCGACGCTTCGTGGCTCACCGGCCTGATCCGCAACTCGGATGTCGTGATGGGTGAGTCGTATGCCCCGCTTCTCGTCAACGTCAACGACGACAGATGGGCGACCAACCTGATCGGCTTCAATGCGCTGACCAGCTACGTGTCGCCCAGTTACTGGGTTCAGTCGATGCTGGCGGCCAACCACGGTGATCAAGTGCTGAACGCCACCTATAGCGGCATCGGCGGGCTGAACGTGACCGCGACGAAAGACAGCAAGACGGGCAAACTCTATGTGGTGATCGTGAACCCCGCTTCGACTTCGCAGAAGGTTCAGCTGAACATCACCGGGGAGAAGTCGATCAAGCCGACGGGGACAGCCACGGTGCTGACCTCCGGGAGCGGCAGGGACACCAACACGATCAACGATCCGAACAATGTTGCTCCGGTGACGACGTCTCTCCGCGGCGTCACGCCGACGTATGAACGGGTCGTGCCCGCGAACTCGGTGACGGTTCTCGATCTGAACTGATCCCTGTTTGTTCTTCCGCCGAGGGGGGAGACGTTGCGAGCTGACACACCAGGAAGCCGCAACAACTCGCCCCTCGGCGGAAGGTCGTCAAGGGTGCGGTCACTTGTTGCGGTAGGGAGCTTTCACCAGTGCGATGCCCGCGGCAAGCGCGAGAGCGCCGCCGACGATGATGACGGTCCAGATGAGTCCGATCAGCAATCCAGCCATGGCAGCACGGTACACCCGCGGCGAGGATTTCTGACCCCGTCGCAGGCACTCCCGGCGAGGCGCAGCGGAGCAGGTACGCTCGTCGGGTGAGTTCCGCGCATCCGCTTCGCTGCCCGTGTTCCAGTGGCGAGGCCTACGGGGTCTGCTGCGGTCCGCTGCACCGTGGCGAGGCGGAGGCGCCCACAGCCGAACGACTCATGCGGTCGCGTTTCTCGGCGTTCGCGCTCGGCGACGCGGCGTACTTGTTGCGCAGCTGGCATACGTCGACGCGCCCTGTCACTCTCGACCTCGACGAGGGGATGCGCTGGTACCGGCTCGACATCGTCCGCACCGAGCGCGGCGGCCCGTTCGACCGGGACGGGATCGTGGCTTTCCGTGCGTACTACAAGGGCGCCGCCGTCGGCATGCTGGAGGAGGAGTCGCGTTTCGTGCGCGAGGGCAAAACCTGGTTCTACGTCGACGCCGCGTGACGGTCGCTACTCGCGCGCCGGTTCCACGAAGCGCTCCCACAGCCACACCGAGAGGCTGAGCACGGCGAACCCGAGGGCCGCGAGGATGAGAACGGGGGCGCTCGCGCCTGCCTCGACCAGCGATCCGACCGGCAGCAGCAGGGCGAACAGCAGTGTGTAGACGACGAGACTGAGGCCGATCCATACGAGAGGCGACCACAGGTAGATCGCCCGGCCGGCGAGTCCACCGACCGGCAGGAGAGAGATCGCCGCCGATCCGAGGGCGAGCAGAGCCATGGAGTTCGCGAACTCGATCGCGAACGCGGAGCCGACGCCCGCGGGCGTGGGCAGGAGCCCGACGGTGAGCCACGCGAGCACGCCGAGGAGCGCTGTCCCCGCGACCTGGATCGTCGAGATCCGCCCGCGGGCCGGCCGGTCGGTGCCGTCGGCGAACGCTGCGCCGAGCAGCAGGCCGAACAGCAGCACCGGATGCAAGCCGAACATCCGGGAACCGACGGCGGCTGCTGCGACCACGAGAAGTAACCAGGGACGGAACGTCACCGCGATGCGGCCGCCGCCGAGAAGGGGGGCTGTCCAGCGTGCGAGAGCAAGCCAGGCCGCGTTCACGGCGATGATGGCGAGTCCGATCGCGGCGATCACCCGGAGGTAGGCGCCGAGGTCTTGCACCGGGCTCGACAGGGTGACCAGCGCGGCCGCTGCGGCGAAGGCTGCGCCGGTCGACCATCGGCCCTCGGCCGTGGAGAAGATGTCGGGGGCGACAGTGGCGGTCGAGGCGGCGGCTGGACCGTCGACCGCGGGGTGATCCAGAGCGTGCGCGCGTGCGCCAAGCCTCGGTAAGCGGGCCTCGGCGGCGCGGATCTCGGCGCTGCTCCGGTTACGGCCGAAGATTCCCGCGCGGCGGCGTTCGCCGTGCTCTGCACGGTTGCGCGTGATCGTTCCCGCGAGCAGGCGTGCGGGAAGGGCGAGAAGCAAAAGCGCGGCGACGGCGAGCGCGAGGGAGCGCAGCCAGCCGGGGAAGGCTTCAGCGGTGACCACCGGAGCGGAAGCGAAGGTGAACGGCGTCGCCGCCCAACCAGGCATGCCGGGCAGCCGCTGCGCATCCGACGGTGGGGACGGCAGAGGACTCGGGGTGGTGCCGGGCGGAGCGGCCGGAGCGGCAGGGCCCGGCTTCGCCTTCGGCGTCTTGGAAGGCGAGGACGGCGGAGACCCCGAGCCGGCATCCGGTCGGGGCGTCGTGAACGTGATGGCGACGGTGTTGCTGCCCGCGCTCACATTGCCGGCCGAATCGGTCTGCAGGGCAGAGACGAGGTAGGAGCCCGGCGGTACCGAGCCGAAACAGCTCCAGCCGGATGCGCGAACCGGTCCGGTACAGATCACCGAGCTTCCGCGGTCATTGCTCGCATAGACGGTGACGGTGGAGCCGGTCTCGCCGGCACCACCGAAGGAAAGCGGGTCACCGGAGTGAACCGTGGTGGGTCCGGGAGTGGCGATGGTCGGCGCGGTCGGCGGTGTGGTGTCGAAGGTGACCGGAACCGGCGCCGAGGGAGCGGAGTCCTCGGCGGGAAAGGAGGATGGTCCGCGCTGCGTGGCGGTCACGGTGAACCGCCCGGACGGAACAGGGGAGAGCACGCATCCCCACGAGCCGCTGGAATCGGCTGGAAAGGAGCAGCTCGCACCGTTGCTCGCCCGCAGAGTGACCGTTGCGCCGGGAGAGGCGGTGCCGTTGATGCCCCCACTGGTGAGTAGACCTCCCGCCGGCATCGAGATGGTCGGCGGCGAGAGGACCGCGATCGTGCGCGTCGCGGCGCTCGCGCCCGTGTCGAGCGAGACCGCGCGCACCACGACCGCCGGTCCGTCGGGCAGGGCGCTCAGCGAACATCCCCAGGTTCCGTTGCCCGCGACTGTTGCGCGGCAGGTGTTGCTGCCGGAGGCGCCCGAGATCTCGAGATGGTCGCCGGCTTCGCCGCGCCCGGTCACTGTGAGCGGGAACCTCGCCAAGTGACCACCCAGATCGTCGATCGTCGGCGCGGCCGGCGTCGGCGTCGGTGACGCCGTGGCTGCGGGCGCGGCAGGCGCGGGGGTATCGGCCCGGGCCGGCGCGGCGGATCCCACGGAGAAGGCCGACCCCGCAAGAGCAGCGGCAAGAGCGACAGCACGAACGACGAGCCGGACACAAAGAACCAGCCCGGTCGACCCCCTCGACCGGACTGGTGGCGCAATAGCTGACGAAAAACGAAGCATTCCACCCCATTCCAGGGGTAGTTTCCACAGGTGTCAAACACCCCGACCGGATTTACGGCATACTGACATCTGGGTCAACCGTCCCACTTCCCGCGCGACGATGCGTGAGGAGCCGCCCGGTGAGGAGCCATATGCCCCGCATCTCCGCCGCCGACCGCCGTGCCGCGCTGGTGCGCGCTGCGGTGCGCGTCGTCGCCCGGGATGGGGTCGCCGCGGCCACCACCCGGGTGATCGTCGCGGAGGCCGGCATGTCGCTGGCGAGTTTCCACTACGCGTTCACCTCCCGCGACGAGCTGATGGTGGAACTGATCAACGCTGTGGTCGACGGTGAGGAGTCGGCCTTGGCGCCCGTGCTCCAGCCGGCCGAGAGCGGCGTAAGCATACGTGACGTCGTCCGCACCGGGCTGCAGAGCTTCTTCGAAGCGGTGCGTGCCGACCCCGATCGGGAGAAGGCGATGTTCGAGCTCACCCAGTGGGCGTTGCGCGAACCGGGCTTCGAGCCTCTCGCACGCCGGCAATACGACCGCTATTTCGCGGCTGCCGAGCGCGCGCTCGTTGCCGCGGCAGCCTTGACGGGAAACGAATGGCGACGTCCGACGGCCGAGATCGCGCGGATGCTCGTGACGCTGACCGACGGCCTCACCTTCGCCTGGCTCGTCACGCGCGACGATGCCGCCGCCGCCACCACCATGGACTTCGCCGCCGACGCGGTGGCGGAACTCGCAACACGCGCACCCGCACCACTCGTTACCGCTCGCTCCGAGCAAGCCACGAACGTCCACCCGAACGCGAGGCCACGATGACCCAGACCACCACCCCTGCGGTGTTCGCTGAACCGACCCGACGCGTCACCTCGCGCTGGATCGCCTTCTTCGCGATCGCCTGGCTCGGCATCTGGATGGCGCAACTCGCGCCCATCCAGAAGCTGCTGCCGGATCAGGTGCAGGCTCAGCTGAAATCCACGTATTGGGTCGACAACGTGGTCGCCTTCGGAATCATCTCCGGCATCTCCGGCGTGTGCGCGGTCGTTGCGTACCCGCTGACCGGAGCGCTGTCCGACCGCACGACCAGCCGGTTCGGCCGGCGGAGGCCGTGGATCGCGATCGGCGCTTTGGTGTTCGCCGTCTCCCTCATCCTTCTCGGCACCCAGCACACGATCGTCGGAATCGGCGTGTTCTGGTCGCTGGCACTGACAGGGTTCTGCATCCTGACCGCCGCCCTCACCGCGACGATCAGTGACCAGGTGCCGGTCGGCCAGCGCGGCTACGTCTCCGGCTGGCTCAGCGCCCCGCAAGCGATCGGGATCGTGCTCGGTGTGGTGCTCGTCAC
>DASYGJ010000057.1:0-2937 GCA_035999915.1 Leifsonia sp.
ACCCCGAGGGCTGGCTCGGCGCGGACCATGTCGCGCGCTGGGGTCCGGACGCGATGATCCTCGTGAAGCTTCTGGACGCCGGCCAGCGGCTTCCGGTGCACGCGCATCCGGATGACGCCTTCGCCGCCGCAGAGCTCACAGCGGCGCACGGAAAGGCGGAAGCCTGGTTCATCCTCGAACCCGGTGTGGTCTACCTCGGTCTCCGCGAGGACATCGATCGCGCCGAGCTCGCTCGACTCGTCCGCGAACAGGACACGATGGCCTTGCTCGGACTGCTCAACGAGGTGACCGTCGCCACGAACGACGCGGTGGTGGTCCCGCCGGGGACACTCCACGCCATCGGGAGGTCCGTGCTGCTCGCGGAAGTTCAGCAGCCGTCCGATCTCTCCATCCTCCTGGAGTGGGACGGATTCGCGATCGATGGTGAAGCGGAGGGCCATCTCGGACTCGGCTTCGATCGGGCGCTTGAGGCTGTGGATGTGCGGGGCATGAGCGCTGCGGAGGTCGAGCGTCTCGTGCGCCGATCGGTGGTCGAGGGGCCCGTCTTTCCTCCGTTGGCAGCTGGGTGGTTCCGGCTTGATCGGGTTACTTCTTCGGCGGACTTCGACGCGGGCTTTGCGGTTGTGATCGCGGTGGAGGGGCGCACGCGGCTCATCACAGCGGCGGGGATGGTGGAGCTGGCGAAGGGCGAGACGGCTGTGGTGCCGGCCGCTGCCGGACCGGTCACGGTTGAGACGGACCGGGCGACGCTCGTCGCCCGGCCGCCTGCTGCCGTGGGGGAGGGCTGAGATCAGTTCGTGACTGACTGGTCCCCGTGGTCGACTGGCTGATCCCCCTGGTCGCCTGACTTGTCCCCGTGGTCGTCTCCGCGCTGGTCGTCTTCGCGCTGGTCGTCTCCGGCGCCGGTGAAGAGCAGCCCCTTCGGGGTGATCCCTGCAAGTTCTGCGATGGGTGCGAGGCTGCCATCTTTCAGGCTCAGCCGGGCGAGATACGTCGGTCCGGCATCCGGGGTCACAGTCGAGATCGCCTGCCCTGCGGCAAAGGGACCGGTGATCTCGACGACCTTGTCGTGGGTGGGGTCGGTGACCCACAGCGTGTCGTTAGCGTGGCGGGCGAACGCGGTGTCGTCCAGCGGCTGTGCGACCGAGAGCACCTGCGGTTCGACCTGTCGTCCGTCCTGGTCGCGGCGCTCGGGGCTGATAAAGATGAGCTGTTTGTCGGCCTGAGCATCGAGCATGAAGGAACCCGCGAAGCGTGTGCTGGAGCGGGGAACGATCTCGTTGGAGTCCGGGTCGGTCAGAGCGAGCTGCACGGGTTTGCCGGCGGTCGACGGGTTGGCGCTGGTGGCCACACTGTTGTCGTTCAGCACGGGCGTGAGCCGGGCGACGGTGCCCTCGAGCGTCACGCGGTAGGCGGCTGGGCCGGCCGGGTTCGACGGGTTCGATCCGCTGACGATGATCGCGCCGCGGGTGACGGAGATCGCATCCGTTCCACCGCCGTGGGTGAGCCCCTGGTACGTGTAGCGCTTCGCCGCCGATGAGCTGGCCGGGTCGAGTGTGAGAAAGCTCGAGTTGCCGTCTTCATTCGCGGTGAGCAGGAGGCGTTTGCGTGCCGGATCGGCCGTGAGTCCGTCGACCTTGCCGGTGACCGACCAGGACTTACCCGGCATGCCCTGCAGGGTGTACTGCTGGATGGTACTCGCGGTCGCGCCCGAAGGAGCGGCCTCGCCGAGCGGCCCGACCCCGTTCTGGAATGTGACATAGATCGAGGCGCCGAGCCGCGTGATGTCGTCGGGGCTCGTCTCCGCGCCGACAGCAGCGAACGAGTGCACGACGAACGAGGGATGCGCGCCCGGGGTCGCCGCCGCCGCTGGAAGCGCTGCCGCGGTGAGGGCAGCAGTCGCGGCGGCGCCGATGAACAGGAGGCAGGTTCGCTTGCGCGCGTTCGCGGTGAATGACATTGAGTCGATTCCTTTCGGGGAGTTGGGCGCGTTCAACGCTAGGCAGCCCATCCCATTCGGGCGCGTCTAGCGGATGAACATTTCGCAAACGCTCCTGTTGGCTACGCCCTTTTTGTTTCGCTCTGTGACCGCCTCACTGGCGGCCTCCCGTTGAGTTTCGTACTCTTGCCTGCATGACCCAACCGCTGCACTCCAGTCTTCAAGGCTCTCTTCTCGAGTGCCACGACGACTGTGACGTCACGGCTCCTGGTCACGCGCTTTCGCTCATCCAGGAGCGGCTGGCGTCGGCGACTCCGTCCAAGTGGGCGGATGCGGTGGTCCTGTCCGTTTCGAAGGCAGGCTGGATCGAAGTGGCTGTGCTTTCAGATGACAGCTCACTGATTCTGTGGAACCACGATGGCCTCACCGACGCATTGCAGGTCGGCGACCCTGTTGCGGTCCACTCTGTTTATGACGTGCTCGCGGTCAGCGGCGCGAAGTACAACGTGCTCCGCGCCGGTTCTCTGTAGCGAGCGACTACTTCATCGCTTTCATCGAGGCCATCATGGCCTCGCAGGCGGCTGCCATTTCCTGACAGGCCTTGGCGCACATCCGACATTGCTCGTTCATGTCCATGTGCGTCGTGCACTCGGCGGCGCACGCGGACGCCATGACCATGCATGCCTGCATCATCGCCATCATGCTGTCCATGTCCATCGCGGCCGGCCGCATCATCATCCGCATCATGGTGTTGCTCATGTCGGCGCAATTCATGCACATCGCCGAGCACTTCTCCATGCCGGCCATGCCCATCATGCTGCCCGCGCACATCGTGCAAGCCTGCTCACACGCGGAGGATGCCTCCATGAGGTTCTGCATGGCCGCCATGTCCATGCCCTTCATCATCGAGGTGTCCATCATCGTCATCATGCTCATATCCATGCGAAACTCCCGGGATCGTCTGTTGTCCTTTTGTTACAGAATGTTACCGAGTTGGG
>DASYGJ010000059.1:0-6806 GCA_035999915.1 Leifsonia sp.
CGATCGGAGGGCAGCGCACGGTGACAGGGACGGAAGATCCAGCCATGAGCGGGATCGACAATCGGCGCGATGTCTCGTAGATCTCGCTGATCTCAGCCCAGGAATTCCCGAGGTGCTTGTCGAGGAACACGGGGACCGGCCTCCCCGACAGCTCACAAGCCTCCGCCACGCGCATGAACATCTGATGGCGCCGGTCCTGAGGTCGTCCGCGCTCGTCGAACTCCTCGGGTCGTCCTGAGCGCGGGTTCCGTTCAGCGATCAGGACGACCCCGTCGACGTCGATACCGGCGCCGGCCGCCGACAGCGCATCAGGCAGGCCTCCCGCCTGACGCGTCCCCCACTTCTGCGCCCGCTTCGCTCCGACATCGGTCGCTCCGGGGTCGAGCACGTGCAATGACTCCAATTCGCACAGAGGCTCGGTCGGAGTCCAGAGCAGCTCGTAGCCGTCGTGCAGACATCCAACGAGCAGGTCGGCATGCGACCCCGACCAGAACTCGTTCACAACCGCGGCGAATCTCGGCCGCCCAGATCCCGACATCAGTCGCCTCGCTTCCGTTAGTGGCGGCCCGGGCTCGTTCTGGAGTGGTCGGCCCGACGTCCAGCCTCCAGCAGAAGGCATGCCGAGGCATCAAGAAGACGCGAGTTGTGCAGTGGCCCGCAGTCGACCGGATTGTGCCCCATGTCGCGCACGAGTCCGGCGACGATCGCTATCGCCACGGGATCGTCCGCGACAAGGCGGATGTCCTGCACCTCCACAGGAACACTCGACGTCGAAACTAGCTTTGCAGCGCTATTGTCCTTGAACGCGGCGACGAGCCCGACACCGCTTCCCAACCCCTCCGCCACGAGCTCGCTACTGCCCTGAGTCCCGTCGATCAGGTAGTCGAACGAGTTGGAGGGGTCGATGATCGTTTTTCCTGCGAGAAGTTTTCGGTGCAGACTCGCAAAACGCACGATCTCCGGAAAGGGGAGCGCAAGCACGATGACGTCAGCTTCCCGAGCCGCATCTTCGTGGGTGCCGATCGAAGCAAATGGTCGAAGAAGCGCCATCCTCGGGTCGCCGGGTACACGCGATCCGATTCTGACGACATGACCAGCGTGCGTCCATGAATACCCGAGTGCGCTCGCCATCGGTCCTGTGCCCATAATCGCGATCTTGGTCACCGTCACGACCTCTCCCTCGAGTCCAGGACTCTACCGAACCATATGCCTATTCTGTGGCTCCCTCAGAACCTTGAGAGCGTCCACGGAGCCGGCGTCCATCGCGCAGCAGGAACGGCAGGAGCACCAGCCCCAGCAGTACCGTCGGGATGCCGCCGGCAAGTAGTCCCCATCGGCTCCCGAATTCCTGTGCTATCCAGCCCACCAGCGGGGCGCCGATCACGGTGCTCCCGCCCCAGCACATCGACCACAGGGCCATCACGCGGCCCCGCATGTCTGGGCGCGAGGTCAACTGCAAGGTCGCCTTCGCATCTGCGTTGAACGCGACGCTGGCGAATCCCACAAGAGCCATGGCTAAGAGAGCGAGCACGAGCGTTGGCGCCCACGCAGCAAAGATCATGGTGGCACCCCACCCCACTGCGGTAAGACACAGCGTGATAGTGCCCGATGCGGCCCGACGACTTGCCGCGATCAGCCCGCCCGCGATGGAGCCGACAGACATTGCCATGACCAAGCCGCTGTACGTGGCCGCGTTACCGCCGAAAGCATCCGTCGCCAACAACGGCAGCGTTGTCGGGAACTCCCACGCAAGTGTGCCTGTCACCATGATCATCATCAGGGTGATCGAGAGTTCTCGTGTCGTGAATGCATACCGCAGCCCTTCGCGCACCTGTCCGCGCGCACGCGGTGCTCGTTCCGATCGGAACATCTCCGATGGGCGCATCATCACCAAGCTCACGATCACAAAGCCGAACGACAGAGCATTGACGAAAAAGCATGCGGGAATACCGATGATCGCGACCAACGCGCCACCCGCCCCCGAACCAAGAACGCGAGCCAGGTTGATCATCACGGAGTTCAGGATGATGGCGTTGGACAGGTCGGAGTCGTCGACCAATTCGGAGATGAAGCTCTGGCGCGCGGGGTTGTCGAACACGGTGAGGCAGCCGAGAGCGAAGCTCAGCACGAGCAGGAGCGGATACGTCATCAACCCGGCTAACGCGAGCACCCCGAAAACCGCCGAACCCGTGGCGCACGCAGTCTGCGTGAACACCAGCATGCGTTGCTTGTCATGTCTGTCGGCTATGACTCCACCGATCGGCCCAGCGAGGAGATATGGCAGAAGGCGGACTCCGACGGCCAGCCCGAGAGCGGTGCCACTTCCCGTCAGATGAAGGGTGAGGAAAGCGATCGCCAGAGTCTGCATGAAGTTGCCTGCGACAGATACAGACTGTCCCACCGCGTAGAGGCGGTAATTTCGAACGCGCAGCGAACTCCCGGCTGCCGCAAGCCTGGCGCGAAGAGAGTCACGCACGAAGCTCATGAAGCTGGATGGCCCGAGATGCGTTCCAGCAGATCCCCAGCCGCGAGGAGCTCGCGCTGTTCTCGGTCGTCGAGTGTCGACTCGATGGCTTGCTGAAGCCTCGTGGATTTCGTCGCCCGACGCTGTGCCATCGCCGTTCTCCCTTTGTCGGTGAGCACGACATCGACCCGGCGACCGTCGTGAGCATTCGGTTCGCGCGAGACATATCCACCGGCGTCCAACTCTCGCAACGCGGACGCGATATTGGATGTTGTCATGTTCAGTTCGAGAGCGAGCTCGCCTGGCCGGGGCGCTCGGCTCCCGCTGCGCACGGTCGCCGCGAGCACCGAAATCGCGCTCCGGGACAACCCGTCTATCGGCGGATGAGCTGACCGGTTCCATCGAATGAACCGCTTGAGCTGTTCCTCTAAACGCATCGCCTCACCGGTATCCATATAGCTATATTACATAGCTATGGCGGATAGCGATTTGTTTCGCCGTAGCCGAACCTAAACACTACAGTTTCCCGTATAGTTGACCTGTATACACGTCACTCAGGAGTGCGATCATGGTTAGTAGGCAATCGCCTGCACGGGCTCGGCTCCTCTCGGAGCTCGGCGCGAACATCGAGCGTTGGCGCAAGCTCCAGGGTCTCAGCGCCGTCCAACTCGCCGAGCGCGCCCATGTCACCCGCGACACGCTGCGCGCCCTCGAGCAGGGCACCGGAGCACCTCGCCTCGACTCCGTGTTGGCTGTGCTGACGTCGCTCGGCATCGCGAACACCGTCGTCGAGAGCACCGACCCGTGGAACTCGACCGCGGGACGCGCCCTCATGGATGAGGAAATCGGGGTCCAGCCCCGCTGAACGCCGGCGACGCTGCCGAGGCGCTCCTGCCGGTGGTGAGCATGCTTTGGAGTTCGTGTCGAAGCACGTCTGACCAAGCGCAGCAACCGATCAGAACCCGATCGCGAGTGTTGCGCTGAAGGGAGAAGCCTGTTCAGAACGTCGAGGTGCCTCGCAGGCGCCGGGGTCGGGAATCCGGGTCGACGATGAGACGGTTGATCGGATCCGCCCAGAGACGTTGGAGGCGAGAGACGGGTTCGATGTGGTGGCGGCGCACCTGTCCGACTGGTCGCGGCGACCGGCGACCGGTTGCGTGCCAGCGATCGAGAGCGTCGGCGGTGTCCTTCCACAGCGCAAGTCCCGTGTCGATGTCGAGGAGGCGTGGGTCGTCTCGGTCGAGGCCGAGATGTTCGGCCCAGAGTTGCAGGCGCAGGTCACGGGCGAACCTGCCAGGAGACGCGTCGTCGATGCTCCCGCTACGCGCATCCGGATGCTCTGGGGTGGTATCGAACACGGCGCAGGTGAGTTCGCTGTCCGTGGTCCAGGAGCGACGGTTGAAATTGTCAGACCCGCACGTGACCCACGTGTCGTCGACGATGCAGATCTTGGCGTGGACGTAGATGGGAGTTCCCACCTGGTTCTCGAGGTCGAATACACCGACACGATCGGGGGCCGCGCGCCGCAGCATCGAGATCGCGCGGAGTTGACCGAGACGGCTCGGGGGTCCGGTGAGTGGGCCGTCCGAGTCCGGAAAGCGGGGCACAACCACGATCACCTGGAGCCGAGGGTTGCGCACGAGCGCCCTGGCGATGCCCCCGGCGATCTCGGTCGACCACAAATACTGGTCCTCGATGAAGATCAAGGAGCGAGCTCGGCCGAAGGCCTTCGCGTAAGCGCGCGCGACGCTGCGCTCCCCCGCCGGCGCGAAGGGGAACGGCGGCCGCTTGGGACCATAGGTTCGCAAGATTTGCACGGCATGCGGACCCGCCGGGGGCGGTGCCGGTGCGCTCTCGGGCAGCGGTTTCGGATGCCGCGGCATGTCGGCGAACCGCTGAAGCAGCATCCGATAGGGGTTGCGGTGATCCAAGGGATGCGGGTCGTTCCAACGTTCGGCAAACACGGCCAGCACGTCAGCGACCACAGGGCCTTGCAGCTCGAGGGCGGCATCATGCCACGGTGGCTGCTTGCCGTAGCGCGAGTCCATCGTCAGTGCTTGCGGGTCTCCCGCATGGTCCGCATCGTCGCGTCGGCTATATGACAGGTCGATACCGCCGACGAACGCAATGTCGCGCGACGGGTCGCCGCTATGGCGGATGACGAAGAACTTCTGATGATGCGACCCGAACGGGCGCACCCGCTGATCCAGGAGGACTTCGCCGCCGGCCTCATTGATCTGCCGACCGAGCAGCTCATTGGAGATCCCACTCATCGGCGCCTTGACGCGCTCCCCGTGCGACCGCCAGATCAGCCCGCGCACCTCGACGCCTGCACGTGCCAGGTCCGCGAGCAACTGACCGATGGACGGACCATCCGGCAGCAGCCGCTCCTCGGCATCACCCCGCCAGTCGGTGAAGAACACGCGGTCCCCAGGCTGAAGTGCCGTCAGCTCCTGGTGCAACCGGGCGAAGTATGTCTGTCCGTGTACCAGAGGGCGCACCCGGTTTCCCGCCGACCAGGACGAGGATCCGCTGTCGCCTGCTTGGACATCCGTCGCGGCGTTTCCCCGCTCCGAACGGGTGAGGAACCAGTCACCGGCATCATCGTCCACCCCACGAACTCTACTCATCCGCACGCCAGCAAACTAAGCATCTAGAAGTTCGATGGAGACCCTGCGCATCTCAACCTTTCGGACTTTGCCTGTGATGGTCATCGGGAATTCATCGGTCAGGTGTACGTATCGAGGGATTTTGTAGTGCGCAAGTCGCCCCGTGCTGTACTCGCGAATCGAATCAGCGTCGAGTGGTGTCGAGTCCGTTTTCATCCTGATCCACGCCATCACCTGTTCGCCGTACTCCGGATCGGGGACTCCCACCACTTGGACGTCCAGGATGTCGGGGTGTCGAAGGAGGAACTCTTCAATCTCTCGCGGATAGATGTTCTCGCCGCCGCGCAGGATGACGTCTTTGATTCGGCCGGTAATGTTCAGGTAGCCGTCGACATCCATCACACCGAGGTCGCCGGTGTGCATCCAGCCGTCGGCGTCGATCGTCTCCGCCGTCTTATCCGGCTGGTTCCAGTAGCCGAGCATGAGCGAATAACCGCGAGTGCAGAATTCACCCGTCTCGCCTCGCGGCAGCACCCGGCCCGACTCGGGGTCGACGATCTGCACCTCGAGATGGGGGTGCACTCGCCCGACGGTCGATACCCGGCGTTCGATCGTGTCGTCCACACTTGTCTGCGCCGAGACCGGAGAAGTCTCAGTCATCCCGTAGCAGATGGAGATCTGGTCGGCGCCCATCCGCTCGATCACCTGTTTCATGGTCTCCTCAGGGCAGGGCGAGCCGGCCATGATGCCGGTGCGCAGACTCGACAGGTCGAAGTCGTCGAAGTTCGGCACGTTCAGTTCGGCGATGAACATGGTCGGTACGCCATAGAGGGAGGTGCAGCGCTCCTCGGCGACGGCCGTCAATGTGAGCACCGGATCGAACGCGGGGGCCGGGATCACCATCGTGGCGCCGTGGCTTGTCGCGCCAAGGTTTCCCATGACCATCCCGAAGCAGTGATAGAAGGGCACCGGGATGCAGATGCGGTCCGCTTCGGTGTAGTCGATGCCCTCGCCGACGAAGAAGCCGTTGTTCAGGATGTTGCGGTGCGAGAGTGTCGCCCCTTTCGGGAATCCGGTCGTCCCTGAGGTGTACTGGATGTTTATCGCGTCTTCATTGGACAGGCTCATCCCGATGGTGTCGAGCAGTTTCCTTTCGCCCTGACGACCTCCTTCAACGAGATCAGTCCACGACCTCTCACCGATAAACACCGCATCAACCAGGTCCGGGCATTCTCCCCGCACCGACTCGATCATGTCGGCATAGCTTGCGCCCTTGAATTCGGGTGCCGCGACGATGGTCCGCAGCCCGGACTGTT
The DNA here is from genome assembly GCA_035999915.1 of Leifsonia sp. Lineage (GTDB taxonomy): Bacteria > Actinomycetota > Actinomycetes > Actinomycetales > Microbacteriaceae > Leifsonia. The sequence goes on from DASYGJ010000059.1 coordinate 6,390, forward strand.
GCACCACGAAGGAGAGTTCATGAGGCCGGTACGCAGGGTTGATGTTCACGAGGATTGCGCCGATCCGGGCTGTGCCGTATTGCACGAAGACCCACTCCGCGCAGTTCGGAGCCCAGATGCCGACTCGGTCGCCCTTCGTTACTCCCATCGCGAGCAGGCCGAGCGCAACCGCGTCGATCTCGTTGGAGAGCTCGGCGTACGTCCAGCGCCGGTCGCTTGGTTTGTCGACGAGCGCCTCACGGTCGGGATAGCGTTTCACGGCGCGCATGAAGTTATCGCCGATCGTGTCGGTCAGAAGCGGCGGCAGTTGGTCGCCCTTTGCATAACTCGAGCGCGGTGCGACCTCGGTTTCGAGAGTATGCATCTTTTCTCCTCATTGAGATTCAGAAGGGCACTGATACGAAACTTACCCCTCTG
>DASYGJ010000169.1:0-17278 GCA_035999915.1 Leifsonia sp.
GGCAAGAGGCTTGACAACGGGATCGCCAGGTAACATTGTCGGGACATATGAATGTCGTGTGGCGAGCGCCACGGCGACAGCGAGGAGGAATCGTGGCGGGGGACGAAACTCACTGGCCGGCCGAGTTGTTCGCGGATCTCGATCGCACGGGCCCCGTTCCGCTCTACTTTCAGATCTCGAGTCGCCTCGAATCCGCGATCCGCTCCGGCGCGATCCCCTCGGGCGCTCGCCTCGAGAACGAAATCGCGATCGCACAGAGTCTCGGGCTCTCCCGCCCCACCGTTCGCCGGGCGATCCAGGAACTCGTCGATCGCGGGCTCTTGGTGCGCCGACGCGGCATCGGGACCCAGGTCGTGCAAGGTCGCGTGACGCGCGGGGTCGAACTCACCAGTCTCTACGAAGATCTCAAGAATGCGGATCAACATCCGACCACTTCCCTCCTGCGCCACGAGATCATCCCCGCCGACGAGGCGACGGCTGCCGGTCTCGGTGTCGCCGTCGGATCCGACATCGTGTTCGTCAGACGACTGCGCAGCGCTGACGGCGTTCCGGTTGCCATCCTCACGAACTACCTGCCCGAGGAGTTCGCCGACATCCCGCGCGAACAACTGGAGTCGCTCGGTCTTTACCAGATCTTCCAGAGTCGCGGCGTAGCCATCCGGATCGCGAACCAGAAGATCGGTGCGCGCAAGGCCGCCGGAGACGAAGCACACCTGCTCGGAATCGAACGGGGAGGTGCGGTACTCACGATGGAGCGGGTCGCCTACGACGGTTCCGGCCGCGCCGTGGAGTACGGACACCACTGCTACCGCCCCGACATGTACAGCTTCGAGACGACACTCGTCGCGAAGTGATCGTGCTCACCGAAAGCTGAAAAACAGTTCCAACTCGCCGCGGCATGTCCACCTCCCGTTCAGTTGGGCCTGGTGGGATGTCGGGTATGAGCACTCAGGCGCAGGCCACGCGAATCGCGGAGTATCCTCGGCCCAGCCATTTCCTGGTCCACCTGAGCGACACCCACCTCATCACCGGCGACGGCCTGCTGTACGGCGCCGTCGACGCAGACGCCCGCCTGCGCCAGATCTTCGACGAGTTCGAAGCAACAGGCGCGTGTCCCGAGGCGATCGTGCTCACCGGCGATCTCGCCGACAAGGGCGACCCGGCGGCCTACGCCAAGCTGCGCGGGATCGTCGAACCGGCGGCGGCGCGGATGGGCGCGCAAGTCATCTGGGTCATGGGCAACCACGACAATCGCGCGGCCTTCCGCTCCGAACTGCTCGGACTGCCGCCGTCGATGGCAGCGGTCGACCGGGTCTACGACGTGAACGGTCTACGTGTGATCGCGCTCGACTCCACCGTCCCCGGCGCCCACCACGGCGAGGTCACCGGCGCCCAGCTCGACTGGCTCGCCGCCGAGCTGGCCACACCGGCGCCGCACGGAACCATCCTCGCCATGCACCACCCGCCCGTTCCGAGCGTGCTCGACCTCGCCGTGTCGGTCGAGCTGCGCGACCAGTGGGCGCTGAGCGAAGTGCTCGAGGGGTCGGATGTGCGCAGCATCATCGCCGGACACCTGCACTACTCGACGAACGCGACCTTCGCGGGCATCCCGGTCTCTGTGGCGTCGGCCACCTGTTACACGCAGGACCTCAACGTACCCGTGGGGGGCACCCGCGGGCAGGACGGCGCACAGGCCTTCAACCTCGTGCACGTCTACGGAACAACGGTGCTGCACTCCGTCGTTCCGATCGGCGCATATCCGACCGTCGGCAAGCACGTGACGCCGAGCGAGTCGGCGGCGCTTCTGCGCGCGTCGAACATCCTCGTGCCGCCCGCCGCGCTCAGCGCCCCGTTCGATCGCACCCGGATCGACCCGCCCACCGAACCGCTGACCGTACTGTCAGGCGCCTGACGTTCTGTCAGGCGTCTGGTCCCGCGGCCAGGTTCTCCCAGGGCGCGGGAATCGGGTAGTACCGCTCGAGGAAGTCGACGACGATCGACGCCCGCTCCTCGGCTGACACCTCGGGGAAGCTGCCGTCGTTGAGACAGAACAGATCGTACTCGCGCTTCTTGAGCATCCCGGGCAGCGAGTTCAGCGCCGCGCGCGAGGTGGTGTCGACATAGCGGACCCGCGCGCTCTCCTGCCGCACGGCCCGTCCCGTCATCATGGCGTAGTAGTGGTAGAGCGAGTTGGTCACCGAGATGTCGGTGGCCGACCGGAACTGGCTGCGCTGAGTGCGTGCGAAATCCTCGGGGAACTCCCGCTCCAGTTCGAGCAGCACATCCTTGCGCAGCGGCGCCGCGGTGTGTTCGAGGTGCCGGGTGATGATGCGCCCGAACCGCTCCCAAAGCAGCCGCCGGTTCACACGGGCGGCGTTCTCGAATCCGCTGCGCCCGGGGTCGCTCTCGCCGAGACCGATCCGCGTCTGTGCTTCGATGAACTTGGTCACACCGCCCGAAGAGAAGAACATCCCCGGCTGAACGGGCCGGCCGAAGAACATGTCATCGTTCGAGTACAGGAAGTGGTCGCTCAGACCTTCGATGTGCTGCAGCTGGCTCTCGACCGCCTGCGAGTTGTGGGTGGGCAATGCTTCGGGGTCGGTGAAGAACTCCTCGCTGCGCACCACCTGGACCGACGGATGCTCGTCCAGCCAGGCCGGCCGCGGCGAGTCGGTCACGATGAAGATCTTGCGCACCCACGGCGCGAACAGGTACACCGAGCGGAGCGCATACTTCAGCTCGTCGATCTGCCGGTACCGTGCTTCGGAGTCGTCGCCCTCCCCCACCACGTAGCTTCGCATCCGTTTCGCCCGAGCGCGCTGGAACGCGATATCGGATCCGTCGACCCAGGAGAACACGATGTCGATGTCGAAGCGCAGGTCCGACGCGTGCGGGTCGAACATGCCGCGGAGCGTCTGCCACTCACGACCGAAGAGTTCGACGGTGGCGCGCACCTCTTCGGAGCGGGGAAGAAGCCTCCGGGTGAGCGAGTTCTCCACCGGGCAGTCGATGAACTCCTCGCCGAATCGCCAGAGCTGCAACTCCACGCCGGTGGAGGCGCCGTAACTCAGCCCACCGACCGGTTCGATCCGGGGACGGTAGAGCCGGAAGATACGCGCCTTGCGCTTGGTCGAGAGCTCGCCGGAGTTGACGAGCACCGGCGGGCGCGCCTTCGACCCCGTAGTGTTCGAGTCGATCGTCTTGGCGTCGATCGTCTTGGAGTACAGGGGCTCGTCGACGCAGGCGACGGCCAGCGCGTCGGTCAACCGGTGTTTCAGGCTTTGGTCGATGGCGATCACCGGACGCTCGTCGTTTCCGCGCACCAGGAGGAATTCGATTCCCGCATCGTCGAGCACGTCGGCCACGAAAAGCAGATCCTCGACAAGCGCCTGATGCGGGGTGAGCGTGGTGTTGACCAGCCGCGCGACACCCTTGCGCACCACCACATCCGGGCGGCGGTGCGTGTTCGGCCACGACCTCGGAACGGACCCCAGACCCTCCGCGGGCCCGAACTCGCCCTCCGGTTCGGCGGCAGGCTCGAGCGAAATGTTGTGGGTGGCGGCGCTCCCAGTGATCATGGTCCCCCATCGCGGTCGGATGCGTCCCAGCGGCCGCCTTGAAAGAGTACGGCACCGCGATGCGAATACGTGCACTGCTCGGCTCGCTCGCACGGCAGAACTCGTTGTCAGGCCGCCGCTCGATCAAGAGGTGCGGACTTTCTTCTGCCGATCCGCTGCGTGATGAACAGGGTGGCGCGATCCACGGCTTGATCGGCTTCGTCGATCACGCCGATGAAAGCCGGGAAGACGTGTGGCACGTCGGCGACGATGTCGAGGATTACATCGACCTCCGCTTCCCGTGCGCGCTCCGCCAGGCGAACGGAGTCGTCGAGCAAGAGTTCGTTGGTGCCGACTTGGAGCAGGATGGGAGGGAATCCTGACAGGTCGGCGAGGACGGCAGGCGCGAGGAGCGGTTGGGCCGGGTCTTGGCCGTTGAGGTACAGGTCTTCGGTGCGCCTCATGCCTTCCGCTGTGAAGAGCGGGTCGACACCCTCCTTCACGGTCATCGATCCACCGGATCGGGTGTGGTCGAGACCGGGCGAGAAGGCGAGGATCCCAGCCGGCATCGGCAGCCCTGCACTCCGTGCAGCAAGCGTCGTCGTAACGGCGAGCCCACCCCCGGCTGAGTCTCCGGCGAACACGATCGATTGTGGAGTGACGCCGCGGTCGAGGAGGGCGCGGTACGCGGCGAGGCAGTCGTCGATGGCTGCGGGGAACGGGTGCTCTGGTGCCAACCGATAGTCGATCGAGACCGCCCGGACGCCCGTCCGCTCAACGAGGTGCGCTGTCAGTGCCATTGCCGTCTCGGGAGATCCGAGCGAGAATGAGCCGCCGTGGAAGTAAAGGATCATCCCGGGGCGTCGCCCGCCGACCGGATCCACCAGCACTGCCTGTCGACCAGCGAGTTCCACTGCGGTCCGCGTGACACCCAAAGGGATCGGGAAGGTGCTCATGAAATGCGCGAACCCTTCCCGCATCTGCTCGACCAGTACCGGGCCGCCCGGTTGGGGCGACTCCCTGAGGCGTGCGTCGAGTGCGCGCCGTTGTTCCCTGCTCATCGGTTCTCCTTCATCGACTCGCGAACTGCATGCCACAGCATGTAGATGTCACTGTAGACTACATGCCGTGGCAAGCAAATCGACAACTGTTGCGCTCGGCGCCTTTTTCGACGATCTCGTGCGTTCTGAGACGCGCCTCTATAACGCGCTGGGCGACGTCTTGACTCGTGAACACGGAATCGCCACCTCCCAATTCGAGTTCTTGCGCTACTTCCGTGATCATCCCGGGTCGCGAGTGGCTGACGTCGCATCCAACTTCGCCGCCGGCATCGGGGCCATCAGCAAAGGTGTCGACCGCCTCGAAGCGCGGGGCCTCGTCGTTCGGCACCCGAATCCCACGGACGGACGCTCGTCACTTGTCAGCCTCACGAATGCTGGCGACGAGCTGATCGCCGACGCTGAGCACACCTTCCGGGAGCGGTTGTCCCACCTCGTGTCCTCAACGCTCACGCCCGACCAGGTGGCTACCGTCGGCGCAGCGCTTGCAACTCTCCGGGCGGCGCTCGAGCGTGACCGGATAGGGCTGCCCGTCGGTTGACCGAACCGAAACGGTAGCCACCTCGTCTGGCGTGAGCCGCGTCTGTGACTTGCGACGATAAATGTCACGGTCCCCGCGCCATTCAACGTCGGCTGATGCGTCAGGAGGGCATGAACGGCTTGGTGCGCGGTCCGGATGTCCCGCACGACGATCGCGGGCAAGGACGGGCACCGCGCTTCAGATCTGCTCAAAGGGATACGAGACGTCTCGACGGTGAGTAACCCCGGCACGTCGATTTGCTTTATTTCAGGGTCTCGGTGATTCTCATAACTATGTATCGCAACCGCGTTCTTGGATTCTGGTACGAGTTGCTAGTTATGAGACACCTGGAGCGACGGAATGAAGCTGATTGGCTACGCGCGCGTCTCGACTCGGCCGCAGTCCACCGACCGGCAGGAAGCTGACCTTCTCGCTGCTGGTGTTCGGCGCGATGACTTGTACATCGATCAGGGTGTCTTCGGGTGCACGAGCATCACGCCCGCAGTTCGACCGGGCACTCGCCGCGCTGGAGACCGGTGACACCCTCGTGATCACCACGTTGGACCGGCTGGGGCGGTCGACGCAGAACATGCTCGACTTCGCCGGGCAGCTCCGCGACCGCGGCGCGGGCCTGCGCGTGTTGAACCTGGGTGGGGGAGACGTCGACACGTCCACACCGATGGGGTCGATGCTGTTCACCGTCATGGCGGCGTTGGCGCAGATGGAGCACGAAATCAAACGCGAGCGGGTCGTTGACTCGATCAGCAAGCGTCGCGCCGCTGGGAAAGATCTTGGCGGCCGTCCCCGCCGGGTCACTGACAGCCAGATCCGCAGCGCTATGCGCTTGGTGCAGGCCGGCGAGCCGGCAGCGCAAGTCGCACGCGATCTCGGGATGTCGCGTGCCACGTTCTATCGACGGTCCCGAAGTCTCGCCAACTAGGCGCCGCTGGAACGACCCTTGAGGGCTGGTCGCTGCTTGTAGAGGCAGACGGACTGGCGCGTGAAGTTGCATCCCTCGCGAATCGCGCCGAATCCTGGGAGCGGGTATCGTCGTTCATCGATCGTTCCACATCGTCCATCAACCCACGTCGCCGTCATTGATCGTTTTTTGGACCTCTTCGCGGCGATGCGACCGGGACTGCCGGGATTGGTTGGTGAGTCTTGTTTTGCGCTGACGTCACGGTGGCCCCAGCGGCCGGCTCTCGCCCCGACTTCACTGCCAGTGCATGCGTTCCCGGGTGAAGAAGCTACCTGCCGGCCGCGCTTGTGATGAGCCTGGCCCGTAGCCGGTGCAGACTGGGCATGATTCCGTAAATTACGATCGGGACTGCGACCGTGACCAGGACAAAGGTGCGCAATACAGGGTGCAGAGTGCCGAGCCAGTCTCCGAACGCTAGGTTCATAAGAGTCAGGGTCGGAAATACTGCTATCCAGATCATCAGTGCCAACTGATGCTTGTTTGGTGGGGTTGATGAGTGATCCCCAGTGTTTGGGAAACCTGCTCAACACGGTTTTACCCGGTCGGCTTCTCGGTTCGAAACCACTTGAAAAGGCCGACGCTGAGATGCCCCGCACCATATAGCGCAGCAACCGCAGCGATCAGCGGGGGCGCTACACCCTGGGAAAGTAGCAACAGCGCAGCTACTAAGAACAAGCCCCCCAGTCCGGCAAGCACGAGCCAGCTCTTCGGTTCTTTCAGCCGGGTGGTGAGCACGAGCCACCCGGTTCCGACCATGAGGAACACCAGCCCTCCCAGTGGAAACCGCACATTCACAGGCCATGCCCACATCAGCAATGACGGCAACGGTAACCCCATAAGGATCGTGGATACCCATAGGAACATCGTCACAAACCCCGGGAGGTTCAACCTGCCCTCTGGTCGCTTCTCTCGTTCAGCGCGCCGTTTCCGTACCTGTTTCGCTCGTTCTTGGCGTTGCTCCTCGGTGAGGTTCAACTTGCCCCGCAGCAGCGGCACAAGCGACTCTATGGCTTGGAAGGCGGGATCACCGCTCTCTCGTCCGGCAGGCCGGTAGTGCTGCCAGAGACCTCGACCGATGAAATAGAACAGCAACGCCGACACTGCCCAGATCGGCGGAGCTGCGATCCACAACGCCACAGGCGTACTCCGAGACGCTCGGGTGAACGTAATGCCGGTGTCTGAGAAATGATACCCATCAGCGAGCGGGAAGATCGGTGCGAGCGCCAGGAGTGTCGTGCAGAGGCCGAGGGTAATCACGAGCCACCAGAACGTGAACGGCGTGTTCTTCTCATGTGCGAACTTCGGCAGGCCATCATCGTCGATCAGGATGAGGTGCGGGATCCAACTCACCAGCGCAACAGCGGCGGCACCCAAGAGCGACAGTCCGAGCAACAGTTGTCCGTCGAACAGCCCTCGGCCCGTGGCCACCGCCCAGACATACCAGAGTAGCGGTGCGGCGAAAAGTAGCGAGAGGACACCGTTCGTTAGCAGCACCGTCAGCCACCACCGCTCGGGAGCGTTCTTCTTGCCCCGGTGTCGGTTCTTGGTCCGTGCGCGCTTTCCCACCCGTTGATTCTCTCAGCGATCCACGGACATACTGATGTTGATTCCACCAGAGACCGGTCTCGCGACCGACGCCGGTGCGGCTGACCGCTTATGGGGACGCCAGGCGACTGTGTCCGGCGCGCTCACCCCCGTACGGCATCACCCGGCACCGCGTTGTCCAAACTCATCGACATTGACGCCCAGCCAAACCTCAGGATGTAGTCGAAACCGAACGATAAGTGTTGTCGAGAGTCACCTACAGAGCCAATGCGGGCTTCGCAAGCAATAACTCCCTTGTTGAGTTCTTGGAGAACATGAGCGGCGGCAACATACGATTGGCTCTCGAGTATCTCTCTGCCTTCATTGGCAGCGGTTATGTGGACACGCAGAGAATCTTGACTGTCTTCCCCCAGTTCTTTAACCGCGAGTGCCTGAACTAGATGCTCGAATTGCTGCCAACCCATTCGATCGAGGTCATAGTGACTCATGTTGGCCATACTCGCGCATCACGAGGAAATCCGCAGGGTGACCCCCTCAACCGCAACGGGGGAATTCGTAGAGATCCAACACGGTCCAAAGAGCCGCCGCAGCCCAGCCAAAAGTTCTCCGTGTCAGCGGATCGTAATGCCGAAGAGGTCGAGGACAGCACACATCGCTGGTCCGCTGGGTTCGATCGCCTCTGAGGTGCGCAGCTCGACGGGTGTCCCATCGAATATGGCCCAGCATTCAAAATCACCCAATCGTGAGACGTAGCGGATGCCGGCGTAGAGCGGCTGGCCATGTTCGTCCGTTCGGGAGTACAGCCAGCTGGCGATCGCGCGCGTCAGAAGCCGGTTTGGGCCCCGCACTGCGGCGACGTCCAAGTTGTTCAGCCCTTGGTGCAGCAGAATCGGCGCAGCTTGACGGGTGAGATAGGTGTGCGTGGCCGGGGACTCCACATCGACGAAGGGCAGTGAGCCGGTGACATCGAAGGTGCGCAGACGTCGGGTCGTCAGCCAGCTTGAGGGAACTTGCCCAGGAATGACCCGCCCGCGCTCGGGGGTGAGTTCTGTGAACGCATTGATCATCGATGCCTGCGGCCGGAATCCCGCGAGAGTTTCCGCGAATCCGCCGGCAGCATCGGTAGCACCGTAAAGTACGCCGGCGCCAGGAATATCGAACCGATTACCGGCGCGGTCATTCATCGCGTCTACCGCGTTGATACGAGCAAACCGCAGTGGTGGATCAACCCGCTCCACTCGCCACAAGGGCGATGGCGCGGCAACAAGGGTGAGCTCAGCCGGCATTGACGAACGCGCGCGCAGCGGCCATGACGTCGCGGGTCCGGCCTTCTGCAATAGCCTCGGCCGGAGCCGCATCCTCGAGTTGCGGGTTCATGCCAATGAACCAGGCGCGAACCACCTCATCCGGATCAACCTCAGCCAGCAGCTCGACAACCTGGAAGGTGTCACGCAAAATCCGCTGCTCATCCAACGGCGGCTTAGCCTCACCAGAAACCCACCGCGACACCTGACGCGGCGTCTTGCCCGTGATAATAGCCACCACGTCGCGGCCCAAGACTTCCTGCAGCCGCGCCGCGATCGCCGTCGACGCCAACTCGACCGACGCCTTATGCACCGCCCGCCCAAGTGGACGCATCGCCAAATCTGTCATGCAGCTAGTGTACCAAAACGACAAGCACAACGGCAATGTTTGGACACTCGTTACGTCACCCGATAAGCGCTGATAATGATCATTATATAAAGTAAAGCCGGGTGTATTTGCAGAATCTGCATGTACGCCCCCACGCCATCTCGAGTGGACTCGGCGCCTCTACGTCGATCCCACGAGACGTGATTGAGACATCGTTTTTCAATCCCAGAACATTTCCGCGACGGCAGCTTGGCCCCTACGACAGGTCGAAAATCCGGCAGGACTGGAGCGAGCGAGTCCGCAGTCCGGCACCCTCGAACTGGACTGGCTGGAGAATCGCGTTTCGCGCGCGCGGAACAGCACGGCACTTACGCGGAGGTCACCACTGCGACATCGATCGGCACATTGACCGCCGCTGGCGTCTCTGCTCAGTTCGGGATCGTTCCCCGCGACGTCGACGTGCCGTCCATCGCGAAACTTCCACACTTGCAAGTCAGACAACTTGCGGTGCGGCGCTGGCCGGGTCAGACGCATTCGTGCTCGACTTCGCCGGATTGTTCGGCGACGGAGAGCGCCATGAAACACTTCTTGCAGAACGTCTCTACGCGTTCGCACGAGCACCACCCGCACTCCGGGCATTTCGGGTCGCCGCACACGTCGTGGATTTCCACGGTCTCGTCAACGACGAACACTTCCCGGCAGGCGGGATTCGGGCATTCATGCCAGCGGCGGGCCCACTCCTGCTGTCGCCCGAATACCTGGGTCGGCCTGATGACGACAAACGCGTACCCGCCGGTGTGGTCGATGACGAGCTCCGCCGTTAGGTCCGTCTGCGTCCACCCGGACATCGCCCGAAGCCCCGCCTGGCGAGGTGCGGTGAGACTGCCGCCGGCATTGGCTGCCTGGTCGAAGAGGCGTGCGAGGTCTGGCTGGATGATGCCGCGGGCGGGAGCGAAGACTTCGTCGTCGGTTGCGCGGGCGAAGATGACCCGACCTTCGAAGTCGCAGACGACGACGGTTCCGGCGCGGCCCGTGGACGTGAGCTCTACCATGCGACTTGCGACCGCTGACCGTGACGCCCGAACCTGTGCGTACACGCTCGCGAGAGCCCGCGCACTCAGCCCAGCGTCGCCGGGGACAGCGTCTTCCGGAATGAGCACGGCGGCTGCGAAAGCGTCAGCGACCTTCTCCTCGACTTTGTCGCCTCTGGCCGCGGGGAGGGAGTAGCGGACGTCCGCCCAGTCAGCATGGTGCCGTTGTACGTGGTGACCGTACTCGTGGACGATGGTGAAGTTGTCCCGCCCAGCCGATAGTGACGGGTGAACGACGATGGCTGAGGGCTCCCCGTCTCGGTACCGGTAGTATCCGTAGACCGAGCAAGTCGGGGCGAAGTCGGTGGCGTATTCAAGCTCCAGCTCGGGGTTTTCGACAATCGCGGACTCCGGGTCGTCGCCGAGAGCGGTGATGTCGATGACACCGCGTTCCGCCTCCAGTCGCGCGAGTTCGTCCGCGATGCCGCGGTAGTCGTTCCGTTCGACCATGAGCCGGAACTGTTCGAGCTCCACCGCACCCACAATCAGTGCGCCGTTCGAAGTCTGTCGATGGTTGCCTGCATCCGCGCGTGCGCGTCCCCGTCGGAGCGAGCGGCGAGACTGTACTCGCTGCGGACGATGTTGCGTGCGAGAGCCTCGGACACATTCCACGACTTGGCGAGGTCGAGTATCGAGTTCTTTAACGATGGTTCTATCAGCATCAGCGCGCCCGCGTCGGTCCCCGGGTTCAGTAACGCATCAGGCTCTAGGCGGAGGGCTGCGGCCAGAGCTGCGACCTGCTCATCTGTCGGGGCGGTCTCACCGCGGAAGAGGCCCACGGCGGGTGCGGTATCGATGTGGAGGATGCCGGCTAGGTCCCCGATCTGCACGCTCCGAGCTCGGAGGACGTCGGCGTTCAGCGGGGAGATGCCGGCGGTCAGCTTCGGCCACGTGTCGAGGCAGATTCGCTCCCAGCGCTCCACCATCTCATCGCTCACCGCTTCTGCTTCCTCGCCCTCGACTGTGCGAGGGGCCAGCGGCAACGGGTACTCGGCCCCTCCGTTGTCGATGACGGACTCGACGATGCGCATTGTCCGCGGCGTGAGCAGCGAACCGTACTTTCGGTGAAGCATGTGGAGGCCGATACCGGTCTCACGCGCCGGCCAGGTGAGTAGCGGCACACCAAGCGGCGTGGACGCGACCTCGAGGACGTCCTCGAAGACTGGCGTGTCAGCGGTGGTCACCGGCCAGCAGAGGACGAACGTCGTGCGCACGCTGGCGAGAACTGCGAGGCCCAGCGCTTCGCCATCGGCGGAGATGAGCCAGAGGTCCCCAGCTTCCGGAGACGCCACGCTCTCGCCGTGCCAGGCGTCGACGTCGACACCGACGGGTGGGGTCTCAAGCGTGAACATGCGGTAGCGCTTTCGATTCGGGGTAGGGAGAGTCGTTCAAGGTATCAGAGTCACGGGTCGTTGCGGGACATATAGTGCGCCATGACCGCGCCAAGCAGTGGCTCGGTCAGTGTTGCCTTGTAGGCGCACCACGTCGGGTCGCCTGTCCACCGTTTCTTCACCGACCGCAGGTAGCGGTACGTCCACCAACCGTCTTCGGTGAGCCCAAGCGACGTGTCTGCGGGGCTGATGAGGTCCTCGCCGTTGCCGACAGACGTCGTCCTCGACATCGCTCTCCAGATGTGCCCGTTGGTGGGCAGTTCCGCTACGCAGACCATAGGTCGTGGTGTCGGGTGGGCGTCCCCTTCGAGAGTTGCGTCGGGGTGGACGTTGTAGATGTCCCCGCGCTTGGCGTCAGCACCTGGCATCCCCACACGCTACCGCGAACTGGACTCCAGGTGGTGCGCCCCGTTCGGTGGTCACACACGATTGGCTGGCGTGTGATCGGTCGTCGAGATCGTGATGGCCGGACTCTACCGGAGTTCGGTCGTCCAGAATCGATTTTGGGAGCCGTTACGCCGCTACAGGCGCCTCAGAGACAGTGTGTTGAGGAGGCCCATGATGCGGGATGCAGCGGCTGCGATAGACCCTGATGGTTACCGCGGCGGACGTCAATGTGCGTGAACGGCACTTGAACGAACCGGCACACTCCCCCACCCCCGCGCCGGTAAGAGCGCCTCCAGCAGTTAATATGTCAGTTAGAAGATCGCTCATCCCCATGTGCTGATGGCAGATCAGCGAGAGTACAACGTCGTCCGAGTCAAGCTGGGCCCGAACAAGGCCGCCCCGCAACCGGACCCGCTGGGTCGGTCCCAGATCGGCTACGCACCGGGCCTGGGCGCGGCCGAGCTGTGTGCCCGCGGCTGCGGTCTGTGGCGTGCACGCTTGGAGAAGGTCGCAGAGGCGCAGCTGCTACTCATCGCCTCCGCCGGCGCTGTGGTGATGGTCGGTACCGTCACCGGAGTCGCCTTTCACGACGGCCGCGTCGCGATCACTGGATTCCCGGATCCGACCCATCCGCTGATCGGTCAACCCGACCCGCTGGACAACAGCTCTGCCAACCCGATCGCTTACGGCACCCTCGACACGGCGCCCGCCACACAAACAGCGCAGCGCCCGTTCTCCGACATCCTCAGTGATGCCGTTGCCATTCTCACCGAGGCCGGCCGCCTACGCCGCCCGCGCCTTCACCCGACGCCCGCAGGGAGATTGGAGCCGCATCCAACCGAGACCGATCCCGCCGACTGGGCCGAGTTGGTCACCCTCGCCCTGCCGGCGCAGCGGCCAACCTCGGCGGTATCGACGCCGCATTGGCCGGGCGCCCCGGATCCTGGGAGGCCGCGAAGGTGGAGGACCTGCTCTACGCCACCGTCGGGAGCGACCAGGCCGACCTGTGGCAACACCGCACCGAGCCCGTGCAGCTCGACGTCGACGTCGACGAACTCCTCTCCACCCGCACCGAGGCATGGTCGCAGTACGACGACGCCGAACAGCTGATCTACGCCCAGCAGATCGCGGCCGAGAAGGCAGACCCCGAACCCGACCAGGACACCTACGGCTGGGTCTACAACGTCACCGGACCGAATCAGCTCACCGCCGTCGACGCCGCAGCACCGGAATGGTCCTGGGAGAGCTGGCGCGCACTCCAAGACAAAGACTTCGCCGATCACGTCGAAGGAGTGATCCGCGACGACGGTACCTCCTTCACGTCACTCTTCATCCCCCACTCCCCCGAGGCCGCCACCGAAAACAACCGTCTCTAGGAAGAACGAGCGGCCCGCCTTGGCGTGTTCGACAAGCAGTTAGACGGCGCTCGAAGCGCAGAAGCAGCGCGAGTGGCATGCCTACGGGGCCGCCCTCACCAAGTCGATCGAGACCGCAGCTCAAGCCATCCCCGGGCTGCGCGTCCCAATCGAGATCAGCATCACCGCTCAGACCGACTCGATCACCGCCGCACACCACCAGCTCGACCCGTTCGCCGAGCAGCTGCTTGAAGCCGCTGTAGCTGCGACCCCCTCCCCCGCCGACCTGCCAGGAAGCCCACTCGACCGTCTCCGGCAAGCCGGAGCGATTCCTGACCAGAACCATGCCAGTCAAGCAAACCCGCTGACCGATCCACACACCGCAGCCACAGACCCACGTGCTCTCCAGCCGCCAACGATCGACGAAGTCGAAGCCCGGGACGAATAGACCACGCGCATACTTCGCTCGCCACCAAACTTCCGACCAATCACCGCCCGCTGAATCACCCCTCAACATCGCGGCCGGTCAAGTGGACTCACCGCTGGGTCCGTCGAGCGCCGATCACACTCCCAATTCCCACAAGTAAGACCAGCGCGACTCCGAGCATGAGGATGAGCACCCAGACCGGAGGCTGCACCACAACGGCCAACACGCAGATCAAAGCGACCAAACCGCCGAGCGCCCCGACCAGACCGCCACTCACGGCCGGGCTGCTTGCTCGCGCTGCAACCCTGGCGGGCATACGATCCGTCATCACAGCACCTCTCCCCCGGACAATTGGTAAACCAACCATATCGAAGACATTCACGCGGCGGTTGGGTTCGCCGCCACGGTCGACGGCATCGACCCTGCGGCAGCCATGTACGGGCCGTATGGCTACTACCTCTACCCTGACCGGGGAGCGATCCCGGAAGCGGACGCGCGCCTTGCCGTCATGTCCCGGCAACCGTAGCTGCAGTTCGACCCCATCGGATCAGGTGCCGCGATCGCGGTTCTGACGTAGATCGTCCACTCCCGGGACGGCGCTGTCCCGGCCGGCGCCGAGCACTTCTACGAGCTTCTGGCCGGACCAAAAAGCATCATCTGGACCGAGGGCGGCCATCTCGACTTCTACGACCAGCCCGGGCAAGTCGACCTCGCCACAGCCGTAGACGTCCAGCACTTCCAGACCTACCTTTGAACTCCCACAAACTCGACCGAGGAGCATCGACATGTCCGACCGTGACCAGATCATCGAGACCATCCGTCATCGAGCTGCGTGTTCGCGAGCGCCGCGGCCAGAACTGGATCGGTCCGGAACTTGGTGTGCCAGCCCGGACGGTGTCGCGGATTCTGTGCCGCCACGACCTCCCCTATCTGACCGAGCTGGACCGGATGACGGGCGAGAAGATTCGCTCCTCGAAGATGACCGCGGTGCGCTACGAACGCACTCATCCTGGCGAGTTGGTGCACATGGATGTGAAGAAGCTGGGCAAGATTCCCGTCGGCGGCGGGTGGCGCGCCGAGGGCGGAACCCGCATCAACCACCGCTCACGCCCGACTGAGCAGAAGAAGAATCCGATCGGATACGACTACGTGCATTCGCTCGTCGATGACTACTCCCGGTTGGCATACTCCGAGGTCCTACCCGACGAGAAGGGCACCACGTGCGCCGGCTTCCTGGCCTGGGCGGCCGCCTACTTCGCCGACCACGGAATCAGCCGCATCGAGCGCGTCATGACTGACAACGCCTGGGCTTACAAGCACAGCATAAGAGGCGTCGTCGCTGAACTCGCAGCACAACAAAAGTTCATCAAACCGCGCTGCCCGTGGCAGAACGGCAAGGTCGGACGCTTCAACCGCACCCTCGCAACCGAGTGGGCATACCGGCGCCCCTTCACCAGCAGCGCTGAACGAACAGCAGCCCTTGCACCCTGGATCGAAACCTACAACACGTCAAAGACGTCACCCCGCACTCGGAGGCCTCCCGCCCATCAGCCGACTGCAACTAACGTGATGGCCGGGTACAACTAGTGTCCCTGCCGCGGCACTGTCGGTGTTCTCGCGCCGCGGACTCTCCGCTCCGCTCGAGGAGATCGCTCGGGAGGCCGGTGTGAGTATCGGGACGCTCTACAACCGGGTCGGATCCCGGGAGGCCCTCATCGACGCCGTGATGCCCGCAATCGCCGGCGAAAAGCTCCTGGCACTCAAGGAGCAGGCTCTGAGTCAACCATCCCCCCGCGCGCGATTGGAGGCGTTCATCGCAGGGATGATCGACCTCCAAGTCAGCGATCCGGCCTTGAATGACGCGATTCTCCGCCGCTTCCCGGACGCCACCTCGCTCATCCAAACATTCGACCGATCGACTGCGCTCGGTCAGGACCTCATCCACGACGCCCATGCCATCGGCGCCCTCTCCCCGAACTTCACTTCCGACGACCTCATGACCATGCTGTGGATGGCCGGGACAGCAAGCCACGACCCCTCGGCTCCCGTGGGCTGGCGACGCGTCGTCGACCGCAGCATCGCCGCCGCCTGGACAACCTGACGACAGCCGCCTCTCGCGCACGGTTCGACACCGTCGGCCGAATCACCGATGACGATGGGCTTGAGCCCCGGCCGGAGACTTGCGGCTCAAACCCGCCACTCTCCTGCCGTGACTTGCGACATCGAGCGGCGCGGGAACCGCGACATATCTCGGTGCGAGTCACACCAACTGTGGATGATGGGATGATCGGGTTGTGGATGCTCAGCTCAGCGAACTTGCCCGGGAGATAGACGCGACGTGCCGGCTTTCCGGCGATTTCACGCTCAGAAGCGGGCTGATCGCCACCGAGTACTTCGACAAGTACCGGTTCGAGACCAATCCGGAGTTGCTTCGTCGCGTCGCGGAGGCCATGGTGCCGCTGCTTCCGCGGGATACCGAAGCGTTGGGCGGGCTTGAACTCGGCGGAGTGCCGATCGCCACGATGCTCAGTTCCCTGACCGGACTGCCTGCCCTATTCGTGAGAAAGGAAGCCAAGGCATACGGCACCCGAAAGCTTGCCGAAGGCGCCGACGTGGATGGTGTTCAGGTCACCCTGATCGAAGACGTGATCACGACTGGTGGTGCGGTACGTGACGCCGCCGTTGCGCTCCGGAGTCTTGGTGCCAAGGTTCAGACCGTCGTCTGCGCAATCGATCGATCCGAGCCCGGACAGAACATCCTCGACACCATCGGATTGACCACCACATCGGTCTTGACCAAGCGAATGCTCGACGCCGCACACTCATAGGTCCGCGCAGGGACAAGCCGTTGATTGGGAGTCGCCTTTCTGCCGACTCGATACACTCACTTGCGGTTTGTCGTTCGAGAGTCAGGACTCAGCGATGCTGGTCAGTAGCGAGCAAGCGCGAGCGATCACGTTCTGATCCTCCGGGCTGAGCGCGCGGAGCTGGGTGTCCAACCAAGCGTCGCGTTGGGCCCGCGTCGCACGGGCAAGACCTGTGCCTTCAGGGGTGGCGCTGAAAAGCACCTTCCGCCGGTCGGTCGGATCGGGGGTGCGAACCGCGTAGCCCGCGGAGGTGAGCCGGTTCACGCTTTGACTCATCGATGCCGGGGCCACCTGGCCGTATTCACTGAGCTCCGTCAGGGTCTGCGGACCGTTCTTGTACAACCAGATGAGCACATCGAGTGCCGTATCCCCAAGGCTGCCCTCGGGTCGCTCACTGCGGAACCGGCGGTAGAGCCGCCCCACTGCCGACCGAACCTGTCCGCCCAGACCAGCAACCGCTCCGTCACTT
>DASYGJ010000106.1:0-5370 GCA_035999915.1 Leifsonia sp.
CGCAGGCGGTGTCGGCGAACAATCGGGTCGCGCGAGCGCAGGCCGAGCTCGGCGCCGACCGCACAGCATCCATTCAATACATGCCGGGTGTCGACCCGATCAGTGCAGTACGGCGCGCTGACCCGAGCGGCACCTGGGCCATGGCAGCCGCAACCTGGTTGCCGGATGGCGGCGACACCGTCGTCGGCACCGTCGTCGGCGTCGACGCATCGCGGCTGGCGGCCGTGGCCTCCCCCACGGCCGGCGGCCTCCCTGCTTCGACGGTCGCTCGCACGCTCGAGTCGTCGACAGTCCCCACGCTGACGCTACGCGCCACACGCATCCAGGTCGCTCTCACCGCAACCAACTTGACTGCCCTGAAAGCGCAGGTACAGTTCGACCTGCTCAGCTCACGCGGATCACAAATCACGTCGCTGGCGGGCGAGTTGCAGTCCGGCTCGCACCTGTATACGGCTGACATCCCATGCGCTGGTGGTTGCACCTTCTCCGGTTTGACGTGGACGCCGCCAGCGTCGGACTTCGACCCGATGGGCGGGACCATTCTCGTTACCGGCTTGGCCGCGGGGACGCCTGGCGGGTTGCGTCCGCTTGCCGCAGCCCTCACGACAACGAACGGATGGCGGGCCGCGACCCCGTCCGGAGGCGCTGTCGACCGCGTCGACATCGGGCCGGCCGGGCTCCGCGACACGTTCACGAGCAGCAACGGCGGATACGGAGGGCTGACCTACGCGTCACTGCCCGACCCGGTGCCTGCGGTCGCGACCCATGCGGCCATCACCGGCGGTTCACTACCGGCGCGCGGTCCAAGCATCATCGACGAATTCGGAACAACGACAAGGTTCAAAATCCGGCAATGGGCGTCTGTGATTCCCGTCGCCCTTGACGACGGTGTGGTCATGAATCTGCCGTACCTGACGGCGGCGCTACCCGGTTTCGCGAACGAAGCAAACTGGCAGGTGTGGCTGTCCCCCACCGCGCCACCGGATGCAATCGCGAAACTGCGCGCTACCGGTCTCGTCATCCAATCCACGGCATCCGAACGCGACCGGGTCGACGAACTCGCACGCGGCGGCCCAGCGCTTTCCCTGCTCCTGCTGCTCATCGCGGCCATCATCGGCGCAGTGCTCGCCGCCTTCGCAACAGCCGTCTCGATCGGGACGGCGGGGAGGCGACGTTCCTACGAGACCGCCGCGCTGCAGGCGGTCGGCGTTCCGCGACGGCAACTGTTCACCGGTGCCCTCTTCGAACAGCTCATCCTCCTCGTCGCCGCCATCTTGCTCGGCGCGCCGGCGGGGTACCTCGCCGCGTGGCTCGCCTTACCCGTCGTCCCGGAATTCGCCACCCCGACCCCGATCGCCCTCTCCTATCTACCTCCGCTGGTGCCGGTGCTTCTCCTCGTAGCCGCGTCCGCCCTCCTCGTCGTATTGGGTGCGACCGCCGCCAGCCATGCCGTCATGCGCGCTTCGCGGCCTTCACGCCTTCGCGAGGCTGAAGAATGACCGCGCTCGATCTCAGAGGCGAAAGCCTGCGCCGCGTCTACACCGACGGTGCAGACCAGGTCATCGCCCTCGACCACGCAAGCTTCCACGTCCCCGCGGGCACTACCGCAGCGGTCGTCGGACCATCCGGATCCGGCAAATCCACCCTCATGACCATCCTCGCCGGGCTGCAACGCCCAACCTCCGGCCGCGTCCTGCTCGGCGACACCGACCTGACCGCCCTGTCCGAAACGGAACTCCTCGCTGTCAGGGCCCGCACCCTTGCCGTCGTCACCCAAAACGCCGACCGCAACCTGCTCCCCTACGCCAGCGCCGACGATAACATCCGATTCGCCCAACGAGGCGCCCGCTCGCGGCGGAAACGCCAACTTCCCGACCCCGGACACCTGCTCACCCGACTCGGCCTCGGCCATCTACGGGATGCACGCACCGACCAGCTCTCCGGCGGCGAACGCCAACGCCTCGCCCTCGCCGTCGGCGTCGCGTCGAACCCGGGCATCCTTCTCGCGGACGAACCAACCAGCCAGCTCGATGAAACCAGCCGCGACCGGGTGATCGAACTACTGCATCACATCAACACACACTTCGGTGTCACGATTCTTGCCGTGACGCACGACCCCTATTTCTCCAGCCGCCTCGGGTCCCAACTCAACATCGCCGAGGGCCGGCTCGGTGCGCCCGACACTCACAACCAAAGAAACGCACTCTGATGTCAGCAGAAGAAGCACTTATCGCGTCGGGTATCCACTACGTACGCGGCGGTCGAACGATCCTCGACGGCATCAGCCTCACGGCCACACCCGGATCGGCCATCGCTGTGATGGGGCCCTCCGGATCCGGCAAGTCCAGCCTCCTCGCCATCCTCGCCGGGCTCGAAACGCCCGACGCAGGCACCGTCCACAGAGGCATCGGACCTGCGGCGATCGTACTCCAGGCCTACGGACTCGTCAGCCTGCTCACCGCAGCCGAGAACGTCGAAGTCGTCCTCCAAGCCCGCGCGATCAGAACCACACCGGTCGCCATCATCCGCGAGAAGGCAGCCGCGGCACTCGACAGCGTCGGACTCAGCCGATACGCCGACCACCTCGTCGAGGAGCTTTCGGGAGGTCAACAACAACGCGTCGCCATCGCCCGCGCACTCGCTGCCGACCCGCTCCTCCTCTTCGCCGACGAATTCACTGCCGAACTCGACCACGACACCAAGGAACCCGTCCTCGACCTCGTCCTGGGCGTCGCCCGCCGCGGTGGAATCGTCGTCATCGCGACCCACGACCCCGAAATCGCCGCCCAATGCGACAGGGTTATTCACCTCGTCGAAGGCCGAGCCGAGCATTCCAAGGCGACCGGATTCGACCTCTCGTCCGCTGGCTGAGCCGTGTCCAGGCGCAGTGCTTTCTCGCGTCACCCGCGCAACCGCTCGAATAGCCCCTGACCAACCTGAGCCGCCGCCTAGGAGACGCGACCGCGGCTAAGAAACCATCGACCAGCCAGCAGCAGCCTGAAGAAAGCAAGTGAGACTGACGCGCTCATCGCCTTGAAAGAGGCGCAGAGTCTTCCGAAGGCCTCGCGAACCCAAATCTCCAAGCCGAGTGCCGATATGATGAATTCATCAATTGATGGAGTGAACGTGCTGGAGGTTGGCGATGGAACGGTTCGTGGAGGCGCATCGACCGCTTTACGAGGTCAAGGCCAACCTCTTCAAGGGCTTGGCTCATCCGATGCGGGTTCGGGTGCTCGAGGTGCTTTCGGCCGCGGCTGAGGTGTCAGTCGCCGAGCTCATGACGGACACAGGCTTGGAGGCCTCGCTGCTTTCGCAGCATCTTTCGGTGTTGCGGCGACACAATCTGGTTGTGGCCGTGCGGCGCGGTAGTCAGGTGTTCTACCGTCTCGCCTATCCCGGGGTCGCCGATCTTCTCACCGTTGCCCGGGCTCTTCTGGTCGAGATCTTGGAGACCACGCAGGAGCAGCTGGTGTCGACAGTGAACCTACCCGCGTTATCGCCGTCAATCGTTCGTTGATGCGTTCCGCACTCGGGCGCTTTCGCACGCTTCTTCCCTCTCGGCGTGATTACCGCGATCTGCGAACCTCCTGGCGGATGGATCTGGTGGCAGGCGTAACGGTCGGCGTTGTCGCTCTGCCGTTGGCTCTCGCTTTCGGTGTGAGTTCTGGCGCGGGGGCCGAGAGCGGTCTGATCACCGCGATGGTGGCCGGCATCGTCGCCGCGGTGTTCGGCGGATCCAACGTTCAAGTCTCCGGCCCGACCGGGGCCATGGTCGTGGTTCTGGGCCCTATCATCGCGACGCGCGGTGTGGGCGTGCTGGCAATTCTTTGTGTGCTGGCGGGCGTCTTGGTCGTCGTCGCTGGCGTGCTCAGGCTGGGTCGGGCGGTCACCTATATTCCGTGGCCGGTGATCGAGGGCTTCACGCTCGGAATCGCTGTCATCATCTTCTTGCAGCAGGTGCCGGCTGCGGTCGGCTCAAAGCCCGGCCCCAGCAGCAACGCGTTTCTCGCCGCGGTGGAATCGTTCTCGACCGCTACCTGGGCTACGGCATTGTGGTCGCTGCTGATCGTCGCGGTGGTCGCGGTGATCATGGTGGGCGCGCCGCGTCTTCATAGGCAGCTACCCGGCTCGATCGTCGCGATCGTCCTCGTCAGCGTCGTCTCCTCGGTCGCGCACCTTCCGGTCCCGACCATCGGGTCTCTCCCGAACTCGCTCCCGGCACCACAGGTGCCGACAGTTGACCCCACGGTGGTCGTGTCACTGCTGGGACCGGCATTCACCATTGCTGCGTTAGCCGCGATCGAATCGTTGCTGTCGGCACGTGTCGCATCGTCCATCTCAGACACCGGACCGTACGACGCCGATCGGGAACTCGTCGGTCAAGGGCTCGCTTCGATCGCGTCCGGATTCTTCGGTGGAATGCCGGCAACCGGCGCGATCGCACGCACCGCCGTCAACGTCCGATCCGGCGGTCGAACAAGACTGGCCGCGATCATCCACGGCCTTGTTCTCGTGCTGATCGTCTACACAGCCAGCACCGTCGTCGCCGAAATCCCCCTTGCAGCGTTATCGGGGGTCCTGATGGTCACCGCGACACGGATGATCTCAATCGCGACAGTCCGGACCATTGTCGGGTCCACACGTTCCGATGCCATCGTGTTCGGGGTCACCGCCCTCATCACAGTGAGTGTTGACCTCATTTACGCCGTCGGAATCGGTATCGCCGTGGCCGCCTTCTTCGCACTCCGCGCACTAGCGAGCGCCAGCGGCGTGCACCGCGAAGAGCTCCCCGGACCCGCACACGCCGAGGATGAACACATCGCCCTGTTCCGACTCGATGGTGCACTCTTCTTCGGAGCCGCCGAACGCGTCCTGACCCGCGTGGGCGCCATCCGGAACGTCACCGTCGTCATCTTGCGAATGTCGCAACTTCAGATCCTTGATGCCACCGGCGCCCAAGTGATCACCGAACTGGTCACCACACTCGAGCGACGCGGCATCACCGTCCTGGTCAAAGGGATCCAAGCCCGCCACCTGCAACTCGCCACACGCGTGGGCATCATCTCCGCGCTCCGCCACGAAAACCACCTGTTCGACACCCTCGACGACGCCGTCGAGCACGCCCGCAGCCATGTCGCACGAGAAGGGGATACTACGCCAACGGCTGACGGTGACCGCGGGTGATTCCGTCGATGGTGCACTGATGGCAGAGATCTCAGTCTGGGTGAAGCCGGGGAGCCGGAAAGGACCGCAAGTGCGAGCCGACGGCGAGAACGGCCACGGCGCACTCCTGACCGTGTTCGTCCGCGAACGCGCCGTAGACGGCAAAGCCAACCTCGCGGTGATCGCAGTATTGGCAGACTACTTCCA
>DASYGJ010000109.1:0-5836 GCA_035999915.1 Leifsonia sp.
CCGAGGTCGTTGGCCGGCTTCGCAGCGAGAAGTCTGCGGATCATCGAGCGCTCTGCGCGGATCCAGCCGATACGCAGCCCGCCCCACATGCTTTTGCTCGCCGATCCGATGTGGATGACCGGCGCATCCCCTGCGCGGCCCCGCCCGTACGTGCCGAGGGGGCCGAACGTCTCGGCCCGGTCGATGTCGAGGTCTGCGGTGGTTTCGTCGGCGACCACGATCATCCCGTGCCCCGCGGCGGCCGCGAGAAGCCGCTCCCGCGTCGCGACCGACATGGATGCGCCCGTCGGGTTGTGGAAGTCGGGGATGACGTATGCGAGTGTCGGGTTCGCCCGCGCGATGGCCTGTTCGATGGCGTCGGAATCCCAGCCGTCGTCGCCGGTGCCGTACCGACGCGCGCGGCTCCCCCCGTCGTCGCCGCTGCCGTACCGGCGCGCGCGGCTCCCCGCGGCTCCGCGCACCGCGGACGCCGGCGCCGGCGCCGTCCGCGCCGCCCCGTCGACCGGAACGACGGTCACCGGCACCAGGCGCGCACCCGCCGAACGGAGCGCTTCGCAAGCGTGAGGGTAGGTGGGCATCTCGATGAGCGCCCGGTCGCCGCGGCTGACGAAGGTGCGCGCGATGAGCGCGATCGCCTGCTGCGCGCCGACGGTCACGAGGATCTGGCCCGCCTCGGTCGGAAGTCCTCGCTCGCGGTAGCGTTCTGCGATCGCTTCGCGCAGGTGCGGCAGGCCGACCGGATCGTAGCCGGAGTCCGGCAGGAACTGCGGTAGTTCTTCGGCCGCGGCGCGGGCCGCAGCGGGCAGAGAGGCAGCGGCAGGGAGTGCGGCCTTGGTGAAGTCGAGCATCCCGTCGCCGCCGATCGGAGGTGCGGCCGTCAGCACTGGGCCCGGCAGTCTCGCGATGCTCCCCGAACCACGCACACTGTCGACGAAGCCCGCGTCTCGCAGCTCACGGTAGGCGGCGGTGACGGTCGTGCGGCTCAGCTGGAGCTGACCGGCGAGGTCGCGCTCGGCCGGCAGGCGCGTGTCAATGGGGATGCGTCCGTCGAGCACGAGCAGACGGATGCGGTCGGCCAGTTCTTGGTAGTGCGAGCCCCCTCCGCGCCACTCGCCGAGGGCGGCTTCGAGCGATCGTGCTGTCAATGGCGCGGACATAAGTCCACCTTAACCAAATTGGCGTCTTGATGTAAGGCCAATCATCGAATTGGATGGGGCTATGGTTCCCCGACTTCTCACCCGTCGCCTCGCGCAGCTCATCGTCGGCCTCTTCGCCTACGGCATCGCGATCGCACTGATGGTGCGAGCCGGAATCGGGCTCTCGCCGTGGGATGTACTGGCGCAAGGTCTGTCGATCAAGACCGGATGGGCGTTCGGGCTGATCACGAACCTGGTCGGTCTGGTGGTGCTGCTGTTCTGGATCCCGCTCCGCCAGCGGCCAGGGCTTGGCACGATCCTCAACGTTCTGCTGATCGGTCCGAGTGCTCAACTGGGTCTCGCGATCATCCCGCAGCAGACAGCGCTGTGGGCGCAGATCCTGGTGTTCGCCGCCGGAGTGCTGCTCCTGGCGGTGGCGACAGGTCTCTACATCGGCCCCAAGATGGGCCCTGGCCCGCGCGACGGGCTGATGACGGGATTGCACGCGCGCACCGGATGGCGCATCTGGGCGGTCCGCATGGGGATCGAGGTGACGGTGCTGATCGCCGGCTGGGTCCTCGGCGGCAACGTGGGGGTCGGTACCCTGGCCGAAGCCCTCCTGATCGGGCCGCTGTGCGCCCTCACGCTCCCCCTCTTCGCGATTCGGCTTCCCCAGACCGCAGCATCAGCGCAGACCGCTACAGCGGCCGCCGCCGAACGCGAACTCGAGGGCACGGCCGAGCAGGCGGTCGACCTCGAAACCGAGCGGGATGCCGCGCGTTTCGACGTGCGCGTCGGCATCTTGCTCGAGTCCGACGCGGCCGCCCGCTCACGGGCTGACCGCGCCGCGCGCAGCGACGTCATCCGCCGCGTTTGACCCGGAGGTCGGCTAACTGCCGAGCAGGCTCGGATCAGAGGTTGCCGGCGTAGACGCGGAGCGCGTCGCGCACAAAGGTGGCTCCCTCGGTGCCGCCGTAGTTCGCGCCGAATCGCGGGTCTGCGACGTACATGTCGCCGAGGCCCGTGAGGTAGGCCGCGGGCGGCCCGCCTGCGTCGCTGCCGGGGGTTCCCGGAATGGATGCGAGCCAGTCGAAGTGCCGCTGCGCCAGTGCCTGAGCCTCCTCCGATTCGGGGGTGACCCCGCTCGTCGATGCCGCGATCCAGTCGGCCGCGAGTTGCCGCTGCAACCGCTGCCATTCCCGTTTCTCGGCCGGCGACTTGCTACGCCACCAGGCGTCGCTGCGAGCGTAGGCCTGCTTGCCCCAGCGTTCCTCGACCTCCTCCTTGTATTGGGTGTGGTCGAATCCGTCGAGCATGTCTTCTGCCATGATCTGTTCACCTCCCTCCATCGCGTCGATCGTGGCCTCGACGGACGCGATCTGTCGCGCCAGCCGCTCCCGCTCGTCTCGCAACCAGGTGAGGTGGTTACGCAGAGAGGGGACCGCATCCGTCTGGTTCTCCAGCACTTCGGCGATGGCGGGAAGGCCGAGGCCGAGATCCCGGAGGAGAAGGATGCGTTGCAACCGCACGAGAGACGCCCGGTCGTAATACCGGTAGCCGTTGCCACCGATCCGGCTGGGAGCGAGAAGTCCGATGTCGTCGTAGTGACGCAGCGTGCGGCTCGTCGTTCCGGCCAGCCGGGCGATGTCCTGGATGGACCAGTCCATTGCGTACTCCTCTCTCGTCGGCTTTGACGCCACGATAGAGGTTGACGCTACGTCAAGGTCAAGTGCAGTCTCAGCGCTTGGCCGGAGCAGGATCGGCCGGAGCAGGCTTGGCCGAAGCAGGATCGGCCGGAGCAGGATCGGCCGGAGCAGGCTTGGCCGGAGCAACCGGCGACTGACCCGCCGAGACGGGCGTTCCCGCGCTCACGCCTCCTCGCGTCGCGTGGGTGTGCCCACCACGGCCTGTCGCCGAAGCCGGCTCAAGCGGTCGGCGCGCCACCGGTCGCACGGGTTCGCCGCGACGATCC
Source organism: Leifsonia sp. (assembly GCA_035999915.1). GTDB lineage: Bacteria > Actinomycetota > Actinomycetes > Actinomycetales > Microbacteriaceae > Leifsonia. Next base: position 3,109 of record DASYGJ010000109.1, read on the forward strand.
TGTCCGGGCAGGGGGCGGGATCGGCGACCGTAGATCAGCGAAGAGGAATCGAGCAGCCAGGGCACGAGAGCGACGGTGACCCCGTGGCACAACATCAGCTGCTGACGGATGCGGTGAGCCCGGTGGTTGTGCAGGAGCGACTCCCACCAGTGCCCCACGATGTACTGCGGTAGGTAGACCGTGACGACCTCGGAGCCGTGCTCTTCTCGTCGGTGCTTCAGGTACTTGATCAGCGGAATCCCGAAATCACGATATGGGGACTCGATGATCGTCAGCGGAACGTGGATGTTCTGCTCGATCCACTGCTTCTGCAGCTTCGCGGTGGCTTCCTCGTCGATGGAGACATTGACCGCCTCGATCGATTCGTGCCGCGCAGCGATGGCATAGTCCAGCGCCTTGAGGGCCGGCTTCTGCATCTTGCCCACGAGCACGATCGCATGATCGCCACGGCTGCCGAACGTGGTCACCGGGTCGACCTCGATCTCTTTCTCCACATCCCGGTAGTAGCGGTTCACGCCGAGCATGAGCAGCCAGAGGACAGGCATGAAGATGAAGACGAGGTAGGCACCGTGGGTGAACTTGGTGATCGTGACGACGATGAGCACCACCGCGGTGAGCACGGCGCCGAACGCGTTGATGCAGAGGCTGCGGACGATGCTCGTGCGTTCCCCCGAAGCAACCGTCCCGGAGCGCAGCAGCGTGATCCAATGCTTGACCATGCCTGACTGCCCGAGCGTGAACGACACGAACACACCGATGATGTAGAGCTGGATGAGCTGGGTCAGGTTGGCCTGGTAGACGAGCAGGAGCGCCAGCGCGGCGAGCGCCAGCAGGATCATCCCATTCGAGTACACGAGACGGTCACCGCGGGTGTTGAGCGACTTCGGCGCGTAGGAGTCGCGGGCGAGCACCGACCCGAGCAGCGGGAAGCCGTTGAACGCCGTGTTCGCCGCCAGCAGCAGCACGACAGCCGTCGCCGCCTGCACGATGAAGAAGAGGAGCGAGTTGTTGCCGAACGTGGCGGCCGCGATCTGGGCGATGAGGCTGCGTTGCGGCGAGGTCGCGCACTGGGCCCACCCCTGGAGGTCGCACGGATTCTCTGCGTAGTGCACCTTGCTGATCAGCGCGACCATGGTGAGGCCGGCGAACAGCACGATGGCGATCCCGCCCATCAGCGCGAGCGTCTTGCGGGCGTTCTTGATCTTGGGCGTGCGGAACGCGGGGACGCCGTTGGCGACCGCCTCCACGCCCGTGAGAGCGCTACAACCGCTCGAGAAGGCGCGGAGCAGGAGAAGGATCATCGCGGCCTGTCCGAGCCCCGCGGCATGAACCGTGAAGCCGGCGGATTCAGCGACCGGGGCGCTGCCCAGCGCGGTGCGGATGAGCGCCGTCACGATCATGAGGAGGATCGACCCGATGAAGAGGTAGGTGGGCAACGCGAACGCCTTGCTCGACTCCCGTACACCCCGCAGGTTCACGGCGGCGATCAAGAGCACGAACAGCACCGCCAGCCCGACCCGCCACTCGCCGAGGAACGGAAGCGCGGAGATGATGTTGTCCACACCGGACGCGACCGACACTGCGACGGTCAGAACATAGTCGACCAGCAGCGCGGAGGCGACGACCAGGCCGGCCTTCTCCCCCAGATTCTTGTGGGCCACCTCGTAGTCGCCACCGCCCGAGGGGTACGCCTTGACCAGCTGCCGGTACGAGAGCACCACCGTCACCAAAAGCAGCACGACGGCCGCGGCGACCCAGGGAGCGAACGTCAGAAACGCCAGACCGCCCAGCAGCAGGATCATCAAAAGTTCTTGCGGAGCGTACGCGACACTCGAGAGCGCGTCGGAGGCGAAAATGGGTAGGGCAAGGTGCTTCGGGAGTAGCTGTCCTTCGAGCTTTTCGCTCGGAAGCGGGTCGCCGATCAACCACCGCTTCGGGGATTTCCCCTCAATTGTCACGAGGGACGACACTACTCGCTGCGAATCCACTGTCAAGTCGGCGCGTCCGACTCTGGGAGTCGGACGCGCTTTCGCTGTGCCTGGCTGTGATCGGTTGCCGGATGCTCACCTCCGGTTGATTGCCTCCAGAACGGAGGCACGGACGCGGGCCAGCTCCAGTTTCAGCTGAGGAACCACATCGTCGGAGAGCCAGCCTCGAGCCGCCTGCGAACGCAGATCGGTGCGCAGCTGCTGGCGGAACTCGTTCAGAGCCGCCTCGGCCTCGCGAACGGCCGCGTTGGCGTTCTGACGTGTGTCGGGCGCATCCTGCACGGCGTCGACCCGCGGACCGCCGCCTCTCGTCTCCCGCGCGGCGGAGGCGAGGTCGGCCCGCAGACTGCGCATGGCCGCGTTAACACCCGCACGCACCTCGTCGGCGAGTCGGCGCACCGAGTCAGTGACCTCATCCTCGATCGCGTCGAGTTCGTGCTCGCGTTCGGCGAGTTCGGCGCGGCCGGCGTCGGTGATGGCGTACACGGTCTTGCGTCCCTCACTCGCTTTGGTCACCAGCCCCTCCTCCTCGAGCTTCGCCAACCGGGGATAGATGGTGCCGGCGCTCGGGCTGTACGTGCCGCCGAACCTGTCACTCAACGCCTGGATCAGTTCGTAGCCGTGCTTCGGCGACTCCGCGAGCAGGCTCAGCAGGTAGAGCCGCAGGTTTCCGTGAGCGAATACGGGGGTCATGCGGATGCTCCGCCCCACTCGCCGCCCTGCTCAGCACCCTGCTCAGC
>DASYGJ010000121.1:0-4765 GCA_035999915.1 Leifsonia sp.
ACCAAGAACGCGAAGAACTCGATCGCCTACATCGACGAGTCGGGCTCCGCGGGCCTCAGCATCGCGCAACTCAAGGTCGGCAGCAACTTCGAGAAGATCAGCGCCGCAGGCGCTGCCGCTGTGGTCGCCGCCTCGCCGGTCGCCGACGGCCGCGCGGCCAACGACCTCGCCATCAAAATCAACCGCAAGGACACCAGCAAGGGTGCCTGGCCGCTGGTCCTGGTGAGCTACGTGATCGCCTGCCAGCAGTACAAGGACGCCGCGAAGGCGACACTCGTCAAGGGCTATGTCAACTACATCGCGTCGGACGCCGCTCAGAACGCCGCCGCTCAGCAGGCCGGTTCGGCCCCGCTGTCGTCCGACCTGGCCTCGAAGGTCAGCAAGGCCGTCGCTACCATCAAGTAACACCGTGACCGTTCGGCTCGGGATGCATGAGCTCCCGAGCCGAACGTTCATCCGTACCATCCCTCCCATACCCGATGAGAGAAAGCAAGGAATGACCGCCGGAACCGCAGGTGTCATCAGGCCGAAGGCGAAGATCCGCCTCGGTGACCGCATCTTCTCCACGAGCACGGTCATCGCCGGATCCCTGATCCTCGCCGTGCTCGCCGCCGTCGCGATCTTCCTCATCGTGCAGAGCCTTCCCGCCCTCGCGGCTAAGCCCGGCGACCTGCCGAACAACGCGACCAACTTCTGGACCTATGTCTGGCCGCTGGTCTTCGGAACGATCTGGGCCGCCCTGATCGCGCTGCTCATCGCGACCCCGCTCTCGATCGGCATCGCTCTCTTCATCTCGCACTACGCCCCGCGTCGTGTCGCGCAGACGCTCGGCTACGTCATCGACCTGCTGGCCGCTGTGCCTTCAGTCGTCTTCGGCCTCTGGGGCATCGCCACTCTGTCGACCTTCGTCCAGCCGTTCTACGCCTGGCTCGGAACGTACCTCGGCTGGATCCCCTTGTTCGCGCCGCCGGTCTCCGGCACAGGCCGTACCATCCTCACCGCCGCCATCGTGCTGGCCGTGATGGTGATCCCGATCATGACCGCCATCTGCCGCGAGATCTTCCTGCAGACGCCGCGCCTGCACGAGGAGGCCGCTCTCGCCCTCGGCGCTACCCGCTGGGAGATGGTGCGGATGGCCGTGCTGCCGTTCGCGCGCTCGGGGATCATCTCCGCCATCATGCTGGGCCTCGGCCGGGCGCTCGGTGAAACCCTGGCGATCGCCATGGTGCTTTCCCCCGCGCTGATCGTGAAGTTCGCTGTGCTTCAGGCTCAGAGCCCCAACACGATCGCGGCGAACATCGCCCTCCAGTTTCCCGAGTCGACCGGCATCTCGACCCACGCTTTGATCGCCTCTGGTCTCGTTCTGTTCGTGGTCACTCTGCTGATCAACATGCTCGCGCGCTATATCGTCAACCGCCGCAAGGCCTTCTCGGGAGCGAACTGATGACCACCGCGACACTGAACCGGCCCATGGCCAACTCGTTGACCGCGGGCAAGCTGCCCCGCGGCTCGACGTGGATGATGCTCGTCGGCTCGTGGATCGTGTTCTGCGCGGTCTTCGCCATCCTCGCCGCCAGCGGTGCCACCAAAGACTTCAACATCGTCGGCGCGATCTTCTTCGGCACCGTGCTGTTCGACGTCGTTGTTTTCAGCACCTCGCTGCTCGTCGAGGGCACTCGCAAGGCGAAGGACCGTCTCGTCACGTCCCTCGTGGCCACGGCATTCATCATCGCCCTGCTGCCGCTCGTGTCGCTGATGTGGACGGTTCTCGTCAGCGGTCTGGCGCGCTTCGACATCGCATTCTTCACCGAATCGATGCGCAACGTCATCGGCGACGGCGGCGGCGCGCTCCACGCGGTCGTCGGAACGCTGCTGATCACGCTGATGGCCGCGATCATCTCGGTGCCGATCGGCCTGCTCACGTCGATCTATCTGGTCGAGTACGGCCGCGGAACGCTCGCCCGCGGCATCACGTTCTTCGTCGACGTCATGACAGGCATCCCTTCGATCGTCGCCGGCCTGTTCGCCTACGCCCTGTTCGCGATCTTCTTCGGCCCGGGCATCCGTAACGGCTTCATGGGAGCCGTCGCCCTCTCGGTGCTGATGATCCCTGTGGTCGTCCGCTCGTGCGAGGAGATCCTGCGACTCGTTCCGAACGAGCTGCGGGAGGCTTCATACGCGCTCGGCGTGCCCAAGTGGCTGACCGTGCTCAAGATCGTGCTCCCCACCTCGCTCGCCGGGCTCACCACGGGTGTCATGCTCTCGGTCGCCCGCGTCATCGGCGAGACCGCGCCGCTGCTCATCGTGGCCGGATTCACGACCAGCATGAACTACAACCTGTTCTCCGACCGGATGATGGCCCTCCCGCTGTTCGTGTACACGTCGTACGCTCAGGCAGCCGGCTTGCACGCCCAGGCCGCCGTCGACCGGGCCTGGACCGGCGCGCTCACCCTCATCATCATCGTGATGCTGCTGAACCTCGTCGCGCGCATCATCGCCAAGATCTTCGCCCCCAAGTACGGCCGCTGACCCGCCCGTTCTGCCAACCCAAGGAACCCATAGTGTCCAAGCGCATCGAAGTCTCCGACCTCAACGTCTACTACGGCAAGTTCAAAGCCGTTGAGGACGTCTCCCTCACCATCGAGCCCCGCACGGTCACGGCTTTCATCGGGCCGTCGGGATGCGGCAAGTCGACGTTCCTCCGCACGCTGAACCGCATGCACGAGGTGATCCCCGGCGCCTACGTCGAAGGCGAGGTCAACATCGACGGCAACAACCTGTACGGCTTGGGCGTCGACCCGGTGCTGGTGCGCCGCCAGGTCGGCATGGTGTTCCAGCGGCCGAACCCGTTCCCGACGATGTCCATCCGCGACAACGTGCTCGCGGGCGTGAAGCTGAACAACCGTCGCATGTCCAAGTCCGACTCCGACGACCTCGTCGAACAGTCCCTGAAGGGCGCCAACCTCTGGAACGAGGTCAAGGACCGTCTCGCCCTCCCCGGCTCCGGCCTCTCCGGCGGCCAGCAGCAGCGCCTCTGCATCGCGCGTGCGATCGCGGTCTCCCCCGACGTGCTGTTGATGGACGAGCCGTGCTCGGCGCTTGACCCGATCTCAACCCTCGCCATCGAGGACCTGATCGAAGAGCTCAAGAACGACTACACGATCGTGATCGTCACTCACAACATGCAGCAGGCCTCCCGCGTCTCCGACCGCACCGCGTTCTTCAACATCGCGGGGACCGGCAAGCCGGGCAAGCTCATCGAGTACAACGACACCAATCTCATCTTCTCGAACCCGTCGGTTCAGGCCACGGAAGATTACGTCTCCGGACGCTTCGGCTGATCCGAACTCCCCGCCCTTCGCAAGACACCGCGGGGCACGGCCATGCAGTAGAAATGCCGGGCAGTAGAAATGCCGGGCCGCAGAACGCCTCTCGGCGCGAGGCCGCTCGAAGCGGCTAATTTTGGAGCCCGGGGTTACTGCGGCCCGGCATTCATCGAGTTTACCCGAGGTGCGTGGGCGTTACTGCGGCGTGGCGTTCGCAGCCCGAGAACAGGGATGCGACGCTACCGCTTGTTCAGTCGAGCGACTCGTGCCGCCACAACCGGGCGCACGATGTGAGTTCTTCGGCCGTGCGCGCGAACCGCAATGCCCGGGTCGTCAGCTCGCTGGCCCGTTCCGGCTGGGTGGCGTCCTGGTCGTCCGCGACGGACGCGCATCCCGCAGCCGTCACGCGGCAGAACGCGGCCGCCCGATCGAGCGCGACGGCGAAGTCGCCCTCGAACAGACCGCGAAGGATGCGGTTCGCCAACTCGGTGATCTCGGCCGGCCCGGTCGGCGCGGACGCCCCGGCAACCACCGGGTCGATCGTCGAGACCACCTCCGTGCCGCGCTGAAACAGGTACGCCGTCCCTTCCGGATCCTGCCGGATCAGCAACCGCAGCAGGTAGATGCGCCACAGCGCCCCCGGCAGGCTCTTCGGGTTCGACCGTGACCACAGCTCGGCGATCGCGTCGATGCCATGCGCGTCCGTAAACGACACCAGCTTGTCGACAACGTCGGAGTCGGGATCGGCGCGCACCCGCGACAGCAGTGCGTGCGCCGTCTCGTGTGCCACCCTGCTGATCTGGGCCGGATCCTCCCCACCCATGAACGCTTCGAACCTCCCGCTCGGAAAGGTGGTCGGCTTGTGGAAGTCCTCCGTCATGCGCTCCATTCTCCGCCCGGCACGAGCGGAACAAAATCCACGATAGATTAGACAGGTATGGGCCTGTAGCTCAGTTGGCAGAGCATCGGACTTTTAATCCGCGGGTCGTGGGTTCGAGCCCCACCGGGCCCACCCTTACAGTCATTGGGATCGCGGGCCGTGGGCGGGCGAATCGGGCGTTGCGATTTCGGGATTTGCCCACACTTTGCCCACAACTTCTGGAGCTCCCAAGCGGCTCAGAGCGTCCCCAACAGCGTCCAGGTCATCGTCGAATAGGTCGGCGTAGACATCGGTCGGCGTAGACATCGAGGGTCATCGCAGCGGACGCGTGACCGAGCATCCGTTGCACGGCCTTGACGTTGGCGCCGGCCGAGATGGCCAGACTTGCGGCCGTGTGGCGGGGGTCGTGCACGGTCGGCCGCAGAAGGTCAGGGTTGTTCTCGACGAGCAGATCTGCTGCCTTATCGAATGCTCTCCGCTTCCAATTGTTCACGCGAAGTGGGTGACCGTTGGGCGAGGTGAAGAGCAGATCACGTGATCCCTTGGAACCGACGAGCGC
>DASYGJ010000189.1:0-15626 GCA_035999915.1 Leifsonia sp.
CCCACGCGAATCGGAGCCGCCGTTTGAACACCGATGCGGTCCAGCCGCCACACCACCAGCAACTGCGCAGCCGTGCCCGCGGCGGCAGGCCGGTGCGCCACGGACGGCTGAAACGGCAGAATCCTCGCGCAGGGATCTTCAAGCTGATCGGCGCCGCGCTCGCTGTCGTTCTGGTCAGCGGCGCCGGTGTCGCCGCGTATGCGGTGGTCGACACGGTGAGTTCGATAAAGCCGGGCATTCACCTGGCCGTCGCCCCAGGACAGACCCCTCCGCCTGTCGGCGCGGTCGACGGTGCAGTCAACCTCTTGCTGGCGGGAACCGACACTCGAACAGGTCAGGGCGGGCAGTTCTCGTCCGCGCAGGAACTCGCCGGCAGTTCCGGCACCGGCAGCAACGACGTGACGATGGTGCTGCACATTTCAGCGGACCACAAGCACGCGACGGTGATCAGCATCCCGCGCGACCTGATGACGAGCGTTCCGGCTTGCCCGGACGGCAAAGGCGGCACCACGTCCGCGCAGAGCGACGCCATGTTCAACTCGACTCTCTCGACCGGGGGGCTTTCGTGCGTGGTGCTGACCGCGGAGAAGCTCACAGGTCTGAGCATCCCGTACGCCGCCCTGATCTCGTTCGACGGCGTGATCGGGATGTCGAACGCGGTCGGCGGAGTCCCCGTGTGCCTCGCAACGCCCCTCGTCGACCCGTATGTCGGTCTGAAGCTCACGGCCGGCCAACAGACCCTTGTCGGTGCGGACGCGCTCGCCTTCGTACGCAGCCGCCACGGCGTCGGCGACGGAAGCGACCTCGGACGCATCAGCAACCAGCAGCTGTTCCTCTCGGCGCTGCTCCGCAAGGTCACGAGTGCCGGCGTGCTGAGCAACCCCGTGACCCTGTATTCGCTGGCGCACGCGGCCGTCACCAACATGGCGCTCTCGGACACGCTGACCCAGCCGGCCACTCTCGTCTCGATCGCGCTGGCCCTCAAGAACGTGAGCCTGAGCAACATCGTCTTCCTGCAGTATCCGACCGGCACGGATCCGTCCGACGCCAACCGCGTGGTGCCGGATTCGCAGGGTGTCAGCGTCTTGCAGAGTGCCCTCGCCAACGATCAGCCGGTGCAGCTTGCGGGCAAGCTCGGAGCGGCAACCGAAACGGCCCCCGGCACGACCCCGGCACCGACATCGAGCGCCACTGCGGCCCCCACGACCGGCACCGGTACTGGTGCCGCGACCAGCACGCCGGCACCGACCTCGACCTCGACCTCGACGAGTGTCGCGCTGCCGCCGAACGTCACCGGCCAGACCGCGGCCGACCAAACCTGCACCAAAGGTAACTGAGGCATAGGCCGCGGAAGCATCATGGGGCTGCGAGCCCGGCCGGGCGCCGAACACAGTTGAGCGAGTGCACCCCGCGAATGCGGGCCGAGTTATCGACAGCGATGAGGATCTCGCTTAGACCAGGTAGGTGGCTGTCCGTGCCCTGTCGATCGCGAGGTCGCCAATACCGGTAATCGCCGCGTCGAAGCCGAGTTTGCTTGGGACGATTGCCGGCACGAAAGGGATCCGACCGACGAGCCGGTGTGTGATTTGCTCCGCCGACAGTGGACTGTATTGTGCGAATGCGCCGGCGAGCACGATGAACTTCGGCGCGAGAACGACCGTTATCGCGGCGCAGACTATGGCGAGGTTGTCCAAGAAGTGGTCCCGCGCCCGGGCAGCCGCAGTATCGCCCTGCTCGACACGCTCCATCATTGCGCGGAAGGCAGGCCCCAGGCGGCGATCGACGTGCCCGCTTTCGCCGAGCATGTAGGGCTCAAGTTCGACGGAGATGCTGCTTTCCACGTCGCCACGATCGGTGAAATAACGTGCGAACGACGCGCCGGAGGTCAGCAAAAACCCCACCTCGCCGGCGGCAGATCCGAACCCGCGGTGGATCCGGCCCTCGCTGATGATGCCCGCGCCGATACCGGCGCCGAGTACCAGCGCGACCGCGCTCTCGGCATCTTTTGCGGAGCCGTACCTCAGCTCGCTGTATGCGGTCGCGTTCGCATCGTTCTCGCACAGGACCGGAAGGCCGGTGCGTTCGGTGAGGATGCGGGCGACAGGCACGTTGTGCCAGCCGAGTTCCATCGAGTCCACGACGACGCCGTCATGAGTTATGCCGGGCACCGCGACTCCCATACCGACGAGGGGGGCGCTGAGGCCCGTCTCCCCGGAGCTCAACCGGTCGACCAGAGTCAGAAGCGCGTCGAGTCGAGCCGTGGACGATTCTCCCTTCTGAAAATCAAACCGCTCGTAGCTCTCGTAGAGCACGCTCCCGCCGAGGTCTACGATCCGCCCGCGTGCGTTGTTCTCGGTCACGTCGATCGCAGCCACGGTGCGGATCTCGGACACGTAGCGAAACAAGTTCGACGGGCGCCCTGGCGAGGACCGGTCGAGCCCGGCCATCTTCACGGATCCTTCTTCCAGAAGTGCCTGGCAGAGCCGCTCAACGGTCGCAGAACTCAGCCCGGTTCGTGCGACTATCTCGCGCCTCGGAAGCGGCCCACTGCTGCGCAGCAGGTCAAGGATCGCTGTCCGGTTGATTTGCGTGACGTCTCGCGTCGTCGCGGTCCGAGGCGCCGACGACGACATACTGCCCCGCGCTGGGAATCGCTGCGCTTGCCTGAAGTGCGGCTCTGAGGGAGCCCTGTTCGCGTCGCTGGTCTCTTGAGTCGTCATGCGTGCCCACCTTTGGTCGGGTCGGTGCCATTCCCGGCCGCATCGCGCGCAGGTGGGCGGTCGGGGTTGCGGTAGCGCACTGTGAGCACTTCGAAGGGCATCAGTTTCAGGGCTCCATCCGGGGACGGGTCTCTTCCCACCCAATCGTCGGTCTCCTCTTCGAGAAGCGACACTGTTCGTCCGGGACCGTACACAGCGTCCACGCGCAGCATAGTATGAGCTCGTCTCCCGTTGGGCTCGTAGAGCCGAACGATCAGATCCCCTGAGCGGTCCGCCGCCAGCTTCACCGCAGACACGATGACGCCGTCGCCGTCCACGCTGACAAGCGGCTCGACCGGGCCGCTGCCGAGGAGGCTACGTTCCGGCGTGTCGAACGCGATCGAAGCGCGCGCAGCTGCTGCGATGTCCGACCCGACCACTATCGCGTATGCGTGCGTGTGCTCGCCCTGGTCGGCCATCGGGTCCGGATACCGGGGCGAGCGGAGTAGTGAGAGCCGAACCGTCGTAGTGGGGGTCTGCTCGGGTTTCGCCTCACGGACCACGTCGTACCCATAGGTTGAATCGCCAAGCAGCGTCACGCCGAACCCGGGTTCTTCGGCATGGACGAACCGGTGCATCGAATGCTCGAACTGAGCGGTCTGCCAACTCGTGTTCGAATGGGTGACACGTTTGACGTAGCCGAACTGCGTCTCCGCCGCTGTGTGCTCCGCGTTCAGAGCCAGCGGGAATGCAACCTTGAGAATCCGTTCGTGCTCATGCCATTCGGTCGACTGGGTGATGGTGATCACGTTCGATGCCGGCGCCAGAGAGATCACCTGACGCGAACGGGACTTCGAGAACCGGCGTTTGATCGCCACGTGGGCACCTTCCGCGTCGCACGAAACGGTGACGGACTCAGCCGCGGTCAGATCCTGCACGCGGTGGCGATAGTGCTCGTCGAGGTCCCACGCATCTCGGGTGTTCGGGAAATCTTGGTGCAGTTGCATGAGGCCCAACCCCGCATCGGGGGCAACCGCTTCCCGACCGGTTGGGAGGTGGACTGCGGAGGTGATGAGTCCATCGCGTGAGATACGGACCCGGAGCACGTCGTTGTCGATCAGGAGGTCGCCGTCGACGTGCACCACTTCCACTCTCGGCTCTGCCTCCGTCCGTGCCCCGATACCGAAGGCAGACACGCCGGACCGGCCTATCGCGGCGCCGTTGGCGACGAGCGTCGCGTCGCCCAGGCCGGCGAGTGCCTCGAGTGAGTGATCGATGATCGCGTGCGCGCGGCGAGCGAGCTCTCTGTAGGTGTCCGCAGCCTCCCGGTGCACCCAGGCGATTGAGGTCCCCGGAAGAATATCGTGGAACTGGTGAAGCAAGAGGGCCTTCCACAGTTCGTCGAGTTCATCGTACGGATATGGCGTCCCCACGCGGACCGCAGCTGTCGTGGCCCACAGCTCCGCTTCGACCATGAGCTGCTCGCCACGGCGGTTCCCCTGCTTGGTCATGTGCTGGCTCGTCAACGTGCCGCGGTGAGCCTCCAGTACGAGTTCGCCGACCCAGACAGGTGCGTCTCGCAGTTCCTGGCGCGTCCGTTGAAAAAACAGGTCGGGACGTTCCCACATCACGCGAGGGCTTCCCTCGAGCGACGCGAGGCGCCTGGCCCTGCCCACCATCTCCCGAGTCGTTCCTCCGCCACCGTCCCCCCAACCCACCGCGGCGATCGAACCCGATGCTTGCGCTGCTTCCGCAAACCGCCGTCGTGCCCCTATGAGCTCCCCCACCGAGAGTCGGGCGTTATACGTGTCGATCGGCGGGAAGTGACTCAATACCCGTGACCCGTCGATGCCCTCCCACTCGAACGTGTGATGCGGGAAATCGTTCACCTGGTTCCAGGACAGCTTTTGGCTGAGGAACCACTTGAAGCCTGCCCGACGGATCAATTGCGGCATCGCCCCGGAAAAGCCGAAGCTGTCCGGCAGCCAGACACCAGCGCATCGGAGGCCGAACTCGCGCTGGAAGAACCGCTGCCCGTACAAGAACTGACGGGCCATCGACTCGCCGGATGGCATCACCGCGTCGCTTTCCACCCACATTCCGCCGAGCGGCACGAACCGTCCCTCCGCAACGGCTTCGCGCACACGTTCGAAGACTTCGGGCCGATGGTCACGGATCCACTCATACTGCTGGGCGCTCGACATCCCGTAGATGAACTCTGGTGCCTCATCGAGCAGTTGCGTCATCGAGGCTGCAGTGCGGGCCACTTTCCGCACGGTCTCCCTGACCGGCCACAGCCATGCTGAGTCGATGTGCGCGTGGCCGATCGCAGACAGTGTGTGCTCACTGGCGGATGCCGGCTGCTCGAGCAGGGGCCGGAGGACTGCGCGGGCATCGGCGGCCGTCTCCGCCACCCGATGGAGGTCCAGGACGTCCATCGCCCCGTCGATGCCTCGAAGAACGGACGCTCGTCGCGGTCCTTCCTCGAGTTCGATGGCAAGCTCCAGCAGGACGTCGACGTCAAGCGCAAGTTCGTAGCATTCTTCGTCGAAGACCGTCAGCTCTGCGCGCCGGACTGTGTAGAGCTCCTCCGCCGATGCGGTCAGGCGGTCGCCCTGCCAGGTCGGGAGCAGCGGAAGGTGGTCGAGCAGCTTCGGGTTCGCCGCTGCTTCAACGTAGAACTCGACTTGGTCGCCGGCCGTTGCATGCTCCGCTACCGGAATCCATTGATTCCTGGGGTTGACCGCCTTGATCGGCTCGCCGGAAGGCCGGTACGCCAGCCCCTCGCATTGGAACCCTGGCAGGGTGGCGTCGAACCCGAGATCGAGGACAGCCTCGACGCGGAGGCCTTCCCACGCGTCGGGGATCTGCGCCGTCGCTCGGAACCACACCGTGGACCAGGCCGCCCCCCACGGGGTGCCTACCGTATAGGGACGGAACACTCGCTGGAGAGCCTCGAGCGGGTCTATGGGTTCGCCCGGGAGCGGTGACACCTGCAGCCCAAGCGGGATGCTCTGAGCCGTGATGGCTGGCCGCACGCGTTCGTCGAGCCACCGCCGCGCACGTTCGACCATTACTCGGTCAGCCGGCTTCATCACCATGGTTGCCTTCCGCGGGAAGTGTTTCGTATCAACTTGAAGAAAACCCTACAGCCATCTGACAGCCCGAGTTACGAACATCTGCCCTTCCCACTATTGCAACCTTCGCCATCATAGTGATAAGAATGTCCACACCACTCCCGTAGCGCGTGGCACCGTTCCGCTTAGCCGCGTTCGCCCCACCGAAGGATTCAACGATGACTCTGAAGAAATCACAACCCGCGTCGCCGCGACTTCACCGCGTTCTCGCTTCGCTCGCCGTCGTGTCCGCCACCGCGCTGGCCCTGGCCGGGTGCTCGTCGGCGGGATCTAGCAGTTCCAGCGGGTCGAGTAGCACGAAGGAGCTCACGCTCTGGCTCTCGTCGAGTGCCGCCCAGCAGGCCGGCTACGACCAGCTCGTCTCGCAATATAAAAAAGCTACCGGCGTCACCGTCAAAATCGTCAACATCCCATACAGCGGCTATACGACGAAGCTGCACGAAGCCGCTCAGGCGGGCGCGCTGCCGGACATTGCAAGCGTGCCGTCGCTCGACCCGATCTGGACCAACAAACTCATCGATCTGACGTCGATCGTCAACACCAAGGCGGACAAGATCAACGCCAACTTCATCGCCAAGACCCCGAAGGGTGAAGTCGTCGCGATCCCGTCAGACGTCACTGCCTCCGGTCTGTTCATCAATAAGAGCCTTTTCCAGAAGGCCGGCGTGTCGTTCCCGACCTCGCCGAGTTCCACGTGGACGTGGCCCCAGATGGTCAGCAAACTCGACCAGGTCCGTAAGGCCACCGGTGCCAAGTACGACCTGACGTTCGACGCGTCCCCGTCTCGACTTCGCGCAATGGTGTACGAGATGGGCGGCAAGTACGTGCATGCCGACTCCAGCGGTACCTTTTCCGCCGACTCGGCCACCAAGAAGGCGGTCAGCTACTTCGTCGGCCTGAACAATGACACGACTATTCCGAAGTCGGTGTGGACCAGCGGTGGCGATCCTTCGGCACTGTTCCAGAGCGGCCAGGTTGTCGCGTACTGGTCCGGGGTGTGGCAGGTCGCCGCGTTCGCCTCGAGCATCACGAACTTCGATTGGGCCAGCGTTCCCACGCCCGCTCAGCCGCTGCAGGCCAGCGATGTGAACTCCGGCGGGCTCGTGGTCGGGTTCAACAACAACAACTCAGAGAGTGCGGCAGCGAAGAGCTTCGTGAACTGGATGTACCAGCCGAAGCAGTACAAGACCCTGGCCCAGGTCAACGGCTACCTGCCTGTCGAGAGCGGACTCAACCCGACATACCCCTTCTCGTCCCAGGCCGCTCAGAATGCGTTCAAGCTGTACAACCAGGAGCTGCCGCTCTACGCGCCGGTCTCCGGCTACTTCAACGCGGCGCAGACCAAGTGGGTCCTCTCCGGTAAGTCCCTGACCACCGACCCCAGCGTCACTGAGATCGGCAAGGCTATCAATGGGCAGGAGACGGCGGACCAGGCGCTGTCGAACATTGTGGCGGCTTACAACCAACAGGTCGGCGGAGTGAAATAGCGCCGTCCGGGACCCAGAGGAAACCATGACCGCCACGGCAACGGGCCGGCGCGCACGCGCTTCGGAGCGGGGAATCAAGCCCTCCGCTCCGAAGCAGCGTCGCTCCCGTCTGAACCGATACTCCATTCCGCCGCTCATCTTGATCTCGGCGAACGTGATCCTCTTCGTTGTGTTCTTTGTGTGGCCGGCCCTGATCGGGCTTTGGTACTCCTTCACGAACTACACCGGGGTCGGAGACGCCCAATTCATCGGAGTGCAGAACTACGCCCAGCTCTTCGGGGACTCCCAGTTCTACGGGGCGTTTCTGCGGACGGCGATCTATACCGTGGTGGTAACGCCAGTCAGTTTCTGCTTCTCGCTGCTGTGTGCTGTGCTGATGACGAGCAAGTATGCCAAGGGCAAGGCCGTCGTCCGGATCGTACTGTTCATCCCGTGGCTGATGTCGGCGATCATTACAGGTGTCGTCTTCCGGTGGCTGTTTGGCGAAAACTTCGGCCTCGTCAACTTCATCATCGAGTCGCTCGGCGGCAAGGCGGTGCTCTGGCAGTCGGACGCTAACCTCTCACTGCTCGTCGTGGTGATTGCGGCAACCTGGGCAGGTACGGCCTTCTCGATGCTGCTGTTCATTGCAGCGATCAAGAACGTGCCGCAGTCTTACTACGAGGCTGCGCAGCTCGACGGAGCAGGGCCATGGAGGCTGCTGAAAGACATCACTCTGCCCAGCATCGCGCCGACCTCGTTCATCGTCATACTGCTGACCACGCTCGGCGCGATGAAGGAATATGCGCTGTTCATCTCGCTGAACAACGGCGGCCCAGGGACTGCGAACAACCTGCTCGTGCAATACATCTACCAGACCGGTTTCCAGCGCGGTCAGATCGGCTACGCCAGCGCGGCGAGCTTCGTGCTCATGATCATCCTCATGGCGGTGGCGTTGATCCAGTTAGCCGTGAATAGAAGGGCGGCAAGAGGACAATGACTGCCACGACGATTCCCGAACGGTCCACTTCCGGCGTCTCAAGAGCGAAGCCCGCGAAGCGGAAGAAGAGGAACTCCGGTCGGGAGACCGGCAAGCACATTTCTACGACGACGCTCTTTTGGATTATCGGCGTCGCTTACGGGTTCCCCGTCGTCTGGTTCGTGCTGAGCTCGTTCAAGCCTGCGGGGGACCTGTTCTCCTACCCGCTGACCCTGTTCCCCAAACAGTGGAACTTCTCCGGCTACGCGACAGCATGGAACAGCTTCAACTTCTACCAGTTCTTCCTCAACACTCTGATCGTGTCGGTGCTGACGACCGCTCTGACGGTCGTGGCCAGTTGCTGCACCGGGTATGCGCTGGCGAAGTACGACAACAAGTGGCTGCGCGTGTTCTTCGTATGCATTCTCGCCACGACGATGCTGCCGACCGAGGTCATGCTTGCACCGTCCTTCCTAGTGATCCGCGACCTCGGCCTGTATAACTCGCTCGGCGGCATCATTGTGCCATCGATCCTGACGGCGACCGGCGTGCTGATGTTCAGGAGCTTCTTTCTTACGGTTCCGGACGATCTGGTCGAGGCGGCACGCATCGACGGGGCCCGCGAGCTCGGCATCTTCTTCCGCATCATGGTGCCCCTGTCGCGCCCGATAATGCTGACCCTGGGGATCTTCTCCTTTCAATGGCGGTGGAACGACTACATCTGGCCGCTGCTAGTGCTCAACGACCCGAGCAAGTTCACCCTGCAGATCGGTCTCGAAACCATCGTCGGGGCACAGAACATCAACTGGTCTGTGCTGCTCGACGCGTCGGTGATCTCGATGGTCCCGCTCGTGATCCTGTACGTCGTATTCCAGAAGTACGTGATGAACGTCAACATCAACGCCGGCCTCAAGGACTGACGTGGCTGCTCATTCCGGATGTTGCTTCCTCCAAGCTGTAGACGAAAGGCCCTAGTGTTCGATTCGCCATTTCATACTGCAGTCGTATTGGCGGCACAGCGGCGCTCCCGTTCGCTGCTCGCCGCTGACGGGGATGCCATTCACTCAGAGGCTGCTCATCGTGAACTGATGCGCGAGGCGAAAATCCTGCTCTCACTGGTCGCTAGCGGGACTGCCGGCGATCTCGCGCCCTCCGCGCTCGTCACTGCTGCGGGTCGTCGCATCGACGCCCTGCGCGCGCTGCAGTCCGCGGCCGGGCTGTTCCTCGGTGGCGACAACGTGCAATCACCTCCTGACAGCGCCTTCACCATCAACGACGCCTGTGACACGTGGGCGTTCATCGCGCCCCTCGCCGCTGACGACGCAGTCGGACCGCTTCGTGCGGTTCTGGAAGCCATCATCCGCGATGCGACCGAACCCTTGCTATCTGGCGGCGTCCACACGCCGAACCATCGGTGGGAGATCAGTGCGGCCCTCGCGCGCATCCACAGGTCCTTCCCCGATCAGCGGCTCGTGGACCGCATCGACGAATGGCTCGCCGAAGGAATCGACATCGACCCGGACGGCATCTACTCCGAGCGAAGCCCTAACTACGCGGTACACGTGACAAATCCGTCGCTCACCGCGATCGCCGCGATACTGCACCGGCCAGAACTGGATGCCATCGTTCTGCGCAATCTCGAGGCGACGCTCTCGCTCATCCGCCCCGATGGCACGGTGGAGTCCGTGCAGTCGCGGCGGCAGGACCAACTCGTCCGATTCCCGCTGGCGCCTTACACCGCGACGTTCTACTCGGCTGCCGTCGTATCGGGCCGGGCCGACTTCGTCGAAGCCGCGCGGCGCGCGTTTCTGTCGTCGCCGCTCGACCCGGAGCTGCTGGCGGCCACGCTCGTACAGCCGGTGCTCCTCGAGGACATTCCGGCGTTCCCCGACGACGCGGTAGACGCCAGCTGGACCGAACCCGGCAGCAGCCTCCTCGCCAGCGCCGGGCTGGCGGTCAGACGCAGCCAGCGGGCCGAGTCGGTCATCTATGGAGGTTCAGACCACGCGGTGGCAGGCCGCATCCGCTCTGGGCTTGCCAACAACCCGACGTTCTGCCGGATGTTCGCCGGAGCCGCCATCCTGGATTCGGTTCGACTGTCGCGGGCCTTCTTCGACCTGGGCCCCTTTCGAGCGTCCTCGATGCGGCAGACCGCTGAAAACGTCTTCGTCCTCGAAGAATCTGTGCAAGCGGCCTACTACCAACCTCTTCCCCCAGAAGGTCGGAACCCGGACGGGAAGTACGCGCTCGTGGATGACGGCCGGTTCAGCGCAGCCATGTCATTCCCCGCGCGGGGACGAGACGTCGTCTCGATGCATACCGCCATCGAGGTGCGGCTCCTCGATGAGGGGATCGACCTGGAAGTGCAGATTGCTGCACCCCGCCTGGCGTGGTCACTGGAGTTCGGGTTCCGCGAGGGCGGCACGTTGGTCGGCGCCACTCCAGACACGGACGGATCCTGGATTTTTCCGACCGGAGTCGGCTCCTACCGTGTCGGCAGCGCCAGCATCACCGTCGATGTCGATGGCGCAGCCGTGAGCGCCCGGCCGCTGCGCTATCAGCCAGGCCAGGACTATACCTACCTGGGCGGAACCGATGCCGCGGACGGCGTTCGCGTCCGGGTAGGAGGGACGGCGCCCACGTCGTTCGGCGTCCGCATCCGCGCCAAGGCGACATCGTGACCACACCCCCCGGCCTCAGGGACCCGTGGGACGGGGCGGCGTGTTCATGACTTGTCCCTCCGTGTTGCTTGCCGGCGTGCGCGGTTTCGGGGCGGCCCACCTGGTGAACATTCGCCGTCTCGAAGCGCTCGGTCGAATCCGTCCGCTTGCCATCGTCGACCCAGTGCTCGTCGCCGAACGCGTTGCCGCTGGCCCCGCCTCGGCTGAGCGCTACGACAACCTGCCTCTGTTCGCGACGTTCGCTGACGCCGTCGCCGCCGTCGGCGTGCCGGACGTCGTGGTGGCGTCGGCCCCCATCCACGCGCATTTCGGCATCGCCTCTGAGGCGCTGCTGGCGGGCTCCGACGTCCTGCTTGAGAAGCCGCCTCTCGCCCGCCTGGCCGATTTCCAAGCGCTACGCGCGCTCGAACGCGACACCGGTCGATGCGTCCAGGTCGGGTTCCAAAGCCTCGGCTCCCACGCCCTGACTCAGATCGCAAACGATGCGTGGCACATCGGACCCGTGCTGCATGTGCGGGCGATGGGCGCTTGGGTTCGGCCGCGGCGATATTGGACACGGTCCGCCTGGGCAGGCCGCCGCACCCTCAATGGTACGGACGTCACCGATGGCGCGGTCACCAACCCATTCGCGCACGCGGTCGCAACAGCGCTGCGGGTAGCCGGCCTGGACCGCGCGAGCGACATCGACCACGTGGACGTCGACGCCTACCGAACGAATCCCATCGAGAGCGACGACACCACTTCCCTCCGTGTCGTTCCCGCCCGTAAGGCACCGACCGTCAGCGCCGCCTTCACGCTAGCCGGTGCCGCTGATGGGAGCCCCGGAGAAGACCCGCCGCCCATTGTGGAGATTGTGGGCGAACGTGGCAGCATCCAGTTCCTCTACACGCTGGACCAGGTGGTGGATGCCACCGGTGCGGTCACAACCGCCGCCCGGACCGACCTCCTCGAAAACCTCCTGGACCACCGAGCGAACGGCGAGCCGCTGCTGGTCCCGCTTGACGCAACGGGCGCGTTCATGCGGCTCGTTGAGGCCGTGCGCACGGCTCCGGAACCGACCCGAGTCGAAGACCGCTACATCACGATGACCGGGACCGGCGGCGACGCCCATCCGGTGCTGCAGGATGTTGAGCACTGGATCCGGGCGGCGGCGGACATCGACGGCACCTTCGCCGAGGCCGGCGCCCCATGGGCGCACGCTGGGCGGGACCGAGCGCTCGCCGCTCTCGGTGCTTCGGCCACCGGAGGCCCGCTTACCGTCCTTCTCGACGGCGGGGGCACTACCCCGGCGTGCTCACCTCGCCCGTTCCTCTACCCGATCCGTACTCGCGCAGGCGTGGACGTGGCCGCTCGGCGACCTCCGGACCACGACTGGCATCTGGGTTTGGGGTACGCGTTCGCGGATGTCGACGGTGTCAACTTCTGGGGCGGCAATACGTTCGTACCCGGGAGCGGCTACCGCATGCTGGACGACCACGGCCATATCGAGACGGCGAGTGTTCACAGCGACGAAGGCAGGGTCCTCCTCAACCTGCGCTGGATTGCACCCGACGGCTCGGTCTTGCTCAAGGAACGTCGGACCATACGCGCCTTCATCATTGACGGCGGCATCTGGGTTCTCAGCGCACAGAGCGAGTTGTGGTCGCAGACCGGGCGGCCTGTAGTCCTCGGAGGCCCTGGGACGAACGGACGCCCCGGCGCCGGATACGGCGGATGGTTCTGGCGCCTGCCACAGTGCGAAGACGTCGACATCAGGGCCCCCGAGACGACTGGCGAGTCGGCGGTGCACGGCACTGTGGCGCCTTGGTTGGCGTGGTCCGCCCGCTTTACCGCGTCCCAGGAGACCAGTGGCGAAGCCACGCTTGTCGTTATGCCGACTGGCGGCTCCGAACAGGACCCCTGGTTTCTGCGCTCGGCCGAATATCCGGCTATTGGCCTGGCACCGACCTGGTCGGAGAGGCAGATCGTCGCACCCGGGCGAATGTTCAGCCGGGGCCTGTTGGCCGTCATCGCCGACGGTCGGCGGGATCCGGAAGCCCTCATCGAAGCCGGAAAAGGTGTGAGTTCAGATGCAAGTGTCGGAGCATTTTGATCAGTTGTGATAAGAAACGGGGGCCAGATGTTAGTCGGCATCGATGTGGGGGGCACGAAGACGCACATCCGTGTAGAACGCGAGGGCCGACGTGTCCTCGACCTGGTGCGGCCAACCCACGACTGGCAAAGCGACGGGCTGCTGGGTGACGAGGGAAACATCGATCGGCTGCTCGGGTTCATATCTGATCTCCCCGGCGCTCACGAAGCCGCTTTGGTGATTGGCGCGCACGGACTGGACAGCGAGAGACAGGTCACGGCGTTCGGCACCAGCCTTCGCCAGGCACACCAGGGGCCCACGGCCGTCGTGAACGACGTGGAGTTGCTTCTGCCTGCAGCGGGCTTCACGGATGGTATAGCTGTAATCGCGGGCACGGGTTCGAAAGTCGTCGGTCGGGATGCCGAGGGGAACCTTGTGACGTCAGGAGGGTACGGGTTCCTCGTGAGCGATCCGGGAAGCGCTCCCGCTCTCGTTCTCGCAGCCGCACGAGCGGTCCTTGTTTCGCATGATGATGGCCGTCGACCCGACGCTCTGACCACAGCGTTGCTCGGATACTTCGACTGTCGGGATGTTATCGAGTTCGCCGGCGTCTTCGGCAACCAGATCGACGTGCACCGCTGGGCCTCTGCCGCTCCACTCATTTTCCAAGCCGCCGACGAGAGCAGTCCGACTGCGGTCGCCGTCGTCGAGGATGCTGCCGAGCAACTTGCGAAAGACGTGCGTCGTGTGCGCAGTCGCGGTGCGGTTGGCACGAATGTCGTTTGCGCTGGAGGAGTGATCTCTCATCAGCCACGACTGTTCCGCGCCGTTACAGCAGCCATCGGCGCGCTCGACGTGCAGTTGCGCGTCACGTTGCTGCATATCCCTCCTGTGCAAGGAGCGGTCGAACTCGCGCGGTCGCTTTCCTCGGCCCGTCCCTCCGCAGCCGCAATCAAGTGAAAGGGTCAGTAGTGACTGACAATGTGCCGTTCGTTGAAGCGATGATGTCGCAGCCGAAGCTGCTTGGACGCATCGAGGAACACCTTCGAGAACTGTCCGCCGTGGACCTCCCCGTCTGGGAGGACGGCATGACGCTCGGTGTGCTCGCCATGGGGGCTTCGAGGAACTCCAGCCATGCGCTTGTGGCGGCGCTCGCCGTTCAGGGCGTGCGAGCCGTGAACCCGCCGGCTTCCGAGATTCTGTTGGCGCGGCCGGGGTTCTCGCCTGCTGACTACCTTCTCATCGTGTCGGAGTCGGGGCGCAGCCCAGAGCCTCTCGAGGCGGCCCGGCGCATCGGCGGGCCACGGCGCGTCGCCATTACGAACTTTCCTGAATCGCCGATCGCAGAGGTAGTCGATGCGACGGTCGGCTTCGGCGGCGTGCCTGACTCCCGTGTGTATACCGTGGGGTACGCAGCGACCCTCGTCGCCTACGCTCACATTGCGGACCGACTCGGATTACGACCGCTCGATTCAGACGTGTCGAATGTTGCCAGCCTGGTAGCGGAGGCGCTGCACCGGTACGGTGAGCAAGCCGCTCACGTCGGCGAGTGGATCGCCGGGGCCTCCGGGGTGGACGTCGCGGGCCGAGGCGTCTCCTTCGCCAGCGCCGCCGAGTTTGCGCTCATGCTCCGGGAGGGAGTGCGCCTGCCGAGCGCGCTGTACGAGACTTACGAGTACTTGCATGGCCCGATGGAGGCCGTCAGTGGGTCCACCGTCG
Source organism: Leifsonia sp. (assembly GCA_035999915.1). Taxonomy (GTDB): domain Bacteria; phylum Actinomycetota; class Actinomycetes; order Actinomycetales; family Microbacteriaceae; genus Leifsonia. The sequence continues at coordinate 14,753 of DASYGJ010000189.1, forward strand.
TCGTGCTCTTCGGAGACGGACGTGAGGCAACATTGCCGGACCGTCTCGTTGACGCGGGCGTCCGAGTGATTCTCATCACCTCCGCGGCAGCGGGGTCGGTGCAGGCGGAGGGGCATCCTCTGCTTGAGATAATCCGGCTGCCGCCGGACCTCAGCCCCTTCATGCGTCCGATCGTCGAGATCGTGATAGGGCAGCTCATTCTGGTCGCAGCGTCGGAGAGGTCGGAGATCGTCCTGGACGATTTCGTTTTCGAAGGGCTGGGCACCAAGCTCGACGCCCGGTCCAGGCCGCCGCGCGAGGCCGGTTGGGCTTCGGAAGTGGGCTCTCATCAGATGCTTTACTAGGTGGGCGATACCGGACTCGAACCGATGACCTCTTCCGTGTGAAGGAAGCGCGCTACCAACTGCGCCAATCGCCCTGGGGTACACCCGCAACTCCGGCTGCGAGACTCGATACTAGCCGAGGATTCACCCGGAACGCACATCGGCGTTCGACACACCCGGCTCCATCACGCGGTTTGGCGAACGGGGAAAAGATCGGCTACAGTCATTCAAGTGCCGCGAGTGTTGCGGTGCAAAATGCGGATGTGGCGCAGTGGTAGCGCATCACCTTGCCAAGGTGAGGGTCGCGAGTTCGAATCTCGTCATCCGCTCGAGTCGGCCCGGTCGAAAGATCGGGCTTCTCACAATGGTGGTGAACCCAAACGGTGGATTGGCCGAGAGGCGAGGCAGCGGCCTGCAAAGCCGTATACACGGGTTCGAATCCCGTATCCACCTCCAACCTGCTACGCAGGCTTGGGCGATTGGCGCAGCGGTAGCGCGCTTCCCTGACACGGAAGAGGTCACTGGTTCGATCCCAGTATCGCCCACCACGA
>DASYGJ010000191.1:0-9549 GCA_035999915.1 Leifsonia sp.
CCCCCGACTTCAGCAAGAGCGCCGCCGCCGCCCCCGCGCCGCGCCGCCGCCTCGACTCGTGGGAGCTGCTCGGCCCGCTGTTCAAGTCGTTCGAGTACGGCGCCGGCGGCCAGGCCGCGAGCATGGAGCTCCCGCCCGCCCCGAAGATCGACCGCTACTCCCCGCAGGGCCTCGAGCTGATGCACCACCAGTCGCGGTTCATCGAGAGCGTGCGGCAGGGCCATCGGTCCTTCCTGCTCGCCGACGAACCGGGACTCGGCAAGACCGCCCAGTCGCTCCTCGCCGCCTCGGTGGCGGGGGCGTACCCGCTGCTCGCCGTCGTGCCGAACGTCGTGAAGATGAACTGGGCGCGCGAGGTCGAGCGCTGGACGCCGTACCGTCGCGCCACCGTCATCCATGGCGACGGCGAGGGTCTCGACGCCTTCGCCGACGTCGTGATCGTCAACTACGAGGTGCTGGACCGGCACCTGTCCTGGCTGAGCACCCTCGGCTTCAAGGGCATGGTCGTCGATGAGGCGCACTTCATCAAGAACCTGCACTCGCAGCGCTCCCGGCTGGTGCTGGGACTGGCCGACGCCATCCGCTCGACCACACCCGACCCGCTGATGCTCGCGCTGACCGGTACGCCGTTGATCAACGACATCGACGACTTCAAAGCGATCTGGCAGTTCCTCGGCTGGATCGACGGCAACAAGCCGACACCGAAGCTCATGGAGCGGCTCGAAGAGACCGAACTGACACCGGCCGACTTCGGCTTCTACGCTGCGGCGCGTGAGGCCGTCATCGACATGGGGATCGTGCGCCGGCGCAAACTCGATGTGGCCGCCGACCTGCCGAGCCGGCGTGTGGTCGATCTTCCCGTCGAACTGGACGACGACCTCGGCCGCTCGGTGCGCCAGGCTGAGAAGGAACTCGCCGCGCGACTGGTGGGCAAGTTCCAGCGCGCTGCCGCTGCGGGTCGGCCGGACAGCTTCTCTGGAGACGACGAAGCGCACCGCAAGCACCTCATCCGTCTGGTGGCCCAGTCGGAACTGGAGGAGTCGAAGTCTTCGAAGTCGGGCGACAACGTCTTCACCATGGTGCGCAAGATCGGCCAGGCGAAGGCCAACCTCGCCTCCGACTACGCCGCGCAATTGGCCCGATCAGTGGGCAAGGTCGTCTTCTTCGCCAAACACATCGACGTGATGGATGCGGCGGAAGACCACTTCGCCGCGCGTGACCTGAAGACGGTCTCGATCCGCGGAGACCAGACCGCCCTCTCGCGCCAGAAGGAGATCGACGCTTTCAACAATGACCCGGACGTTGCGGTCGCCGTCTGCTCCCTCACCGCGGCCGGGGTCGGCCTCAACCTGCAGGCCGCGTCGAACGTCGTGCTCGCGGAGCTCTCCTGGACGGCCGCCGAGCAGACTCAGGCCATCGATCGCGTGCACCGCATCGGGCAGGAGGAGCCGGTGACAGCTTGGCGCATCATCGCGGCGCAGACCATCGACTCCAAGATCGCCGAGCTCATCGACGCCAAGCAGGGGTTGGCCGCTCGAGCCCTCGACGGCTCTGACGTCGAGCCTGGTTCGGCCGATTCGGTGCAGCTGGATGCGCTCATCCACCTGCTCACAGAGGCGCTGGACTAGACGTCGTCGGGGTCGAGCGGAACCCGGCGTTCGTCATCGGGCACCGGAGAGTCGTCGAAGTCGTCCGCGTCGACCGGCAGATCGCCTTCGTCGTGGATGCTCGGCGCCGGCTCATAGTCGGCGTTCTTCGCCTGGACGAACTGGTCGAGGTCTTCGTCGCCGTCGCGACGGGGGTCGCTGATGCTCATGCTCCGAGGGTACGCCTGCCGCGGTGACTCAGGCGATGGCGAAGACGAAGTATGCTCCCGCGTCGTCGTGCTGGATGCGGGCCTCGCCCGCGAAGGCGGCGAAATCGTCCGTTCCCGTTCCCGGCACGATGTAGCCGAAGGCCGAATCGTCGCTGGGGTGCTGGAGCGCGCCATGGTGAACCGTGAACGAACCGGACCGGCCATCGTCGAGCGTTCCGGTGATCCGCTCGGCGGCAAGGTACCCCCGGCTCTGTTCCGTGCCCGATGACAAAAAGTGGGCGACGGATTCGCCGGTGAGGCCCTGGGTGTACGTCTTGCGCATGATGACAGCGCCGACCCAGTCGCCGTCGATCCCGGAGAGTTCTGCCGGGTCCCATCCGGTCACGTCGAAGCGGGCTGTGATGGTCTGTGCGTCGGTCATGGGCCAACGATACGCGGTCTATAACGATCCGGTCCTGTAATTTCGCGACAGGCCGGGGTCTGGACTAAACAGGAGGAATGCACCACTCCCAGATCGAGATCGAGCGAAAATACGACGTCGACGAGAACACGACGCCGCCGCGGCTGGTCGGCACCGGCGCGGTCGCCCTCGAGAGTGAGCCGTCGACGACCGAACTCGTGGCCGTGTATGTGGACACCGCCGACCTCGCGCTGGCCCGCCAAAGCATCGCCGTGCGCGTGCGCCGCGGCGGTGCGGACGAGGGTTGGCATGTGAAGCTTCCCGCCGACGAGGGACGCACCGAAATGCACTGGCCGCTCGGCGACGGGGACCAGCCGCCGGCCGACCTCGTCGAGACTCTCCACGACCAGGTCGGGGATGCGTCGCTCGAGCCGATCGCGCGCGTGACCAACCGCCGCACCACGACCATCCTTCAAGACGCCGCGGGGTTCGCCATCGCCGAGCTGTGCGATGATCACGTCGACAGCCAGAATCTGCGCACGGGCGACTCGCGCTCGTGGCGCGAGTGGGAGGTCGAACTGCTCAGCGGTGCTCCCGACACACGCAAGAAGCGCACGGCGCTGCTCGACGAGATCGAGGGGCGACTGCTCGAAGCCGGCGCCGTGGTCTCCGCGAGCTCGTCGAAGCTCGCCCGGACTCTCGGTCTCTGACCCGCTTCCGGCTCCCCGCTGACGGGACGCTCCGCTTTTGTGCTGCGGGCGGCCGTCGGGCATGATTCACACGTAGGAAATAGACCTCAGGGAGCAGCATGAAGATCGGCATTCTCACCAGCGGCGGCGACTGCCCGGGACTGAACGCGGTGATCCGCGGAGCAGTACTGAAGGGTGATCGCGTGTTCGCCTCCGAGTTCGCCGGTTTCCGTTACGGCTGGCGCGGCGTCGTCGAGGGCGACATCATGCCGCTCGACCGGCACAGCGTGCGCGGCCTCTCCCGCCAGGGTGGGACCATCCTCGGCTCAAGCCGCACGAACCCGTTCGAGAGCGACAAGGGCGGCCCGGAGAACATCCAGCGGATGATGGACGAGAACGGCATCGACGCGATCATCGCCATCGGCGGCGAGGGCACTCTCACTGCGGCTCGGCGTCTCACCGACGCGGGGCTCAAGATCGTCGGCGTGCCCAAGACCATCGACAACGACCTTGCCGCCACGGACTATTCGTTCGGCTTCGACACGGCGGTCGAGATCGCCACGGAGGCCATCGACCGCCTCCGCACCACCGCCGAATCCCACCAGCGCTGCATGGTCGTCGAGGTCATGGGCCGGCACGTGGGCTGGATCGCGCTGCACTCGGGCATGGCCGGTGGAGCGCACGCCATCCTCATCCCCGAACAGCCCCAGTCGATCGAACAGGTCGTCGAGTGGGTCGAGTCGGTGCGGGATCGCGGCCGCGCGCCGGTCATCGTCGTGTCCGAAGGCTTCCACCTCGACACGATGGAGGAAGCCCACTCACACAAGGGGCTGGATGCCTTCAACCGCCCTCGTCTCGGCGGTATCGGCGAAATGCTCGCCCCGATGATCGAGGAGCGCACCGGCATCGAGTCCCGCGCCACCGTGCTGGGCCACATGCAGCGCGGGGGCGTGCCGAGCGCCTACGACCGTGTTCTGGCGACGCGTCTCGGCATGGCCGCGATCGACGCGGTCTACGAGGGGCGCTGGGGTTCGATGGTGTCGCTGCGGGGAACGGATGTGGTCAACGTCTCCATCGCCGACGCGACCGGCGGACTGAAGACCGTGCCGCAGGCGCGATACGACGAGGCCGCCCTCTTGTTCGGCTGACCCCGCGTACTAAGCTCTGCCGCACAGGCGGAAGGAGTTCCCGTGCCCAGGTTCGTTCAGTTCGACGAGTTCGGCTCGCGCGACTACCTGAAGGTGGTCGAGAAGGCGAAGCCCTGGCCCGGGCCGGGTCAGCTCGTGGTCCGTGTCATGGGCGCCGGCCTCAACGCGATCGACTACAAGGCGTATCGGGATGAGCGGGCCGCCGCGCGATTCGGGGTGACGCTACCGAGCGGCATCGGACAGGACTTCTCCGGTTTCGTCGAGGAGATCGGCGAAGGGGTCACCAGGTTTCAGGTCGGAGACGTCGTCTTCGGCAGCGCGCCGTTCGCCTCGATCGCCGACTTCACGGTCGTCGCGGAGGACGGTCAGGTGGTCGCGAAACCAGGGCCGCTCACGTTCGAGGTGGCCGGTGCTCTGGCGTCTGTCGGACGCACGGCGATGGCGAGCGCTGCATCCCTCGCGCTGTGCGAAGACGACACGGTTCTGGTGAGCGCGGCCGCCGGTGGCGTCGGGGTGCTGGCGGCGCAGCTCGCCGTGCGCGCAGGCGCGCGAGTGATCGGCACGGCGAGCGAGGCCAACCACGAGTATCTCGGCGGCCTGGGCGTCGAAACGGTCGAGTATGGCGAGGGACTCGTCGAACGGGTGACGGAAGAGCTCGACGGCGACCGGATCACGGCTGTGCTCGACTGTCATGGCGCGGACACCATCGAAGCCGGGCTCGCCCTCGGCGTCCCGATCGACCGGATCAACACCATCGCGGCGTACGGACCGAGCGCTCGAGGGGCGAAGACGGTCGGTGGCTCGAGTGGAACGAACGAAGACCTGATGGAATTGGCGAGGCTGCTGGCCGAGAACGAGCTGGTTCTTCCCCTCGATTCCATCTTCCCGATCGAGCGGGTCGCGGAAGCGTATGCGCGCCTCGAAGCGGGACACGTGCGCGGCAAGATCGTCCTCGTGACGGAGTAGCCGGCAAAGTGGGCAATAGACTCCGAGTGCATGACACGAGGAGGCACCATGAATCCTGCGATCAACTACTGGGCGGTCCTGATCGCCACGGCGTCCAGCACTGTCGTCGGCTCGATCTGGTATGCACGCCGGGTGTTCGGCGCCTACTGGATGAAGGCGGTCGGGCACGACGAGGAGTCGATGCGCGAAGGCGCGGCCGTTTCGATCGTCATCACGGTGGTCGTCAGCTTCATCACAGCCTGGGTGCTCGCGGGCGCCACCGACCTCTCGTACCACTTCTACGGCGGATCGTACTTCTGGAACGCCGTGCTCACGGGTGGGGTGCTCTGGGCGGGGTTCACGGCGGCGCGGATGGTCACCCACGATGTGTTCGACCGCCGGCCGAGCGGACTCACCATCCTCAACCTGGCGCATGAACTGGTGACGATCATCGTGATGGCGATCATCATCGGCGTGTGGCCGCCCGCGGGCGCATGATCTCCGATGAGCTGGCCCGCGAACTGCGCCGCGCCGGTCTCCGCTGGCGACCTGCCTCCGGCGACACGTTCGCGATCGATCGAGACGAGCTGGTGGGCGACAGGTTCACGGTGAGCGACATGACCATCGAACCGCACGAGTTCGACACCGGCACGATCCTCGGCTTCAACGGCACCACCGAGTGGGCGCTCGACTCGCTGGCGGTCGAAGACGCACTGTGGCTCCCGCGGGAAGACCAGCTCCGGGAACTCCTCGGCGACGCGTTCCGGCATCTCGCGCGCACGGCGGACGGCTACCGGGTGAGCATCGTCATCGCCGGCGAAGAGCGCAGATTCGAAGACGACGACGCGGCGACGGCGTATGGCCAGGCGCTACTCGCCCTGATCGGCGCATCCGCGACCTAGGCGCGACCCTCGTCAGCGCTGGGCGCGGGTGGCACGCTCCGCCTTGTGAGCTTTGACCCGGGCGTTCTCGGCGTGAACCGCGGCCTGCGTGGCGCGCTCGGTCACGAGCCAGGCGGGCGGAGCCGCGAGCAGGTCCTTGATCTCGCGGGTCGTCAGCGCGTCGTCGACGCCTGAGCGCGCGAGGCCGCTGATCGAGATGCCGAGCTTCTGAGCGACCACGTCACGGGGATGCGGACCGTCGGCGCGCAAGGTGGCGAGCCAGGTCGGCGGCTCCGCGGTCAGTTCGGCCAATTCGGTGCGGCTGATCTCACGGTCGCGGAACTCCGCGGGCGCCGCCGGGAGAAAGATCCCCAGCTTCTTGGCCGCCGTGGCCGCTTTCATCGTCTGGGGCTTCTTCTCCGGGCTCATGGGTCAAGGGTATCGTCCGGCAGGGTTCGATACTCTTACCACCATGGCGTCCTCCTTCACGATCGCGTTTCCGCTCGGCGTCACGATCGGCAAATGGACACGCGAGTTCGAACAGCGGCACCCGGAGGTGCAACTGAGCGTCGTGCGCATGGAACTCGACGACCAGCGCGCGACCCTCGACCGGCGCGACGCTGACATCGCGTTCGTTCGCGAGCCGCTCGACCCCGAGGGTTTGCACGTCATCCCGCTCTACGAGGAGAGCATCGTCGCCGTTCTGCACCATGAGCACCTGCTCACGCTGGAGAAGAAGCTGCACCTCAGCGACATCGCCGAAGAGCCGCGCGCCGACGGATCCGACCCCGAGACCGCCATCCGACGCGTCGCGGCGGGCGACGGGATCGCGGTGTACCCGCAGTCGGTCGCCAAGGCGTTCCGGCGCAAAGACGTGACGGCGATGAAACTCGAGGATGCGGAACCGAGCAGGGTCGCGCTCGCCTGGCCACGTGACTCCCAGCATCCGCTCGTCGATGAGTTCATCGGGATCGTCCGCGGGCGTTCGGCGCACAGCTCGCGCAACCCCGAGGTCGCGGCGGGGGAGGCGGCCAGACGCGAGGAGGCGGAGCGCAAGAAGGCCGACCAGCGCAAAGCCGCCCGTCAAGCTTCAGAGCGGGAGGCCGCGGCCAAGCGCAAGAAGCACGGTGGTCAGTTCAAGAGACGTGCACGGCGGGGCGGCGCTTGACGTCCTTCTCGGCCTCGCGGAGCACCTCTCGTGTGACCGGGGCCACTTCGCCGACACCGGTGATCAGAAACCGGAACATGTTCGAGATCGGGTTGCCCTCGGTCCACTCGAAGTAGATCGTCGGGACGATGCCGGTCACGTCGCGCACTTCGATCAGCACGGCGGCGATCGTGTTGGGGACGTTGCCGCTTTTCACCTGGAGCACGCGGTAGCCGTGCTTGACGACGCCGTACACCACGAGGTCCTCTTCGAAGTCCGACGAATCGGACGGATACACCTCGAGGAAGATCGTGCGTGAGCGCTGCGGGATGTGGCTGAACTTGCGCTCGTCCTTGTTCTTCTGCTCGTACTCCTTGTCGGTGTCGACATCCGGCTCATGCGAGATGATCCGGATCTCACCCTCCTCGGCGTCTTCGAGTACGAAGTCGAGGGCGGCGACGTCGAGGGTCACCGAGGTGGCGCGCAGCTGGAACGAACGGCCGATGCGGGAGATGATCGAGATCACGAGGATGCCGATGATGAAGAGGCTGGCGATGCGCAGACCGTCGGGGCGCTCGATGATGTTGTCGATGGTGGTGTAGACGAAGATCACCGCGATGATGGCGAACGTCCAGGTGCGTTTCGGCTGCTTCTTGCGCCAGGCGGACAGTGTCACGGCGAGGGACGCCGACGTGATCAGCACCAACACGCCGGTGGCGTATGCGCCACCCTGTGCATCCACGTTGGCGTCGAACACCCACGTGATGAGGAAGCCGATCGCGGTGAAGACCAGCACAAGCGGACGCACGGCGCGCGCCCACTGGGGCGCCATGCCGTAGCGCGGCAGGTAGCGAGGAACCAGGTTGAGCAGCCCGGCCATCGCCGAAGCGCCGGCGAACCACAGGATGAAGATGGTGCTCAGGTCATACACAGTGCCGAAAGTGTTCCCCAGGTACTCATGGGCCAGGAAGGCGAGGGCGCGCCCGTTCGCGGCGCCGCCCGCTTGGAACTCCTTCTGGGGGATGAGCAGTGTGGTCGTGAAACTCGAGGTGATCAGAAACACGCTCATGATCAGCGCGGCCGTCGTCAGCAGCCGGTGTGCGCCCCGGATGCGACCCTGCGGGTTCTCGGGGTCGTCATCCGGCTTGCCCTTGATCTGCGGCATGACCGCGACCCCTGTTTCGAATCCGGAGAGGCCCAGGGCGAGTTTGGGGAAGACGAGCAGGGCGATCCCCACGACGATGAGCGGATCGCCGTGCTGCGTGTTCAGGGCCTGCCACCAGTCCGGGATGGCGGTCGCATGCTGGAAGACCTGCACGATGGTCACCGCGACCACGACGACGTTCAGCGCCAGATAGACGGCGACCAGCACGACGGCGATGCCGATCGCCTCCCGGAAGCCTTTGAGGAACACGGCGCCGAGCAACGCGAGGAGGAAAAGCGTGATGGCGATCTGGTTGCCGTGGAACCAGCTCGGGGCGAACGGGTTCTCGATCGCGTGGGCCGAGGCGTCCGCGGCCGACAGCGTCATGGTGATCATGAAGTCGGTGGCGGCGAATCCGAGCAGCACGAGCACGAACAGCTTGCCCGCCCACCACGGGAGGAAGCGTTCGAGCATGGCGATCGAACCGGATCCCCTGAAGCTCTCCCGGGCGACGCGCCGATACACGGGGAGCGCCCCCAGCAGTGTCAAGGCGACGAGCACCAGGGTGGCGAATGGTGAGATGAGGCCGGCCGCGAGCGCCGCGATCGCCGGCTGGTAGCCGAGCGTGGAGAAGTAGTCCACACCGGTGAGGCACATGACCTGCCACCAGGTGTGCTGACGCTCGGCTTTGGCGCCGTGCGGCCCTTGGTGTGTCCCTTTCTCATCGATGAGGCCGGAGAGGAGCCAATGGCGAAACATGCCGCCCTTCGCGGGCTTCTCGATCACGTGGGTCTGACCCGGGACCGGGCGCTCGGCGGGGTGGGCGGGATTGCTGGACATCGGGATCCTTCGTCTACCGGCTGCTACTCATCGTCGACACTACTGGTCACCAGGCGGAGACGCGGTAGTCCTTGAGGAACACACCGTGCAATTCTTCGCCGGACTCTCCGCGCACGATCGGGTCGTAGACGCGGGCGGCGCCGTCGATCAGGTCGAGGGGCGCGTGGAAGCCCTCCTCGGCGAGGCGCACCTTCGTGTAGTGCGGTCGCTCGTCGGTGATCCAGCCCGTGTCGACACTGGTCATCAGGATGCCGTCCGTCTCGAACATCTCCCGAGCGCTGGTGCGGGTGAGCATGTTGAGAGCGGCTTTGGCCATATTGGTGTGCGGATGCCCGGGTCCTTTGTACTGCCGCCCGAACACGCCCTCCATGGCTGAGACGTTGACGACGTAGGAGCGGCCGGCGGGAGCTGCGGCCATGGTTGCGCGCAGACGGCTGATCAACAGGAACGGCGCCGTGGTGTTGCAGAGCTGCACTTCGAGCATTTCAAGCGGGTCCACATCCTGAACGGCTTGAGTCCAGCTGTTCACTCGGTTGACG
>DASYGJ010000193.1:0-9183 GCA_035999915.1 Leifsonia sp.
CCCCGGCGACCTCAAGGGAAAACTCGAGCCCGCAGAGGTGTTCCACCAGCTGCTTGAGCACCGCTGGTTCATGTCGCAGGCCGAAGGGCGCGACGTTCCTCTGGCCGAAGCGCTCAGCTCCTACATCAACGACATCCTGCGACACCGCCGCGACGAGGCCACAGTGATCGAGCCGGCCACCGAGACCATCAGCATCCCGGTCATCGCCTCCGACCCTGGCACGCCGACCGTCGACGACGCGGACGAGGACGCCGACGACTGGCGCTCCAAGGTCTGATCGCGCTACTTCTTCTTCGCCTCCGCGCGTAGTTTCGCGATCTCGTAAAGGGTGACGCTTGTCGCGATGCCGGCGTTCAGCGATTCGGTGGTCGCCGTGATCGGAATGGAGACGACCGCGTCACAGGTGTCCGTCACGAGACGGGATAGGCCTTTGCCCTCACTGCCGACTACGACGACGACGGGACGGTCGGCGAAGGAGAGGCCCGGCAGTTCGACATCGCCATCGCCGTCGAGGCCGAGCACGAAGACGCCCGCCTCTTTGAACGCTTTGAGCGTCTGCGTGAGGTTGGCGGCCATGGCGACGGGCGTGCGAGCGGCGGCGCCTGCCGAGGTCTTCCACGCGGAGGCTGTCATGCCGACCGAACGACGCTGCGGGATGATCACGCCGTGTCCACCGAATGCGGCCGTCGAGCGGATGATCGCACCGAGGTTGCGCGGATCGGTGATGCCGTCGAGCGCCACGAACAGCGGCGTCTGGCCCTTGCGCAGCGTCAACTCCAGCAGGTCGACCGGATGCGCGTACTCGTACGGCGGAACCTTGAGCGCCACCCCCTGATGTACGGAGTCGCGTCCGGCGAGACGATCGAGTTCGGGCCGCATCACCTCGAGGATCGGGATGCCTTTGCCCGTCGCGATCGTCAGGATCTCCTTGACCCGCTCATCCGTCTCGACCCGCGCCGCTATGTACAGAGCGGTGGTGGGGATGTCGGCGCGCAGAGCCTCGAGCACCGAGTTGCGGCCGGTGACCACCTCGATCTCGTCGCCGCTCTTCGGTCGGCGTGAGGCACCGGATCCACCGGATGCACCGCGGCCACCGGATGCACCGCGGCCGCCGTCGCCGCCGGCACGGTTGCGGCCCACGTAGCCCTCTCGAGGCTGACCCGGCTTGCCCTTTCCGCCGGCCGCCGCGAAACGTTCGCGTGCAGCTTTGGCTTTGCCCGCGGGATGGTACGGCCGATCCTCGGCCTTCGGAGTCGGCTTCTTGCCTTCGAGGGCCTGTCGGCCCTGGCCGCCCGAGCCCACCTGAGGGCCTTTGCGGCTCTTGCGCACGGCCCCGGCGCGGGGCTTTCCACCCGTGTTCTTCACTGTTCAATACTCCAATGCGACCCCGTCTGGGTGTCTTCGATGGTGATTCCCGCGCTCATCAGTTCGTCGCGGATGCGGTCGGCGGCCCCGAAATCACGGGCTGCTCGGGCGGCGTGCCGGTCGGCGAGGAGCCGATCGACCAGTTCGGCGAGTGCGGCGTCGGCCACCGACGAACCGGCGGACTTCCACTGTGGCGACAACGGGTTGATTCCGAGCACCTCGGTCATCGCGAGCGCGTGCCCGCGAGCCGTGGCTGCGGCTTCCAAGTCTTCCGCATCGAGTGCGGCGTTTCCTGTGCGCACAGTGTCATGCAGAACGGCAAGGGCTTGCGGGATGGCGAGGTCGTCGTCCATCGCCTCTGCGAACGCCTGGGGAACGACCTCGACGCCGCTGCCGGCGAAGCGTGTCGCCGCGAGCCGGCGGTCGACCCGCTCGAAGAATCCGGCGATGCGATCGAGCGCGGCCTCAGCCTCGGCGAGGGAGCTGTCGGTGAAGTCGATGGTCGAACGGTAGTGGGCCGAGCCGAGGTAATAGCGCACGACGAGCGGACGCGCGGCGCCGAGCAGGTCGGAGGCGTACACGGAGTTTCCGAGCGACTTGCTCATCTTCTGCCCGTTGACGTGCACCATCCCGTTGTGCACCCAATAGTTGGCGAACGCATCCCCGGCCGCCGTCGACTGCGCGAGTTCATTTTCGTGGTGCGGAAACCGCAGGTCGCGCCCGCCGCCGTGGATGTCGAACTGCGCTCCGAGGTAGCGGCGCGACATCGCGGAGCACTCGATGTGCCACCCCGGCCGGCCCTCTCCCCATGGGGATGGGAAGGACGCCGACTCCGGCTCCTCCGGCTTGCGCCCCTTCCACAGGGCGAAGTCGCGCGCGTCCCGCTTGGCCCGCGGATCGGCATCGGCCGCGGCCTCCATGTTGTCGATGCTCTGCCGGGTGAGCTCGCCGTAGGCGGGCCAACTCTTCACGTCGAAGTACACATCACCCGAACCGTCGGCGGCCGCATACGCGTGCCCGCGATCGATGAGGCGCGCGATGATCTCCTGCATCTGTGGGATGCTCGCCGTCGCCCGCGGCTCGTAGGTCGGCGCTTGCACGCCCAGCGCCGTGTACCCGGCGGTGAACTCCAGTTCGACGCGGTAGGCGAGCGCCCACCACTGTTCCGGACCGCCGTCGATTTCGGCGGCGTTCAGGATCTTGTCGTCGATATCGGTGACATTGCGCACCATGGTCACGGTGTAGCCGCGGTAACTCAGCCAGCGGCGCAACTGGTCGTAGACAAGTGCAGAACGGAGGTGTCCGATGTGCGGCGACGACTGCACGGTGGGACCGCAGACGTACATGCCCACTTCGCGTTCGCGCAGCGGGATGAAGTCTCGAAGGGCGGCCGCCTTCGTGTCGTAGAGTCGCACAGTCACGCCCGATAGCCTACGGGAACAGGGAGCCGACGGGCCGTCCGGCGACGCCGTCGCGGGTTGACGAACAGGTCACCTTCGCGGACTTTGGACGACCAGTGCTGTCGCGATCGCCGCGATCCCCTCACCGCGGCCTGTGAATCCGAGTCCGTCGGTCGTGGTCGCACTGATCGACACCGGGGCTCCCAGGATGCGCGTGAGCCCCTCCTCCGCCTCCTGTCGCCGCGGTGCGAACTTGGGCCGGTTGCCCACGAGTTGCACCGACACGTTGCCGATGCTGAAGCCGGCGCTCTCGACGAGTCGCCTCGTCTCACTGAGGAACACCTCGCCGTGGGCGCCGACCAATCGCGGATCGCTGGTGCCGAACACCCCGCCGATGTCCCCGAGGCCGCACGCGGAGAGCAGCGCATCGGTGATCGCGTGCGCCACCGCATCCCCGTCACTGTGGCCGGCCAGGCCGTCCTCGCCAGGCCAGCGCAGTCCCGCGAGCCAGAGCTCCGCCGAAGGGTCGAAGCCGTGCGTGTCCATGCCGATCCCGATGCGCGGAAGCGGCGCCGAACCGACGCCGAGCACGAGTTCTGCTCGTCGCAGATCGGCCGGCGTCGTCACTTTGAAAGCCAATTCGTCGCCGGGGATGACCGAGACGTCGAGGCCGAGCGCCGTCACGAGACCCGCGTCGTCCGTCTCGTCCGACGTCGCAGCAGCGTAGGCAGCCACAAGGTCGGAGCGCGGAAAGCCCTGGGGGGTCTGCACAGCCGAGAGCACCGAGCGGTCGACAGTCTCGTGGATGTCGCCGCGGACTCCGACGCGCTTGATCGTGTCGCTGACCGGCAGTCCGGGAATGACCCCGTGGCCCCGCGCATCCACTTCGGCCACGACGGCGTCGAACAGTGCACTCGGAGTCAGGGCGCGTGCCGCATCGTGCACGAGCACGACGTCGACGGATGCGGGCACCATGGCGAGTCCGCGAGCCACCGACTGCTGCCGCGTCTCGCCCCCCGCGACGACGGAGACCGGCCCGCCGAACGCCCGCTCGGCCTGACTGCGCGCCTCGGCGAGGAAAGACTCCGGTGCGACCACGATCAGGTGCGCCTCCTCGCGCATGCCGGAGACGGCATGCGCCGAACGCTCAAGGAGGGTCGAGCCGGAGAGCGCGACGAACGCCTTGGGAACGTCGGCCCCCAGTCGTGTGCCGCTGCCCGCGGCGACGACGACGACCGAAACCCGTGGCACAGCGTTCGACGTCATGCCACGAGGTTACGGGAGTCAGGAAGCGAGGACCTCGTCGAGGAGGCTGGAAGCCTTCTCGTCGTCGGTCTTCTCGGCCAGCGCCAGCTCTGAGATGAGAATCTGACGTGCCTTTGCAAGCATGCGCTTCTCACCGGCAGAGAGTCCACGGTCCTGATCGCGGCGCCACAGGTCGCGCACGACCTCGGAGACCTTGATCACATCGCCGGAGGCGAGTTTCTCAAGGTTCGCCTTGTAGCGGCGGGACCAGTTGGTGGGCTCCTCAGTGAACGGGGCACGAAGCACCTCGAAGACGCGGTCGAGCCCCTCTTTGCCGATCACATCGCGAACGCCGACAAGGTCGACATTCTCGGCCGGGACCTCGATGGTGAGATCGCCCTGCGTCACGTTGAGCTTGAGGTATAGCTTCTCTTCACCCTTGATGGTTCGTTTCTTGACTTCGGTGATCGTTGCCGCTCCATGGTGGGGGTAAACGACGGTTTCGCCAACCTCGAAAAGCATAGATTGATGTCCCTTCAGCAACTAATAGGATACCACACGAGGCACATGCTAAGGTTCGCCCTCACGCGCCAGGGCCCCACTACGCATACGCTAAACTCGAATCGCATTCCGCTTCACTCACGGCTGATTCGGCCAGCGGAACGATCTGGAGGGTCATCAGTGAAAGCTCGTGTCGCGGCATCCGTCGCCCTTGCCCTGGCAATCGTGTTCGGAACCGCAGGGTGCGGGTTCTACACTCCGCAGGCCACCACGAAGCACTACGACGCCAGCGACGGCGTGAGCGGGAACGTCGGCCAGATCGACGTGCGCAACGCGATGGTCATCGTCGACTCCAAAGGCGAGGTCGGCAACCTGAGCGTCACCCTGGTGAACACCGACTCCAAGAGCCATCTGCTGACCATCAAGGGCGGCGACTCGACCGCGGAGGGCGTGCAGGTCTCCGTGCAGCCCGGTCAGGTGAAGATCCTCGGTCAGAATCCGAAGTCCTCGAGCGCCAGCAACGTCTTCATCCCCAACCTCACCGCTCAGCCCGGAACGCTCCTGCCGATCTTCTTCCAGTACGGCGATCAGACCGGCCTGAAGCTGCAGGTTCCGGTGCTCAACGGTCAGCTGCCGCAATACAACCACCTGGTGCCGCCGGCCATTCTGCCCGCGTCCAAGTAGCAACGCGCGCCGTCAGGCGTTGACCTTTCAGGCGTTGAAGCGGTAGCCAAGCCCGCGAACCGTCACCAGCATGCTGGGGTCGGAGGGACTCTCCTCGATGCGCGAGCGGATGCGCTTGATGTGCACATCCAGCGTCTTCGTGTCGCCGAAGTAGTCGCTCCCCCACACCCGGTCGATCAGCTGACCGCGTGTGAGCACCCGGCCGGCGTTGCGAAGAAGCAGCTCCAGCAATTCGAATTCCTTGAGCGGCATGGAGATCTCGCCGCCGCTGACCGCAACAGTGTGCCGGTCGACGTCCATCCGCACCGTTCCGGCTTCGAGAATGCCGTCATCCTCGTGCTCGTCCGCCTCCACGCGACGACGCATGACGGCCCGGATGCGCGCGAGCAGTTCGCGTGACGAGTACGGCTTGGTCACGTAGTCGTCCGCCCCGAGTTCGAGACCGACCACGATGTCCACCTCCGAGTCCTTCGCCGTCAGCATGATGATCGGCACGGTCGATCGGGTGCGGATCTCCCGGCACACCTCGGTACCCGGGATGCCCGGCAGCATCAGGTCGAGCAGGATGACATCGGCCCCCGTGCGGTCGAACTCGGAAATCGCGGTGGGGCCGTCCTCGGCCACCGTCACGTCGTATCCCTCGCGCTTCAGCAGATACGCGAGCGGCTCACTCAGAGCGGCTTCATCCTCGACGAGCAGGATCGATGTCACTGGGGGTCTCCTATCGGGGGGCCGGTCACGGTGGACGCTTCCGGGAGTCGGATGGTGAAGGTGGAGCCGCGTCCCGGTTGCGACCACACCCGAACCTCGCCCCCGTGGTTCTGCACGGCGTGCTTGACGATCGCCAGGCCGAGTCCGGTTCCGCCGGTGTGACGCGAGCGAGCCTGGTCGACCCGGAAGAACCGCTCGAACACCCGGTCGAGGTCTTCTTCGGGGATGCCTTCGCCCTGGTCGGTGATCGCGATCTCGACCACACCGTCGATGGCGCGCACGCCCACGCCGACGCGTGAGTCTTCGGGCGAGTACTGGATGGCGTTCGAGACGAGGTTGTTCACGGCGGTCACGAGCAACGCCTCGTTGCCGAGCACTTCGGCAGACTTGTCCCCGCGAACCGCCAGCTCGATGTGGCGCGCCTCGGCGGCGACCCGATTCTGGTCGAGGGCGGCGGCGACCACCTTGTTGGCGGAAAGGCGCTCGGGGTTGCTGAGTGCATCCGCTGCCTGCAGCCGGCTGAGCTCGATGATGTCCTGCGTGATGCGGGCGAGACGGTGCGACTCCTCCGTGAGCCGGTGCGCGAAGCGGCGCACCTGCTCGGGGTCGTCCGAAGCGTCGTCGAGGGCCTCGGCGAGCAGACCCACCGCGCCGATCGGGGTCTTGAGTTCATGGGAGATGTTGGCGACGAAGTCGCGACGGACCGTATCCAGACGGAACGACTCGGTGCGGTCTTCGGCCAGCAGCAGGATGTAGCGGGTTCCGAGCCGCGCGACGCGCACGCTCAGGTTGATGTTCGCATCCCCGAACGGTCCGCGAGCCAGTTCGCACTCCTCCGTGACCGGCTCACCGCTTCGGCGCACCTGATCGACCAGCTCGACGAGATGCGGATGCACGAGCGCGCCGTTCCACACCAGACCGATCGCGTGCGCGCCAGGGGACGCCTTGATCACGTTGTTCGACGGATCGAGCACGACACCGGCGGACTCGAGCGCGTCGAGCACCTGGTCGACGCCGTCGGGAACGCTCGGGCTCACCACCTGAACGGCGTGAACGCCGCGGCGGGCGGCGATGTGCAGGAGCCAGACGAAACCGGCCCCGACCAAGAGGCCGAGTGCCAGAGACAGCAGCACCAACCAGGCGGAGTCCATGTGTCCAAGAGTACGCAGTATCCAAAACGGCCAATGACAGGAAAGCGGGCCGATCCGCGGAGTTTCGCGGGTACTTTAGACAGTGTTCAGGCTGAGGGCACCAACCGTTAACCTGGCGAAGAGAACATGCTGAGCGTGGTCAGTCGACCTCGCATCCCGCGTGCCCACGCACGCCAGGAAGGAACGTCATCCCATGCGCGAAGTATTCCAGCAGGAGCTGAAGGAAGTTCAGGATCGCCTCGTGGAGATCGCCGAGCTCGTCGTCATCTCCATCCAGAATGCGACGCAGGCGTTCAACAAATCCGATGTCACCCTCGCCGAAGAGGTCATAGCCAACGACCACAAGATCGACGAGTTGACCGTGCTCCTGGACGAGCTTTCCATCCAGATCCTCGCCCGTCAGCAGCCGGTCGCCCGCGACCTCCGCATCGTGGTCAGCGCTCTGAGGATCAGCGCATCCCTCGAGCGGATGGGTGACATGGCCGAGCACATCGCCCAACTCGCCCGCTACCGCTTCCCCGACAAGGTCGTTCCGAAGAGCCTCCGCGGAACCTTCGCCGAGATGGGCCGACTCGACGTGCTGATCGCCACCAAGCTGACCGAGCTGCTTCGCACCGAAGACCTCGCTCTTGCCGAGGAGATCCGCAACGAAGACGACCAGATCGACGAACTGCACGTCAGTGTCTTCGACAAGGTGCTCGGCGAGACATGGAAGGGCGAGGCCGTCGACACCGTCGACGCCACCCTGGCATCCCGCTACCACGAGCGCTTCGCCGACCACGCCGTCTCGATCGCCAAAAAGGTCCACTACCTCGGCACTGGCGACTGGGCCCCCGAGCTCGCCTCCTAAACACGCGAGTCCGCGGATTATCCGTGGACTCGGGCGTTTTCAGCCGATTCTGCGCGGACTCGACGGTTAGTTTGCGCGGACTCGGCGGCTACCAGAGGCTGAGCGGAGGGGCGCGCGGCTACTTCGCGCCTTGCGCAGCGACAGCAGCGGCGCCGGCAGCGGCAGCGGCCGGGTCGAGGTACTCGGCGGGCGCGATCGGCTCGAAGTTCTCGTCGAGGCGGTAGATCAGCGGAATACCCGTCGGGATGTTCAGGTCGGCGATGTCTTCGTCTGAGATGCCGTCGAGGTGCTTCACGAGGGCGCGCAGCGAGTTGCCGTGCGCGGTGACAAGCACCGTCTTGCCGGCGGCGAGGTCGCCTGCGATGTCGGAGTCCCAATAGGGCAGCATCCGGTCGATCACGTCTTTCAGGCATTCGGTGCGCGGCAGATCGTCGCCAAGGTCGGCATAGCGCGGATCGTGCGCCTGCGACCACTCGCTATCGTCGTCGAGCGGCGGCGGCGGAACATCGAACGAACGACGCCACAGCTGGAATTGCTCGGGACCGTACTTCTCCAGCGTCTCGGCCTTGTCGAGGCCCTGCAGAGCGCCGTAGTGACGCTCGTTGAGACGCCACGAGCGTTTGACGTCGATCCAGAGACGGTCGGCCACCTCCAGAGCGAGATTCGCTGTCTGGATGGCACGCGTGAGCACGGACGTGTAAACGACGTCGGGGTGAAGTCCGGACTCGGCGAGCAGTTCGCCCGCACGCTTCGCCTCGGCGACGCCCTGGTCGCTGAGCCGGACATCCACCCAACCGGTGAACAGGTTCTGCTGATTCCACACACTGTTGCCGTGGCGGAGGAGGATCAAAGTGTAAGGCGCGGACATGCGCTCTAATCTACCGGGCGTTCACAGGTCCCTTGAATCTTGCAGCACTGCAGGTTTGGCACACTAGGGGCATGGGAGCGAGCGGCACGATCGGCACAGTGACGCGCGGCACCACCAACACGAACCGTCTGCGCCGCGTCGATCGCTGGATCGGCGCACATCCCGCGCTGCGCCGCACGGCTGATCCCCTCGTCGTCGACCTCGGCTACGGTGCGAGCGGCGTGACCGCTCTGGAACTGCACCAGCGGCTGGCCAAGAAGCGGCATGACGTGGAGGTTCTCGGCCTGGAGATCGAACCGGGGCGCGTGCTCAGGGCTCTCGATCAGCTAGCCGTCGTTCGCGACGGCGGCACGGGCTTCGCTGCGGATGCGCGCATCGGCTTCGCGCTCGGCGGCTTCGAGGTCCCGA
>DASYGJ010000254.1:0-2805 GCA_035999915.1 Leifsonia sp.
CGATGCGCCGAGGCTGTAGAAGGGCGCACCATCCGTGTGAACCTTGAGCACATCGTGGACGTAGTTCCCCTCGACGGTGAGGTTCTTCATCGTGGTGGGGGTGCTGTACAGCGGATAATAGTTGTACGTTCCTCGACTGACGTACTCAGGGCTGCCCCCAGCGTCGGGGATGCCCCATCCGTATCCGACAGCGATGCCGGAGTAGGGCAGATTGAAGATCTCGTTGTGCGAGATGATCGAGTCCGCCACATATGTCATGAGCACGCCGACGTTGTCGGTGTAATAACGGGCGACATCGTGTATCACGTTCTTCGTCACATTGATGTTGGAGACGAGCATGCGAGGGTCGCTCGGGTGGTGGGCGTCGGGCAGGAATCCGCCTGCGGTCACAGCCGACCCAGCTATCTGGGAGAAGACCGACCTCGTGACAGTGATGTTACGGGCCGCCAGGCCGACACCCGAGTCTGTGGCGTTCGCGTCGTTGCCGATTCCGACAGCGTTGGCGCCGAAGTTCGTGAAGGTGCTGTCAGTGAAGGTGATGTCGTGTGCCGCCGACACCTGGATACCTGCCGGGACGCCTAATACTTTGCCGCGGGTCGATTCGAAGTTCGACTGGTCGATCCCGTCGAGGCTTGTCAGATAAGAACTCGTCTGCTGGTCAGCGAAGCCGGTTGACGTCGGTGCGTTCCACGTTGTTCCGCTGAATTCGAGGTTCGAGAACGTCAGGTTATGGACTGGTGCGTCAAGCCTGCCGGCGACATTGAGCAGGGATTCGACTGTGGGCAGCTCCACATCGACCCGGTCCATGTTCTGGCCGGCGAGAGGCTTGTAGTAGAGGGTTCCTGCTTTCTGGTCGAGGAACCACTCTCCCGGCTGGTCGAGGAGGGCGAGCGCATTCTCGACGACAAGTGGTCCATCGTGGAATGGGCTGTTGAGTGTGTCCCAGCCCCAGGTGTTGAGCTTCCAGGCCGGCTGCTGCATGGTGAGGACGTCGCCGTCGACCCCAGCGATGGGGCTGAATCGGCTCGTCCACGCGCCAGCGCCCTCGATCTCGGCATCTGCGACGCCTGGCATGGTGAGCAGCCACGCCGCGGATCCCGTCGGCTTGTACCCGGAATCCGTCGCCGGCATGTCGGCGCGGTTGAGCTCAGTCCTCGCGCGTTGAGCGATTACGCCGTCGACGTAAAGCTGCCGCGTCTGCGTTCCGCGCGGTACCGATGCCTCGTAGATGCCGTTGCCGACGCTACTCAGGTTCCACTTCTTGACGCTTCTCGAACCAAGGATGCGGGCCCTGCCCTCATCCGGTCCCTGCCACGTGACAGTATGCCCGTTCAGGCCCGAATCCCGGGCATCGAAGGTGAGTGGCTTCGACAACCGGTAGTCTCCTTCCGCGAGTTTCACGATGACGTCGGTTTTTCCTGCAGATGCGAGCTTTCGTGCTCGCTTCTGCGCTTCTTCCAGGGATTGAACGGCACGCCGCGTCGTACTTCCGTCGTTGTGATCGCTTCCCCTACCGGCATCCACAAAGACCATCGACGCAGGAGCCTGATCGCGCCCGTGTGCAGATGCGGACGGCAGAGGGCCGGCGGTGATCGTAAGCGCCGAAGCGAGACCTACGGTTGCACAGGCGATCCCCGCCCGGCGCGCGTGCGAGGGGCCAGATTCAGAGCCGAACATTGAGTCTTCCTTCACTGCGAATTGTGCTGCCGGCCCGCATACGCCTGGGGGCACGGTTTGGGGATCGAAAGTCGTGTCCTCATATCGTTCATAGTACGTATGATGTTGTCAAGACTTACCGACCTTGAGGCTGGATTTCTCGATCGCATCGGGATGAGCTTCTTTCGCCGGCCTGCCACAACTTCGCGAAACATCTGAACTATACGTTAAAGGTGTGGATGAATTCAGCCAACAATTACGGCCTCCGAATGCAATTGACAAGCTAGACATCGGATGTCTATGCTCAAGCGTACCGTCCAACGAAGGAATTACGTGAGCACGATCACAGCACTTGACACGAGCGATATTCGCTTTCCGACCTCGACCATGCTCGATGGGTCCGATGCGATGAACCCGGACCCCGACTACTCAGCCGCGTACGTGCGCATCGTCACCGACAGCGACGACGACCTCGAAGGTCACGGCTTCGTGTTCACCATCGGGCGCGGCAACGACGTCGAGGTGGCTGCGATCCGCGCGTTGGAGGGTCACCTGCTCGGGCGCGACGTGGAGGAACTGCTCGACGATATGGGGGCGACCTGGCGCGAGCTCGTGTACGACTCCCAACTGCGCTGGCTGGGACCCGAGAAGGGTGTCATGCATATGGCCATCGGGGCCGTGGTCAATGCGCTCTGGGACCTCAAGTCGAAGCGGGCCGGCTTGCCTCTCTGGGCGCTTCTCGCGGCGATGACCCCGGAAGAGATCGTGTCGCTCGTCGACTTTCGCTACCTGACTGACGCGCTCACCCCCGCCGATGCGCTAGCGATCCTGCGTGCCGCGGTGCCGGGCCGGGACGCACGCCGCGCGGAACTGCTCGTTACCGGCTACCCGGCCTATACGACTTCGCCCGGGTGGCTCGGCTACGACGACGCCAAGCTCGACCGGCTGTGCCGTGAGGCCGTTGCCGACGGGTTCGCCCAGATCAAGCTCAAGGTCGGAGCGGACCGGGCCGATGATGTTCGTCGCCTCGGCATTGCTCGCGCGGCGATCGGCCCCGACGTCCGGCTGGCGGTGGACGCGAACCAGCGCTGGGATGTGGCGGAGGCGATCGACTGGATCGCCGACCTCGCACCCTTCGACCTCGCCTGG
>DASYGJ010000267.1:0-12488 GCA_035999915.1 Leifsonia sp.
GCGCCGCTGCTCGCGGCGCCCTCGGCCTGACAACAGGGGGATGCGCACGGTAACATTCCGCGCGGATCTTCGATAGGATAAAAGAGTTCCGAAGATCGAATCGATTCGATTGGCCGGAAAGCTCCGCCGAAAATCCGGCACACCTCCCCTTCCACCGTGGCCCCGGTCGCGGTGATCGTTTTCTCCCTGCAAGGATCTTCGTGACTTCCGTCGTCCACCCCGGTGACTCCCTGTCCAACCGTCAACGGCTGGCCTACATCCTCATCCTCGGTGCCCTCACCGCTCTCGGACCCTTCACCATCGACACCTATCTCCCGGCGCTGCCCACCCTCGAGAGCGAATTCGGAGTGTCGACCGCGGTGATCCAGCTCACTCTCACCGCGACGACGATCGGCTTCGGCCTGGGCCAACTGATCGTTGGCCCGTGGAGCGACAAGATCGGCCGGCGGGTGCCGCTCATCCTCGCGACCACGGTGCACATTCTGGCTTGCCTCGCCGCAGCTGTGGCGCCCAACGTCGAATTGCTGGGCGTGGCGCGCGCGTTGCAGGGGATCGGTGCGGCGGCGGGTGGCGTTGTGGCGATGGCCATGGTGCGCGACCTGTTCGGCGGACGGCCGCTGGTGAGGATGCTCAGCCGCCTCGCCCTCGTCAGCGGCCTCGCGCCCGTGCTCGCGCCGGTGCTCGGCTCGCAGCTGCTGCTGGTCATGCCGTGGCGGGGCATCTTCGTCGTGCTCGCGTTCTATGGACTCTTCGTCCTGGTCTGCGTCTCCCTCTGGATCGTCGAAACCCTGCCAAAGGCCCGTCGCCACGATGCGGGACACTCCACCGTTCGCCAGCGTTACAAGTCGGTGCTCAGCGACCGCGTCTTCGTCGGTATCGCCGTCGTCGGGGCCATGAACTTCACCGGACTCTTCTCGTATCTGTCAGCGAGTTCGTTCGTCTTCCAAGACTTCTACGCCTTCGATGCGCAGCAATACGGGCTGCTCTTCGCGGTCAACTCCGTCGGGATCATCATCGGGGTGCAATCCTCCGCGCGGCTGACCAAGTACGTCGGACCGCAATGGATCCTGTCGGTGTCGACCATCGTCATGTTCGTCTCGGCGGTGACCATCGTCGTGCTCGACCAGGCCCACGCCGGACTGTGGGGCACGGTGATCCCGCTCTGGTTCTTCATCGCCGCGTGCGGATTCGGATTTCCCTGTGTTCAGGTGATCGCGCTCAATGGGCACGGACACGAGGCCGGAACCGCCGCATCCCTTCTCGGCGCTCTCAACTTCGGGCTGGCCGGCCTCATCTCGCCGATCGTCGGAGTGCTCGGCGTCGCCAGTGCGGCACCGATGGGCCTCGTGATGGCGGTCTGCTCGGGGATCAGCATCGCCGCCCTCTGGCTGATCGTGCGGCCGCGCACCGTGCCGGAATTGGCGCACTAGTCACGCCCTCCCGGGCTCCCGAAACCCCTCCCGGGCTCCCGTAACGCCTCCCGGGCTCCCGTAACGCCTCGGTCGGAAGAATCGGAAGTTTCGGCCGCAAAGTCCGTCGCAACGGAAGAACCCGCGGCGTGTCACCCGAAATTTCCGACTTTCAGCAGGGCGGCCGGGAGGGATAGCGTTGCGCGCATGAGAATCCTCCTCGTGGGCGCCGGCGGCGTGGGCGATTCGATCGCCAAAATCGCCGCCCGACGCTCCTTCTACGAGACCATCGTTGTCAGCGACTACGACCTCTCCCGCGCCCGGCGCACCATCGCCTGGATCGCCGAGAGGCACGGCGACGAGGTGGCCTCGCGGTTCACGGCTGCCGCGATCGACGCCTCCGATCCGGATGCCGTTGCCGCAGTCGCACACGAACACCGCGCCACCCACGTGATGAACGCGGTGGAGCCGAAGTTCGTGCCGACGATCTTCGCCGGGGCGCTTGCCGCCGGCGCGGACTATCTCGACATGGCGATGAGCCTGTCGGAGCCGCATCCCACCGATCCGTACTCCAAGACAGGGGTGAAGCTCGGCGACGACCAGTTCGCTCTGCGCGGCGACTGGGAGACGGCCGGTCGTCTGGCCATCGTCGGCATGGGCGTCGAGCCCGGGCTCAGTGACGTGTTCGCCCGCTACGCCGCGGACAAGCTCTTCTCGCACATCGACGAACTCGGAACCCGCGATGGGGCGAACCTCGTGGTGCGGGACTCCGACGGGAACGAGATCTTCGCCCCCTCGTTCAGCATCTGGACGACCATCGAGGAGTGCCTGAATCCGCCGGTGGTCTTCGAGAAAGAGGGCGGCTGGTTCACCACGCCGCCGTTCAGCGAGCCGGAAGTCTTCGACTTCCCCGAGGGCATCGGACCGGTGGAGTGCGTGAACGTGGAGCACGAGGAGGTACTCCTCATGCCGCGCTGGATCGACGCGGAGCGGGTGACCTTCAAGTACGGGCTCGGCGTGGAGTTCATCGGCATCCTTCGCACGCTCCACCAGCTCGGGCTCGACTCGACGACGCCGGTGCGGGTGCGCAGCGAGAGCGGTCCGGTCGAGGTGGCGCCCCGGGATGTGGTGGCCGCCGCTCTGCCCGACCCCGCATCCATCGGCCCCCGGATGACGGGCAAGACCTGCGCGGGCGTCTGGGTGACCGGCACCGGAGTGGACGGGTCAGCGCGCGAGGTGTACCTCTACCACGTCAGCGACAACGAGTGGACCATGCGCGAATACGAGTCCCAGTGCGTGGTCTGGCAGACCGCGCTGAATCCGGTGATTGCGCTCGAACTCCTCGCGACCGGTGTCTGGCGCGGAACGGGCGTACTCGGCCCGGAGGCCTTCGACGCCGTGCCATACCTCGAGCTGATGGCGAAGCCGGTCGAGGAGGGTGGGTACGGCCAGCGGTGGGGGCTGGAGGAGCGCTGACCCATCGACAGCGGGGCGTTCAGCGTGCGAGGCGGGGGAACCGTTCGAACCAGTAGAGCAGTTCGGGGGAGGTGCGGCGCAGTTCGGCGAGCGTGACCGAGTCCGGTCGCTTCGTGATGGGGAAGTCCAGTTCTTCGGCCACACGTTCCATGTCGGCGAGCGCCCAGAACTGTCCGCGCATCCGGATGAGCAGCCGGCCGTCCAGTCCCGTGACGAAGAGTTGCGGCCGCGTGTCGAGCGTGCTGCCCTCATAGAGATCGATGAGCTGCACGGATCCGACCATGTCGTGTCGCACCTGGATCGTGCGCCCGAAGAATCCGCGCTCGCGCACCCCGTTCGCAGTGAATTGGATGGTCGTCGAGAAGTACGTGAGCACGGCAAGCGTGCTGGCGACGACGACGAGGAGGTGGATGGCCAGCACCACAGGCCAATCGCCGCTCACAATCGTGATCCAGTAGAGCACGGCGAAGACGGGGGTCGTGAGTGCTAGCAGCGCCACGAGGCCGCGTCCGAAAAGGTGCGCGTGCGGCCTCAGCACTGCGCGCGGCTGTGTCACGACCTTCTTCTGCTCAAGCGAATACCCCTCCATTCGATCAAGCCTTGCCTATTCTGGCGGGCTCCGGTAGCGGCATTTTGGGGGACACGACGCCAGAGGTCCGAACCACTGATGCGACGACGGCTCAGGCCAAGACGACTTCGACTCCGGCGGCCCTGATGCGCTGCAATTCGTCCTGGTCGGCGCTGCTGTCGGTGATGAGTAAGTCGATCTCCTGGATCGCGCAGCACTGGGCGAGGGCTGCGCGGCCGATCTTGGAGCCGTCGGCCACCACAACCGTTCGCTGAGCCTTGCCGACCATGGCGTGGTTCGTTCGCGCCTCGGTCTCGTCGTGAGTGGTGACGCCGGCCGCGGCGGTGATGCCGTCCGCCCCCAGGATCGCCGTGCCGACGTTGACGGCGTTGAAGGTGCTCTCCGCCAGCGCGCCGACCAGTTCAAGTGACTGAGGTCGCAGGAACCCGCCCGTCATGATGACGCGCACGCCCGGATATGCCGCGAGCAGACCAGCGATCGTGAGCGAGTTGGTGACCACGGCGATATCGCGATGGCCGGAGAGTTCGCGGGCCACACTGGCTGTGGTGGTTCCACCGCACAAAGCGATCACGTGCGGCTCGGCCGGGAGCCGTGCGACGAGCGCGCGGGCTATTGCGCGCTTTGGTTCCTGGAACCGGGTGTCGCGCAACGCGACGGGAAGCTCGCGGGTTCGATCGCGCACCGAAGCACCGCCGTGAGTGCGCAGGATGAGGCTCTGGTCGGCCAAGTCGGCGAGGTCACGGCGAGCCGTTGCCGGGGAGATCGCCAGAGTCTCGGCGAGGTCGGTGAGACTGAGGGCACCGCGCTCTTCGATCAAGTCGAGGATGGCCATCATGCGTTTCGAGCGCTTGCCCGACGTCGCACGCGCGAGCAGGTTTTCCGTTGCGGGGGTGACCATGGGCCCATCCTTTCATCGAAACCGTACATAGTGTCATCGAAACCGTACAGAATGATCAGTTCAAATGATTATTTGGACCGTATTTCGCTCATTCTATTGTGCGAAACGCTGATTCAATCGCATGATCTCTTTCATGCCTCAGATTGTTTTCCTCGGCGCGGGCAGCGTCGTCTTCACCCGCCAGCTCCTCGCCGACCTTTTCCGGTTCGACGACCTTCCTCCGCTCCGCATCGTTCTCCATGACATCGATGCCGACCGTCTTGAGGTCGCGAAGGGGACCGCTCTACAGGTCGCCTCGCGATTTGGCCGGGAAGCCGAGATCGTCGCGACGCTCGACCGCCGCGAGGCGCTGCGCGGCGCGGATTTCGTCATCAACATGATGCAGGTGGGGGGCATCGAAGCAACGCGCAAAGACCTTGAGATCCCTGCCGCCGCCGGACTGCTGCAGACGATCGGCGACACGACCGGCGTCGGAGGAATCTTCCGCGCGCTCCGAACCTTCCCGGTGCTGACCGCGGTCGCCGCCGACATGCTCGAGCTCTGCCCGGGTGCGTGGTTCCTCAACTACACGAACCCGATGGCGATGAACGTGTGGTGGCTGTCCGTTGTGGCGCCCGAGCTCAAGGTCGTCGGGCTGTGCCACAGCGTCTACTGGACCGTGCATGACCTTTGCGCGCTGATCGGGGTGCCGCTGGAAGGGACCCGTTTCCGCGCGGCCGGCGTCAACCACCAGGCGTGGCTCGTCGAGTGGTCCCGTGACGGGCAAGACCTGTACCCGTTGCTCCGCGAAAAGATCGCGGCCGATCCGGAGCTTGAGCGCCGAGTGCGGGTGGAGATCTTCAAGCGCATCGGCTTCTACCCGACCGAGACCAGCGAGCATTCGTCGGAGTATCTCTCCTGGTTCCTCCGCTCTCCGCAGCAGATCGAGAGATTCCGTCTGAAGCCGCTCGAATACATCGGTATCTCGGAAGAGAACGTGGCCGAGTTCGAGCACGCGAAGGCGACGCTGGCGGCGGAGGAGGAGCTCGAGCTGGAGGAGAACGCGGCCGAGTACGCTCCGCAGATCATCCACTCGATGCTCACCGGAACCGTCCGCGAAATTCACGCGAACGTGGTGAACCGCGGATTGATCGACAATCTTCCCGAAGGCGCGGTCGTCGAAGTGCCGACCATCGTCGATGCGTCGGGCCTGCATCCTCTGCCGGTCGGGGCCGTTCCCGAGCAAGGGGCCGCGCTCAACCGCACCTACCTGTCGGTGGCCGGCCTCACCATCGAAGCCGCGCGGACGGGTGACCCGGAGCTCGTCCGCAGGGCATTGCTGGTCGATCCGAACGCCAGCTCTTCGCTCACGCCTGAGCAGCTCTGGGCGCTCTGCGACGAACTCACCGTGGCTCACGCTGACCTGCTGCCCGTCGCGCTCGGCGGCCGCCTCGATGACATCCGCTGACCGCACCCTACCCAGCCATCAACGAAACATGGAGTTCAATTGTCGTCCCTGACCCGCACAGAAATCGAGAGCCAGCCGGCCATCTGGCAGGAGGCCCTCGAGAGCCACACCGACCGCGCCGCCGAACTGCTCACCCTTCCGGGCGCTCGCGTGCTCGTGTTGGGCTGCGGAACGTCCGCCTATGTCGCGGAATCCTTCGCGGCACTCCGCGAGGAAGCCGGATTCGGTGTGACCGACGCCAGGTACGCCTCGGAACCGTGGGCTTGGCGCGACTACGACGCCGTCATAGCACTCAGCCGGTCGGGCACCACGACCGAGGTGATCGACGCCCTGGATGCGCTGCCTCAGAACGTGACCACCATCGCGGTGACCGGTGTTGCCGACTCGCCCGTGGCCGAGCGGGCGGACGAAGTGCTGCTGCTCGACTTCGCCGACGAGCAATCGGTCGTGCAGACCAGGTTCCCGACAACCTTCCTGCTGCTCGCTCGCGCCGCCCTGGGTGAAGACGTCAGTGCACTTCCTGCTCAGGCCAAGGCGATGCTCTCAGAACCACTCGGGATCGATCCGGCCAACTATGACCACTTCGTCTACCTGGGCAGCGGATGGACGTACGGGCTTGCCCAGGAAGCCGCGCTCAAGATCCGCGAAGCCGCGCAGGCGTGGGCCGAGTCCTACCCGCTCCTCGACTTCCGGCACGGCCCACTGGCTGTTGCGAACGATCGCTCCTTGGTGTGGATCATCGGTCGAGTCGAAGCTTCGCTCGTCGACGACATCGAACGTACCGGAGCGAGTGTCGTCGGCAGCGCGAACGATCCACTGGTCGAACTCGCGAGGGCCCAGCAACTGGCGGCCGCGATCGCCGAACATCGCGGGCTGAACCCCGATCGCCCGCGCAATCTCACACGCTCCATCGTTCTCGACTGATCTCCTTCGACCCCACAGCACTAGCACCCGAAAGCACTAAGAGAGGAACCAAAGATGACCACTCCACTCAAACACAGGCCGCGCACGAAACGGGCGCTCCGCGTAGCCGGGGTGATCGCCGCAACATCGCTGGCCGTCGCGCTCGCCGGCTGCAGCGGCTCGCAAGGTGCGTCAACCCTCGACACCAAAGCCAACGTGAAGATCGAGGTCTGGTCGGGGCAGTCGGACGCGGCGGAGAAGATCATCGAGGGCCTCGCGCGGCAGTTCGAGAAGGCGCATCCCAACGTCACCATCGATATGTCGCCGGGCGCGTCCAGCACCGATCAGCTGCTTCAGAAGCTGTCCGCCGGATTCGCGGGCAACCAGTACCCGGACATGTCGTACGCTTTCGGATCGTGGGCGGGACAGCTGGAGGCGTCCGGTCGCACGCTCGACATCTCGAGTGACGTGAAGAAGCCGGACGTCAAATGGAACGAATTCACTCCCGCCGCCCGCGGCACGGCACAGCCAACGGGGAAGCAGGTCATCGGATTCCCCGCCGTGGTCGACAACATCGGACTGCTCTACAACAAGACGCTGTTCGACAAGGCCGGACTCGCGTATCCCACCAAAGACTGGACCTGGACCGACTTCCGCAACGCGGCGAAGAAGCTGACCGATGCCGCCAACCACGTCTACGGCTACGGATACTCGGTGTCCGGCAGCGAAGAGACGACCTGGCAGTTCTGGCCTCACCTCTGGCAGAACGGCGGATCCATCCTCTCCTCCGACGGCAAGAAGGCCGAGTTCGCATCATCGGCCGGCAACGACTCGCTGTCCTTCCTTCGTTCGATGGCGGTCGACGACAAGAGCGTGTACCTCGACCAGACCGACACGAAGTTCGGCCAGCTGTTCGTCAGCAACCGCATCGGGATGATCACCTCCGGACCGTGGGAGCTCTCCGATCTGAAGACCGGCGGCACGAACTACGGGGTCGTCAACCTGCCGGGAACGAACGGCGACCACCAGACCGTCAGCGGGCCGGACATCTGGGCGCTGTTCGACCACCACGACAAGAACCGCGCATACTGGGCGACCCAGTTCGCGCAGTGGCTGACCTCGGCACAACAGGACGAGCAGTTCAACGTCTCCATCGGCAACCTGCCGCTTCGATCGTCGGAGGCGACATCCGACGCCGTCGCCAAAGAGGCGGCACAGTATCCGGGCTACGACGTTTTCGTGGCCAACTCGCAGAACGTGAAGCAGACCCGGCCGACGACGAAGGGATACGCAGCCCTTTCGGTCGCTGTCGGTAAAGCGATCTCGTCCGTACTTCAGGGACAGGGCGACCCCAAGTCCGCGCTCGAGCAGGCTGCGAAGTCGGCTGACTCAGGGACGACCAAGTAGGCGTGAGCGAGGATACTCCGATGACAGACACCATCAGCCGTCCGGCCCCCGTGGCCGTGCCGGCGGGCGCGACGAACACTCGTCGCCTCCGCCGCCGGCAGGGCCTGAAGGCGGCGCTCACCGGATGGGGATTCGTCGGTCCGGCCACGATCATCATCCTCGGGCTCTCAATCTTCCCCGCCGTGTGGGCTTTCGTCCTTTCTTTCCAGAGCTGGGACGGGTTCAGCCAGGCGACCTTCGTCGGCGGCGCGAACTACGCCCAGCTGATCAGTGACGCCGATTTCTGGAACGCGGTCGGCAACACGTTCGGCTTCACGGTCCTGTTCGTTCCGTCGTCGGTACTGCTCGGCCTGTTCCTGGCGGTGGCGCTCAACCGCCGCATCCGGCTGATGGGCTTCTACCGCACGGCGATATTCGTGCCGTTCGTGGCGTCGGCGGCATCGACTGGCATCCTGTCGACGTAACTGTTCAGTCCGCAGTTCGGCCTCGTCAACAACGTGCTCCGGGTGCTGCACCTGCCGCAACAGGGCTGGCTCGACGATCCGCATCAGGCGATGCTGGTGATCGCGATCATGTCGCTGTGGGGATCGGCTGCGTTCACGACGGTGATCTACCTGGCGGCGTTGCAGGATGTTCCGTCCGACCTCATCGAGGCCGCGCGCATCGATGGCGCCAACCCGTGGCAGACGTTCTGGCGGATCGTGTGGCCGCAGCTCGCGCCCGTCACGGTGTTCGTGACGATCTGGCAGGCCATCCAGGCCGTGCAGCTGTTCGATCTGGTCTACACGACGACACGTGGTGGCCCGCTCGACGCCACCAAGACGATCGTCTATTTCCTCTACGACAAGGCGTTCCGCGCCCTGCAGTTCGGCTACGGGTCGGCAGCGGCCTACGTCTTGTTCGCGGTCACGCTCCTGATCACGCTCTTCGTCGTCGTGTACTCGCGGCGCAAAGGTTCGGAGGCTTTCTGATGGCGACCGTTCTGGACGAAGTCGCGGGGTCGTCTCTCGAGGTCGCGGCCCGCGTCGGCACAGCCGCCGGTCGGCGCAAGCGCAAAATGAGCGGATGGCACTTCGTACTGTTCCCGATCGCGAT
Source organism: Leifsonia sp. (assembly GCA_035999915.1). Taxonomy (GTDB): domain Bacteria; phylum Actinomycetota; class Actinomycetes; order Actinomycetales; family Microbacteriaceae; genus Leifsonia. The sequence goes on from DASYGJ010000267.1 coordinate 9,225, forward strand.
CCTGTTTCTGGTGCCGTTCATTCAGATGGCTCTGGCGTCGGTCTCACCGGCGAAGGAGCTGGTCGCGTTCCCGCCCCCGTTCATTCCGTCGCATTTCACCCTCGACGGGTACGCGAAGCTCTTCGGCCAGACGGACATCCTGCGCTGGCTCGGCAACACGGTGATCGTGTCAGGGACGGCGATCGTCTCAAACCTGGTGCTGTGCTCGCTGGCCGGATACGGGTTCGCGCGCCTCAAGTTCGCCGGGCGCAACGTCGGATTCCTGATGATCCTGGCGACCATCATGATCCCGACCCAGTTGCTGATGATCCCCACCTACATCCTGTTCGCCAACCTGGGGCTGTTGAACGGGCTGGGGGCAGCGATCGTGCCCTGGCTCGCGACCGCGTTCGGTATCTTCCTGATGCGGCAGTTCTTCCTCTCCCTCCCCGCCGAGCTCGAGGAGGCCGGAGCGATCGACGGTTGCAACCGGTGGCAGATCTTCTTCCGCATCGTGTTGCCCTTGGCGCGCCCCGCACTGGCGACGCTGGCGATCTTCACGTTACTCGGCGCCTGGAACGACCTCGTCTGGCCACTGATCGCGATCAACAACCAGCAGGCGTTCACGCTGCAGCTCGGCATCGCGAACTTCCAAGGCACCCACCAGACCGACTGGAGCCTCATCATGGCCGGAAACGTGGTCGCCACTCTTCCGCTGATCCTGTTCTTCCTGTTCGCGCAGCGTCAGTTCATTGCCACGATGACGTTCTCGGGCCTGAAAGGATGACCGCGGTCGACGTGAGCGGCGTCGACGTGCTTGTCGTCGGCGACGCGAACCCGGATCTTCTGTTGACGGGCGACGTCGTTCCCCGTTTCGGTCAGGCGGAGCAACTGCTGGATTCGGCAGACCTGGTCCTCGGCGGCAGCGCGGCGATCGTCGCCGCGGGACTCGCCCGGCTCGGCGCGCGAACCGCTCTCGCGGCGGTGGTCGGGCACGACCAGTTCGGCGCGTTCGTCGTCGAGCGACTCAGCGAACGCGGTGTAGACGCCTCGGCCGTGACGGTGCGGGATGATCTGGCCACCGGCATCTCTGTCGTGCTGTCGGAGGAACACGACCGGGGCATCCTGACGCTTCCCGGCACCATTCCTGCGCTCGACGCGGCCGCGGTGCGCGTCGCCATCGAACGCCTTCGCCCGCGTCACGTCCACTTCGCCTCGTACTTCCTGCAGCCGGCTCTGGCACGAGCCTTGCCCGAACTTCTCGACGACCTTCTGCTCAGCGGCATCACAACGAGCCTCGACACCAACTGGGATCCGGCCGAACGCTGGGATGGCCTCATCGACGTTCTGTCGCGGGTGACCTGCTTCCTGCCGAATGCTGAAGAGGCGATCGCCATCGCCGGAGCTGTCTCCGAACGAGCGGTCGCTGATCTCGACGACGCCGGCGGTCTGCTCTCAGCTCTCGGCTGCCGCGTCGTGGTCAAGGCCGGCGCGGCGGGAGGTCTCGCGTTCGAGCGCGGCATCCGCACGGCCGACGCACCCGGGTTGGAGCTCGACGTCGTCGACACGACCGGTGCCGGCGACAGCTTCGATGCCGGGTACCTTGCCGCCATGCTCCAGGGCACTGCGCCAGAGTCGGACCGCCTGCGGTGGGCCGCCGTGGCCGGTTCGCTCTCCGTGCGCGGACTCGGCGGCACGGCAGCGCAAGCGACCGCGGATGAGCTGGCAGGCGCCCTGCAGTACTCCTAGCGGTGTCCCTCGCCTCCGGGCTGCGAGCGTCGCCGAGGGGCGAGTTGTTGCGACGTGCGAGCGACGCAGCCCGCATTTGCGCGCCCCTCGTGGGTTTCTTAGCCTGGATCCACCGATGAAGCTTGGGTTGGCGGCGGCGCGCTAAACGGAGAATGCCTGTCTTATCAGGGTAAATTGTTCTTACCGCGGAGCAATTGAACCCGAGAAGAAAGGCATCTCGCAGATGCAAGTTTCTCGTGCTGCCAGGACCGCTGTCGTGTCATTCGATGACCCGAATCTCGTGTCGTCCGCCGGCCTGTTCCCGATCATGCAACTCGCTGAGAAAGCGAGCCTTCGAACTCTCGCTTCGCTTCTTTGAGTTGCCTGACCAGGAGAAGTGGCACTCGATCGAGAGCTGCGCTCCAGGGCTCGAGAGCACCCTGCTTTGCCCCCAGCCATCCTCGATTTGCGCTATCCTCCGCTTGGAGGGTGATAGCCCATGTCGTTCCGTGAGTTGCACTACACCGACCGGCCCCTGCTGCTGCCGAACGCGTGGGACGTCGGCTCGGCGCTCGCGTTCGTGGCTGCCGGGTTCCCCGCGGTCGGAACCACCAGCTTCGGGGTCAATGCCTCGACCGGCCGGCCGGATGCGGAGGGGGCGAGCCGGGAGGCGACGGTCGCTCTGGTCCGCGCGCTGAGCGTTCTGCCGGTGTACGTGACCGCTGACATCGAGGACGGTTTCAGCGACGATCCTGCCTCGGTCGCCGACTTCGTCGCGGCCCTCGGGGTCGACGGCGTGAACCTGGAGGACTCCGCCGGCGGACGGCTGGTCGACCCGGCCATCCCCTCCGCCAAGATCGCTGCGATTAAACGGGCAGCACCCGGCGTCTTCGTCAACGCCCGAATCGACTCGTACTGGTTCCGCGAGGAGGACACTGTGCCGGCGGTCCTCGAACGCGCGACGGCGTACGCCGACGCGGGCGCGGACGGAATCTTCGTGCCTGGCGCGACCGAACCGGCGACGCTGGAGGAGCTGGCTGCGGCGATCCCGCTCCCGTTGAATGTGCTGGTGGTGCCCGGCCTCACCCTCGACGACCTGCAGGCCCTCGGGGTGAGACGCGTGAGCACCGGATCATTGCCGTACCGGGCGGCAGTCGACGCGGCCGTAAATGTGGCGGAGGCCGTGCGGGACGGGCGCGAGGTGCCGACCGCGACGTCCTACGCCGAATCGCAGCGGCGGCTGCTCGAGTTCGCCCAAGCTGCAGGAGCACGCCCGGAGTCTCGTTAGCGGTACATCTTGCGGTCGATGGAAGCCTCGAAGCAGCTGCGATCGAGGTAGGTGTTCCAGATCCGGCGGGGGCTGCTCGGCTGCAACGCACCGCCGGACGCGGTGGATCTAGGCTTAGCTCACCCCTCGGCGGTGCGGCTGCCGGCACGGCCGGAACCACGCTTGCGGACCTCGCGAAGCACGATCTGCTCGGGACAGACTGTCGAGAGGAAGTCGCCGACGGAAAGGGCCAACCGCTCGCTCGCGAGGGAGTAGAGGATGCGGTTGGC
>DASYGJ010000335.1:0-15504 GCA_035999915.1 Leifsonia sp.
CCCGGATGCACGACTCGCGCACGTCCTCGCCCGCCGGCTGCACGAAGCCGGTCTGCGCGATGACGATCGTGTCGTGCTCGCCGCAGCAGGATCCACCGACCATGCCGCCGTCGCGGACTGCCACGTGATGGGCCACCTTCTCGCGTCGGTGCTCCGGCGCCCGGTCGCCGTCTCGTTCATCTCGGCCGCCGAGCCACGGGTAGCCGACGCCGTGGCTTCGATGCGTGAGTCCGGCCCAGGCCGGGTGTTCGTCGCCAGCTACCTGCTGGCTCCCGGCTACTTCGCCTCGCTCGCCGCGGAAGCGGGAGCGGACGTCACCAGCCGGCCGTTGCTCGTCGACGGCGAACAGCCACCGCCCGAGCTGGTCGATATCGTCTGCCGGCTGTTCGACGAAGCGGGCATCCGCCCGGTCGGCACGGCCTGACTTTCTCCCGAACCACCGTTTCCACTCCCCACCCGCACCACTCCCACCTGCACCACTCCCACCTGCACCCCTGGCCACCCCGATCCGTTTTGGAGGCACTCTCATGACCGCACCGTCCCCAGCCACTGTGACCGATACATCCGCCGAAGCCGCGAGCTCGACGCTCGCCCCGCCCTCAAGCGCACTCGTCCACCGCCCCGGTCGCTGGATCGACGGTTGGAACGCCGAAGACCCGGGCCAATGGAACGCCGTCGGCGCTTCCATCGCTCGCCGCAATCTCCGCTGGTCCATCTTCGCCGAGTTCCTCGGCTTCATCGTGTGGCAGCTCTGGTCGATCGTCGTGGTCTCGCTCCCGGCCGCCGGATTCCAGTTCACGACCTCGCAGATCTTCTGGCTGATCTCGATGCCGAGCCTGGTGGGTGCGACCCTGCGCTTCCCGTACACGTTCATGGTTCCGAAGTTCGGCGGGCGCAACTGGACGATCGTGTCGGCCGCACTGCTCCTCATCCCGACGATCGGCCTCGCTCTCTGCGTATCCAACCCGCACACCCCATTCGGCGTGATGCTCCTGGTCGCCGCCCTCGCTGGACTCGGCGGCGGCAACTTCGCGAGCTCGATGGCGAACATCACCTACTTCTACCCGCAGCGCAAGAAGGGCTGGGCGCTCGGCCTGAACGCCGCAGGCGGCAACCTCGGAGCATCCGTCGCGCAGCTCATGGTGCCGATCGTCATCACGATCGGCGCGGGCGTCACCCTGCAACTTCCGCTCGCCGGCCTCGTCTGGATTCCGCTCATCCTCGTCGCCGTCGTCGGCGCCTGGTTGCGCATGGACAACCTCTCCAACGCCAAGGCCGACGTGCTGGCGTCGCTCGCAGCCCTCAAGGCTCCGCAGCTCTGGCTGATGTCGCTCCTGTACATCGGCACGTTCGGCTCGTTCATCGGATTCTCAGGCGTCTTCCCGAAGCTCATCGCCGACCAGTTCCCCACCTTCAGCCACTTCGGCGTGGGCACCGCGACCCTGTCGCTGGCCTTCCTCGGCGCAGGCGTCGGCTCCCTCGCCCGCCCGTTCGGTGGCCGGCTCGCCGACCGCTTCGGCGGGAGCTCGATCACTATCGCCGCTTTCGTGGTCATGGCCCTCGGCGCCCTCGCGGTCATCGTGACGCTGCCTCTCGACAACTTCGGGCTGTTCCTCGGGTTCTTCCTGGTGCTCTTCGTGGCCAGCGGCGCCGGCAACGGCGCGACCTACCGGATGATCCCCACGATGTTCGCTCTGCGCTCCGGCGCCGCCGACGGGCACACCTCCGCCGGAGACATCGGCGCACAGCGCACAGCGGCCGCGGCCCTCGGGATCATCTCCGCCTTCGGCGCATACGGCGGGTTCATCATCCCGCAGGTGCTCGGCCTCTCGAAGACCACCACGGGCACATACACGACGGGTCTCGCCTGGTTCGTGGCGGCCTACGTCCTGTTCCTCGCGGTGACCATCGCCATCGCCGTCTACGGCCGCCGCCGCGGCGTTCGCATCTGACGGCCGACGGATCCTTTCCACCATGACCGAGACCGCCACCGCCACCCATTGCCCGTACTGCGCCCTGCAGTGTGCGATGTCGCTCACGCCCGAATCGGGTGGACCGACTCCGGTGACGGTGAGCGGGCGGTCGTTTCCGACGAACCGCGGCGGTCTCTGTAAGAAAGGCTGGACCTCGGCCGAGCTCCTCGCGGTGCCCGGGCGCATCACGACCCCGCTCATCCGCCGGGGAGACGGCTTCGCCCAGGCGACCTGGGAGGAGGCGCTCGACCTCATCGCCGAGCGCCTCCTCGCCATCCGCCGCGAAGACGGGCCGGATGCGGTCGCTGTCTTCGGCGGTGGCGGCCTCACCAACGAGAAGGCCTTCCAGCTGGGCAAATTCGCACGGCTGGCACTCGGCACCTCGCGCATCGACTACAACGGACGGTTCTGCATGTCGTCCGCCGCCGCGGCGGGCAACCGGGCGTTCGGCGTGGACCGCGGGCTTCCGTTCCCGGTCACCGACCTCGACGACGCAGACACCATCCTCCTGCTCGGCTCGAACGTCGCCGCCACGATGCCGCCGTTCATCGGACACCTTGCCGCCGCCCGCGCCTCAGGCGGCCTTATCGTGGTCGATCCGCGGCGCTCGCAGACCGCGCAACTCACGGCCGATGGAGCAGGCATCCACCTGCAGCCCGCGCCGGGAACCGACTTGGTGCTCCTTCTGGGTCTGCTGAACATCGTGATCACCGAAGACCTCGTCGACCACGACTACCTCGAGCAAAGGACCACCGGCTACGAGGCCCTGCGCCGCAACGTCAACCGCTGGTGGCCGGAACGCGTGCAGGAGCACACGGGCGTACCGGCGGCCCAGCTGCGCGAGGTGGCCCGGCGGCTCGCGAACGGCCGCGGAACGTTCATCCTCACCGGCCGTGGTGTCGAACAGCACGTCGACGGAACGGATACCGCGACCGCCGCCATCAACCTCGCGCTCGTTCTCGGGCTCGTCGGCACCGGCCGGTCCGGGTACGGAACGCTGACCGGCCAGGGCAACGGCCAGGGCGGGCGCGAGCACGGCCAGAAGTGCGATCAGCTTCCCGGCTATCGCAAGATCACCGACCCCGCGGCGCGAGCCGCTGTCGCGGAGGTGTGGGGCGTGGACCCCGCTCTCCTCCCGGGCCCCGGCGTTCCCGCGGTCGAACTGCTCGGGATGCTCGGCGCGCCCGGCGGCGTGCGCGCCCTCCTGGTGCACGGCGCCAACGTCGTGGTCTCGGGCCCGGATGCGACCGCCGTCCGTGCGGGACTGCAAAAACTCGACCTGCTCGTGGTCAGTGACTTCGTGATGTCGGAGACCGCAGAGCTGGCCGACGTCATCCTGCCGGTGACCCAGTGGGCCGAAGAGGAGGGGACGATGACCTCGCTCGAAGGCCGCGTCATCCGTCGGCGCCGCGCGCTCACCCCACCCGGTGAGGCGCGCAGCGAACTCGTGATCCTGGCCGAACTCGCCGCGCGGCTCGACGCCCCCTCGGTGTGGCCGACGGATCCCGCCGAGGTGTTCGACGAGCTCGCTCGCGCATCCGCCGGTGGAATCGCCGACTATTCCGGCCTGAGCCACGCACTCCTCGACACCGACGTCGAGGCGTACTGGCCCTTCCCGGCCGGTTCCTCCGGCACCCCGCGTCTGTTCCTCGACCGGTTCGGGCACGACGACGGCCGCGCCCGACTGGTCACCGTCCAGGCCCATGATCGCGATCCCGGTGCCCAGCGAAAAGGCGAACTGACCCTGATCACCGGCCGCCTGCTGGAGCACTACCAATCGGGCGCGCAGACGAGACGGGTGCCCGAGCTGCTCGCGGCGCAGCCCCAGGTGCGTGCCGAACTGCATCCTGAGACCGCCTCGCGCCTCGGCGTTGCGAACGGCGACCGCCTCCTGGTCTCCAACACCCGCGGTGAGGTCTCGGCGATCGCCGATCTCACCGAAGGGATGCGCCTCGACACGGTGTTCCTCCCGTTCCATTTCGCCGGACGGCAGTGCGCGAACATCCTCACCGAAGGCATCGTCGACCCGATCTCTTTCATGCCCGAGTTCAAACGCACGCTGGTGACCGTCGCCCCGGCGAGAGGAGACGAATCATGAACGCCACCCGGATGCGGCCCTTGCGGGTCGTGCTCGTCGGCTACGGCCCCGTCGGCGCCCGGTTCGTGGAGGAGTTCGCCCCGGCGGTCGCCGCCGGCGCGGCCGAGCTCACTGTTGTCGGCGCGGAGACCGAGGATGCGTACAACCGCGTTCTCGTCGCCGAATACGCCGTTGGAGCGGCCGACCGTGAACGGCTCGACATCACGGACACCGCCGCGTCGCGCGCCGACGGCGTCGTCATCCGGCTGGGCGAGGCCGTTCTCACTGTCGACCGCCGCCGCCAAGAGGTCGCACTCGACAGCGGGGACATCCTGCCGTATGACCGCCTGGTGTTCGCTACGGGAGCCCGCGCGAACATCCCCACCCTCGACGGACTGGAACGGTCCCGCCGCGCCCGGCTCGACCGTCCGTCGTCGCCGGCGTCACTCGACCGGGGCCGCGCACCGCTGCCCCGCGGCATCGTGGCCATGCGCGACCTCGACGACGCCGCCGCCATCGCGCCCGTCGTCGCCGCGCGCGGCTCCATCGTCGTGCTCGGCGCCGGCGTGCTGGGCATGGAGTTCGCTCTTGCCGCGGCCGGGCACGGAGCCGACGTCGTCGTCGTGCACCACGGCGAGATCCCGATGGCGCGCAACCTTGACGACCACGGCGGCCGGATGCTCGCAAAGGCCACACGCTCCCAGGGGATCGGTCTCGCCGCGCACTCGCGGGCGGAAGGCGTGCTCTTCCGCTACGACGAAGACGGCATACAGCGATTCGATGCGATCCTCTGCGCCGACGGCAAACAGATCCCGGGCGACCTGCTCGTGCTCTCGTGCGGTGTCGGCCCTCGCGTCGAACTCGCCGCCGCAGCGGGTCTCGCCTGCTCCTCGGGCATCCTCGTCGACGAGGAACTGCGCAGCTGGACCGACCCCGATATCTTCGCGATCGGCGACTGCGCACAGATCGCCGCACCCGACGAGGCCGACGCCTCGGGCCGTGTGCCCGGCGCTCCGAGCGGACTCATCGGGCCCGGCTGGCGGCAAGCCGCGGCTCTCGCCCGCCGGCTGAATGCGGAGGCGGTGGATGCGACGGCTCCCGTCGACGCCACGGTCGCCACCCGGGAACGTCCAGCGGTCGTGATGCTGAAGGCCGACGGGATCGACGTCGTATCCGGTGGCGAACACGCCACGGAACCGTGGTCCGACGGCGACGCGGAGGTCAGCCTCTGGCTCGACCCGGCCCGCGGCGGCTACCTGAAAACCGTCGTTCGCGACGGGATCCTCACCGGCTTCGTGTCGGTCGGGTTGGCCAGGGCCGGCGCCGAGCTCACCCTGCTCTTCGAACGCGGCTCCGAGGCGCCCGCCGACCCGAGCGTCTTCCTGCGGCTGGACGCTCCGACAGCGGAGGCGGTCACGTCCGACCCGCTGGCGCCGGACACGACGGTCTGCTGGTGCAACGGCGTGACCGCGGGCCGCATCACCGAAGCAGCCCAGGCCGGCAGTGACACCGTCGAATGCGTCGGCCGCGACACCCGCGCCGGCACCGGCTGCGGCGGATGCAAGGGCCGCATCGCAGAGATCCTGGCGGCTGCGAGAACCTAGTCTGCCTGCGGCGGGAGCGGTTGCAGCGGATCCTGGGGTCGCAGGGTGAGCGACTGCTGCGCATATCCCACCGGCCCGTCGAGGTCGTGCAGAACGCTGCTCGTCACGCCCTGACCGGTCGGGCCGAAAGTGACAGTCGTGTCCAAGCCGACCCAGCGGCCACCGGGTTGGCGATGCAGATGGATGGTCAGGTCGACGTTGGGGAACATCCACTCCTGAGGCGGCTGCCGCACCGCGACGCCGTTCGCCGTGTCGACGAGTGCCAGCCACGAGGCGAGCGCACTCGCCTCCTCGCCGGCGACGAGCGTCGTCGCGGTCGAAAGCCAGACCGCTCCACGGCCAGGATGCGCCGGTCCCACCGGTCGCAGGTCGAGCGACGCCACGAAACCGCCGGGCCACACCGCGGTCATCGATGAGGACGCGAGGCCTTCCACCGAAGCGAGCCGCTCCTCCTCGCCGCCCGCCACGCTCACCGTGTCGTACGCGGCGAGGTACCAGGCCCGGGCTCGCACCACCGTGCGATCTGCGATCTCGACTGTGGCCTCCACGAGCCGGATCGTCCGGCCGGGCCGCACGGTCTCCACCCGGATCTCGCACTCCTCGGCGGCGAGAAACCCGAGGATGTCGAACCCGACACGGCTGAGCAGCATCCCGTCACCGTGATGCTTGGCGACGAACTCCTCGATGACGTGCACGATCAGGCCGCCGAGCGGACTGAAATGGATCTCCGCATCGCCCCACGCTCCACCGGCGTACCGCGTCGGGTGGAAGCGGCCGGGGCCGACCTTCTCGAAGTATGCGCCGGAGTCTGCACCCGGCTTGGTTTGTACGGTCACGTGTCTCCTCACCTCTGACCAATGTATGCGGTCAGCCGTAAGGAGGCGGGGTCATCCTCCGTCGGAGAAATGTGCCGCGGGCGCGTCGCATCTCCGTCGGAACGGAAGAAATGTGCGGTGTGTCGCGGGACTTTTCCGTCTGGACGCGCGCCTGCCTGGCCCGTCGGGACTCGCGCCTTGCGTCGGACATCTCCCAAGGCACGCCGAAGAACTCTCCGCCCTGACGGAACAAACCGCCAAATCGGAAAGTTTCTCCGACGGAAACCCGTCGAACCGGTTACAACGTGGCTACGCGGGCGCCTACTTCTTCTTCACGTGCGAGACCACGTCGGCCGCGTGGTCTTGGCGGTCGCTCTTGGCCTTCTTGTCGGCGCGCTTCTCTTTGAGCGAGCGCGCCGCCGGTTTCGCGACGGTCTTGCGTGCTGATTTCTCGGCCATGGTGATTCCTCCAACGGGAGCCGCTGTGGCTCGGTACTCCGAAGGCTATGCCCTTTGCGCCCCGCGACCCAGCGTTCTTTCACATTGGCAGCGAAACCGCAATTCTCTCGACTGCTTGAATACTCACGACACCAGAATGACACCCACTGTTTTTGATGCATTCAAAATAACCCGCTATGGTCGACGGATGGACGACGCACAGCTCGAAGACGACCTCCGGTCGGCGGGGCTGCGGGTCACCGCTGGACGGGTGGCCGTTCTCGGCGCCCTTGCCGAACGGCCGCATACGGATGCCGACACGGTGTTCCGCGCAGTGCTCGCCGAACTGCCGGGAACCTCGATCCAGAACGTGCACAACGTTCTGGGTGATCTCAGCCGCGCCGGATTGGTGCGGCGCATCGAGCCGGCGGGTTCGCCCGGGCTGTACGAGCGGCGGATCGGCGACAACCACCACCACATCGTCTGCAGTTCCTGTGGCGCGGTGGCGGATGTCGACTGCGCCGTCGGCGACACGCCGTGTCTGACGCCGTCGGACGCCTCGGGGTTCGCGGTGACGACCGCGGAGGTCACGTTCTGGGGGCTGTGCCCGTCCTGCCAGCAGCGTGCGGACGTCTCACCGCACGCCGAGCAACGCGAATAGCAAGGGAGAACCATGTCGGAGAACTACACGACCAGTCAGACCGGAACACCGGTGCCGAGCGACGCCCACTCGCTGAGTGCCGGGCAGGATGGCGCGATCGCGTTGCACGACCGGTACCTGGTCGAGAAGCTCGCCCAGTTCAACCGTGAGCGCATCCCCGAGCGCATCGTGCACGCCAAAGGCGGCGGCGCCTTCGGCGAGTTCGTGGTGACCGGGGATGTCACGGCGTACACCAAGGCGGCGGTCTTCCAGCCGGGTACAAAGACAGAGACCCTGCAACGGTTCTCTTCGGTGGCCGGCGAGCAGGGGTCCCCCGACACCTGGCGCGACGTGCGCGGATTCTCGGTGAAGTTCTACACCACCGAAGGCAACTACGACATCGTCGGCAACAACACCCCGGTGTTCTTCATCCGTGATGGCATCAAGTTCCCCGACTTCATCCACTCGCAGAAGCGCCTTCCGGGTTCCGGCCTGCGGGATGCGGACATGCAGTGGGACTTCTGGACCCTCTCCCCCGAGTCGGCACACCAGGTGACGTATGTGATGGGTGACCGCGGCATCCCGCGCTCCTGGCGCCACATGCCCGGCTACGGCTCGCACACGTACCAGTGGATCAACGCGGCCGGTGAGCGGTTCTGGGTCAAGTACCACTTCCACGCGCTCCAGGGCAACGTGGAGATGGAGGGTGCCGAGGCCGAGGTGATCGCCGGTGCGGATGCCGACTACTACCGTCGCGACCTGTACGAGGCGATCGAGCGGGGCGAGTTCCCGGCGTGGAAGGTCTCGGTGCAGGTCATGCCGTACGACGACGCCAAGAACTACCGGTTCAACCCGTTCGACCTCACGAAGGTGTGGCCGCACAGCGACTATCCCCTCATCGAGGTGGGCGTCCACACGCTCAACCTCAACCCGGAGAACTTCTTCGCGCAGATCGAGCAGGCCGCGTTCTCGCCGGCGAACACTGTTCCGGGCATCGACATCAGCCCGGACAAGATGCTCCTGGCGCGGGTCTTCTCCTACCCGGATGCGCAGCGCTACCGCGTGGGCACCAACTACAACCAGCTCCCGGTGAACGCCCCGGTGGCTCCGGTGCACAACTATTCGCAGGATGGCTCGGCTCGTCACGGCTTCAACGCCGCGGACACCCCCGTCTACGCGCCCAACTCGAAGGGCGGCCCGGTGGCGGATGAGGCCCGCGCCGGGGTCGGTTCGTGGGAGTCGGACGGTGAACTCGTCCGCGCCGCGGCCACGCTCCACGCCGAAGACGACGACTTCGGCCAGGCCGGCTCCCTGTACCGTGACGTCTACGACGCCGAGGCGAAGGACCGCTTCCTGCAGACCATCGCCGGCGCTGTCAGCGGCGTGAAGAGCCCCGAGATCCGCGAGCGCGCCATCCAGTATTGGACGAACGTGGATGCAGTCCTCGGCCAGTCCCTTCGCGCCGAACTCACGAAGGGCTCCGAAACTCCTGACGAGGCCGCGGAGTACGTCGGCGTCGCCGGCTGACCTACCGACCGTGACCGTTCCGGTCGAACGTGCCAGGCGCACCTGTCGCATTCGGCCGGAACGGGCGCACTCGACCGGCCTGCGGAAGCGCGCTCAGTCGCTCGTCTTGCGCTTCTTCGCCTCGAGTTCGGCTTCGAGGCGTTCGAGGTGCGCCTGCCGCTCGTAGTACTCGATCTCGCGATCGACCTGCGCCAGTTGTTCCTCGGTCGTGAGCGCGCGACGCGGCTCGGGCGCGAGCTGCTGCCTGTGCTGCGGCACCGGTTCACGCGTTCCGACGCGAGGCATCGAGAGCACCGAACGGCCAGACGCGGTGTGGTACTCGCGGCCGACCGCGAACCACAGGACGCTTCCGATCAGCGGCATCAGGATCACGATGAAGATCCAGGCCAGCTTCGGCAGGTGCTTCACCTGCCCCTGGTCGCGGAGGATGATGTCGATCAGCGCCCCGAGAAACAGGGCGAACGTCAGTATCGGCAGCAGCACCATGACCGGGAGTCTATTCGGCCGCCCGCTCTGCGTCGATCCCCCCGCGAACGCAGTGCTTACTCTTTGCGGCGCATCCAGTGTTCGCGCATGAACATCCGGCCGAACCAGGCGCTGAGACCGTTCCCCTCGAACTCGGCAGGATCCGCTTCGAGCACCTCGTTTCCTTGCGGCTCAGGCAGTGCGGACGCATCGTCAACCGTCAGCGTCGTGTGCACGGCGGATGCGGTTATCCGGCCGACAAGGTCCGCATCCACGAAACGCAGTCCCGCGTCGGTGTTCACTGCGATGCCGTCGAACAGGTCGAGCGAGGGATCCTGGAGCACATGCTCGACCGTACCGATCGTGGTGCCGTCGGCGGTCAGAACGGTCGTGCCCCTCTCGAGGGCGGTGTAGGCGATGGGAGAGTCGTCGGTCATGCGCGACACTCTAGACCCGGCGGGTGTGCGCGTCACGTGAGCCGTCTTCGACTTGACATAGTAATAATCATTATCAGCGTTGAACGAGAAGTGTAAACGCACGAATGTAGCCATCGTATGGCCGAGAACGTTCCACCCGAAACGGGCGGGCCTCGCGAAGAATAACCTTTTCTATGGCTATCTAAACGATCTGACTTAGAAAGCAGTAGATTGTCTTAGGAACGAGAGGGTGTAGGGCTATGAGTGAGTTCGATCCGTATCGCCCTGGTGCGGGACGTGTTCCGCCGCTATTGGCCGGCCGTGAGGAACTGTTGAGTGCGTTCGATCGGGTTCTCGCTCAAACCACCGGGTCTGGGGAGGGGCCACGTCCGTGGGTCTTGTTCGGACTTCGAGGTGTTGGCAAGACGGCACTTCTGAACGAGTTCGTTCAACGGGGTCGTGAGGCTCGATGGATCACGGTAAAGGTCGAGGCCACTTCTTCGCGAAGCCTTGGGAAGGCGATTGCGCAAGGTCTTTACCGTCCGCTCCGCGATCTGCGTCCGGTTGAGCAACGTGCACAGGAGTTCCTTCGCGCGGCGGTGCGTGTTTTTGCGAGCTTCCAAATTCGATTCGATCCGAGCGGCGCCACGACGTTTGGGTTCGATGTTGAGCCTGAGGTTGGCGTTGCCGACACCGGCGAGTTGCAAGTAGATCTTGTCGACCTCCTGACCGCGGTCGGCCTTGCCGCGCGGGCGAACGGCATGGGGCTACTTCTGGCCGTCGACGAGCTGCAGGATGCTCCGCCCGACGATTTGCAAGCACTCAATGTGGCACTGCATGAGATCGGTCAGGATGCGTTTCCTGTCCCGGTTGTCTTCATCGGCGCGGGGCTGCCTTCGCTGCCAGCGGTCCTGGCTGATGCGACGAGCTATGCGGAGCGCCTCTATGACTACCGGTCGATTGGTCTCCTCTCCGAGCCCGCAACCCGACAGGCCTTCACTGTGCCCGCGGAAGCCCAAGGTGTCCATTGGTCCGGCGAGGCCCTTTGGGCAGTCGTCGACCACTCAACCGGTTATCCCTACTTCATTCAGATGGCCGGCCACTACGCCTGGGAACAACGCGACGGCCAGACCATCGAAATCAAAGCTGCATCCAAAGGAATTAAGCTCGCGCAGCGCGAGGTCGACGAAGGCCTCTACCGTTCACGCTGGGAAAGATCCACACCGGCCCAGCGCGAATTCCTTGCGGCTATGGCACAAGACGAGGGTCTCGATTCGTCCATGAATGACCTAGTGCACCGACTCAATCGGCGCCGGCAATCTGACCTTTCCGTGACCCGTCGCGACTTGATCGATGCCGGCCATATCTACGCTCCGGAGCGAGGATTCGTCGCATTCACAGTGCCTGGCATGGATTCCTACATCCGGCGCCGTCCCGACCTCTAAGACTTCGAACGCCCGGGAATAGGCAAATGCAAAAGTTTCGTGCTTGGCTGTTCTAATGCTCCAGGCTTCTCCAAGTGGTATCGCGCTGATCATTGATAGGAGAGACCATTCTGCCGGGCATCGTGCCAGACGATGAGGGTCGGACGACCGTTGTCATTCACGACGGGGTTGCCCGGTTCGAGGATCCTGACTGGCCATCCATCTGACCTGCTGCTCGGCTCGGGTGAGGATCGTCCCGTCTGGGCCGAGCGATCCCGCCGAGTCGATGACGCTGCCGGAAGGCAAGAGGATCTATCTCGCGCGCTCAGGGATAGAACAGTGGTCATGGTGGCTCGTCAATTGCCCTGCGCGTTTCTACTGTGCGGCGCGGGACATCTTTGTCGTGCGCCGCTGACACACTGATACCCTCAACCAGGTTGCGCGAGGAGAGCTTGTGTCGAAGTCGAGGGATGCCGTTGAACTCTCCATGCTTGCAGAGGCGCGCGCGGATGTTGTCCATGCTGACCAGAAGGCCTCTTTGGTCCTTGCCGCGCTGGGAATCGGGTTCGCGGCGGTCCTCGCCGGACAGTTGAATGGAACGTTTGACCCCTCGAGGTTCTCAATTTGGGGGGCGGTGCTGTGGTGGATTGGCGTCGCGGCCGCAAGCACTTCTGTGGTGCTGGCTGGGCTCGCCGTTTGGCCACGATTCCGGGTAGATGACAGCCCCCGATACGGGATCACCTACTGGGGGCACATCGCTGCCTTTCGGGACCTTCCGGAGCTGGAAGCGGCGTTGGACGAGCAAGACGCGACGAGCTCCAAACGCACACGTCACCAACTTTGGCGGCTGTCGATCCTCGTGCATCAGAAGTACAGTTTCGTTCGCGCTGCGCTGGCGGCGGCGGCGGTGTCCGTGCCGCTGCTCGTGCTGGGCGGGATGCTGGTGCGGTAGCAGGAATGGAACAAGAAGGGAGCAACCCGACGTGACGTTGAAGGACGAACTGACGACATACGTGCGTCAACGATTCCGGTCTACGTGGGCGGTGACGGAAAAGGACAGAGTGCCGACCGAAGACGATGCGATCGGTTTGGGCAACGTCGGGGTTCGGATCGCGGCCACGATCCTTTACGCGGACCTAACCGATTCCACCGGCCTGGTGAAGAACCAGAGCGACGAATTCGCTGCGGAGGTGTACAAGTCATACGTCTACGCCGCCGCGCGAGCGATCCGCCACCACGATGGTGCGGTAACCGCGTACGACGGAGACCGGGTGATGGGTGTGTTCATGGGCGACACGATGCGGAACAACGCCGTCGAGGCAGCCTTCCACGTGTCGGCGATCGTTGAGGACATCATCCAACCGCAGCTCGACGACTTTTACGGCGTTTCAAAATTCACGGTGCGGCAGAAGATCGGAATCGACCAGTCCAACATCCTCGTGGCCAACACCGGCATCCGCGGCAACAACGACTACGTCTGGGTCGGACGAGCTGCGAACAACGCCGCGAAAATGGCGGCATTCAAGAAAGGCTACTCAACCTACGCGAGCTCTGCCGTGTACAGCTACCTGAAGGGTCACAACCTAAACGCGAGCGCCGACGGACATGCTTTGTGGACCGATCTCGGAACCGCTGATCTCGGGATGCGGATCTACGGGGCGAACGCTCGAAAGGTCAACGTCTAGCGCTTCAGAAGCCAACCGTTTCCGCCACCATCAGGGGCGACGCTTATTTCGGTACGGGAGCTGGAGCCGCCAGTGGGTTCTGCCATCGAACCGGATCGGCTCGACGGTGCGCAGATAGCAGGCTTCCACGAGCACAGACCGACACCGGGAAATTGTGTGCGAGCTCACTCCGACATCTTCAGTAACCTTCGTGCGCGGACGCGTCTGTGGTGGTGTCGATAATTGGGAGCAATGACGGACCAACCTGAACCCGAAACGAATCCCGAGCCCGACGACGACGAAACCGCCGAGCCAAGCGACGACACGGCTGAGCCTAACGATCTGGAGACGGAGAATGAGCGTCGAGGACGCGAGGGCTGGGGCGTCGATCTAAATCGACTCGTCATTCCGAACCTCAACTATCCCGTTTTTCCGCAGGTTGACGTCACGAAGCTGATGGCGACTATCGACGCGGCAAAGTTGTTGCCTGCGCTCGATTTCAGCCGACTCCTGCCGAAGGTCGAGCTGCCGTTCGAGTTCGCGGCACTCGGTTCACGCCTGGCGGCACAAATCGCGCAAAGCGCCGCACTTGGCACGTTCCAGCTACGACTCTCTCAACAGCTGGCAGCGCTGGTCCCAATTCTGGCTCAACTGGGCGACGAGATGCGTGGGGCGTACCCGGTCAACATCACGGCATCACACCCGACCATCGAGCAGCTGTCGAGCATGATGATGGACGAGGGATTGCCCATCGCCTGGGTGCCAAACACGCGTATCTTCGCCGCGGTGGTCGCGGCCGGCTCAGCGGGTGCGCGTCGGAATGTGTACGGACGACGTTGGCTCGGAGTGCTGCAGGACTGCGGGCGCCTGCTGAACAAAATGGACTCGACGGCGATGGAACCGTATAAACGATTCCTGAGCGCATCGATTGCGATGTTGCGAGACGGACACCCGGAGGGAGCCCAGGCTCTCGCGACGAACACCCTCGACTCGATACGTCGTCGCTACCTGAAGGGCGATCAGGCCCGGAAGTGGGTCAGGCCTGAACCGATCGAGGAGCCGGCCGAGATGCCAGTTCGGTCGTTCTTCATCGCGTGCCAACTTTGGGGCATTCACCGCCAGTACTACGAGGCGGGCTCCGGCCCACTTCCAAAGACGTTCAACCGTCATGGGTCGGCACACGTAGTCACTGGCCCCCTCCAGTACACGCGTGTGAATGCGGTGCTCGCAGTTGGGCATCTGACGAGCCTGATGTGGATGCTCGACAGCACTTACAGAGGTCGTTGAGCGGACCCGAGGTAACTACTCCCCTATGCTGGCGCCGTATCGGGAGCGGAACGGACGGGCAGACATCGTCACGCGTTCACCTCGCGGACCACTCGAAGCGTCGGGCCACTGAGGAATGGAAGAGACCCCGAGGCGGACTACTGTCCGACACAGCGTCAATCAGTCCTTTGCAAGCTGACGCCGCTTTATCTCGGCGGTCATTAGCATCGCCCAGAAGCCGGTCATGAGGCCGCCATTGATCCTGTTCAGGAGGAAGTCTGCGGGGAACAGGGAGACGATTCTGGTTTCGAGCACGTCTGCTTTGACCGACTTCGCCGCGTAGATGCGCGTTGTATCCAGAGCGCGGAAGGCATCGATCGAGAGGACTGACTCGTGCACCTCTCCCCCAAGCAGGCGATCGAACTGTTTTGTTCCGGCCCAATGCCGCTTGATACGCCGGCGAATGTCGTGCGTCTGGCCGACGTAGGCCTGCCGGTATCCGTCCAAGACCATGACATAGAAACCTTCCACGCCGTCGAGGGTGCGGAGATCGGCGACAAGATTGAGGTTGCGGTTGTGGTTGTGGTTGTGGTTGTGGTCAAGCATCGTGGTCAGCGCGGCTTCGAACCGTGTGCGCGTCATGTGAGCCGTGTGCGCCTCACGCCTCGGGGACGAACTCCGCGAGCGCTCCGGATTCGAGCGCTACCCACACGCTTCCGCCGGGGGCGACGGCGAGGCCGTGCGGTTCGCTCTGCGCCGGCGGCAGGTCGTGCGTCGTGAGCTCGCCGTCGTCGGTCACGTGCGCCAGCTGATCCGATCCCCACAGAGTCGCCCAAACACCGCCGTTCGGATCGGCCGCGAGGGCGTGCGGTTTCGCGCCCGCCTCGAGCGCGAACTCGGTGAGTGTGCCGTTGCGGGCGATCCGCGCGAGCGAATCGGCGAGGATCTGCGCGACCCACACCGCGCCGTTCTCCGCGACCGCGATGCCCACCGGACCCGAGGGGATACGCGGCAGTTCGGTGAACGCGATCGCCGCATCCCCGCCGCGCACGTGACCGACGGCGCCGGCCGCGTTCAGGGTGAACCAGAGACTGTCTCCCGAGGTGGCGATCATCGAGACCGATGACCCCTCGCGCGCGACCGGGAACTCGTCGACCCGGCCGAGGATGTCGATGCGGCCCAGCGCATCCGCCCC
>DASYGJ010000369.1:0-4437 GCA_035999915.1 Leifsonia sp.
TCTAACTACTGAAACCGATTAGGTGGTTACTGTCCGAGGGAGGACACGATGCATCCACAGACGCTCTGGCTCACGAGCATCTACGAGTCGACCGAAAGGGAAAGGCGGCGCGCCCTGATCCACCGGAAGGACGTGGACCGCAGCGAAGAGACACCACCCGCACGCGATAGTCGGTGGGCCGCCTTCTTACACCGCCGCACCGAACAGTCTCCGCAGGCGCCCGAGCCCGCGTCCGCATCCGCATCCGCATCCGCATCGTCGGCGCAGCTCGGCTGCGTCTGAGTTCTTCGCCGATCAGGCGAGCGTGAGGATCTCGGGCGCGTGGCGCACCGGAAAGTTCACGGATGCCGCAATAAAACACTTCGCGGACGCGGGCCCGTGCAGCGACGCGGCGAGCTCCGCTTGTGCGGGATCGGCGACCGTGACCAGAGGTCTCAACATCGCGCTGGTGAAGTGGCCGCCACCGTTCGAGGTCTGCTCCATCACGCCGGTTGCGGCATCCGTGTAGCCGACAACCACGACGCCAGCGCGAGCGGCCTCGGCAAGATAGCTGAGCATGTGGCACTGGCTCAGAGCAGCCAGCAGCAGCTCCTCGGGATTCCAGCGATCGCGGTCGCCGAAGAACGCCCGGTCGGCCGAACCCTCGATCGACGGTTTTCCGGAGGCGGAGACGACGTGGTCGCGCCCGTAACTTTTGTAGCCCGATGTGCCGTCCCCACGATTTCCGGTCCACTCAAGGTCGATCGCGTAGCTGTGCTCGAGGTTCATGGTTCGATTCTTGCACCGCGGCTAAACTCGTCTCATCATGACTGACACTTTGCACAGGGACGCACCCGTCCACACCGTGGCCCAAGAACGCCGCATCGTCACCGCCATCCCCGGACCGAACTCGCAGGCGCTGCACCAGCGTCGCCTCGCTGTCGTGCCCAACGGCGTATCCTCCACGCTTCCCGTGTACATCGCCAAAGCCAACGGCGCCGTCCTGGTGGATGTCGACGGCAACCAGTTCATCGATTTCGGCGCGGGCATCGGGGTGACCACCATCGGGCACACCGAGACCGCGGTGGTCGAGGCGGCCGCCGCGCAGCTGCAGGATGTCATCCACACGCTCTTCACCATCACTCCATACGAGGAATACGTTCGCGTCGCGGAGCTTCTCGCCGAGCACACGCCGGGCGACCACGCGAAGAAGACCGTGCTCGTGAACTCCGGCGCCGAAGCGGTGGAGAACGGCGTCAAGATCGCCCGCAAGTACACGGGACGCCGCGCAGTCGCCGTTCTCGACCACGCCTACCATGGCCGCACCAACCTCACGATGGCCATGAACTACAAGGCGATGCCGTACGCCACCGGCTTCGGACCGTTCGCTGGCGACGTGTATCACGCGCCCAGCTCGTACCCGTACCACGACGGTCTCAGCGGCGCCGACGCTGCCGCGCGCACCATCGCATACCTCGAGAAGGTCGTCGGCGCATCCGATCTGGCCTGCCTCGTCGTCGAGCCGATCCAGGGTGAGGGCGGATTCATGGTTCCCGCGGAGGGCTACCTCGCCGCCCTCCAGGAGTGGGCGACCGCCAACGGAGTGGTCTTCATCGCCGACGAGATCCAGAGCGGAATGGCGCGCACCGGCGCATACTACGCGAGCGAGCATTTCGGGCTCGTTCCCGACCTGGTGTTGAGCGCGAAGGGCATCGCCGGCGGTCTGCCGCTCGCTGCGGTCACGGGGCGCGCGGAGATCATGGATTCGGCGCAGCCGGGCGGCCTCGGCGGAACCTTCGGCGGCAACCCCGTCGCGGCGGCGGCTGCTGTCGCGGTCTTCGAGGAGATCGAGAAGAACAACCTTCTCGCTGAGGGCAAACGCATCGAGAACACACTGAGGCCGGCGCTGCTCGAGCTGCAACAGAAGTACGAGATCATCGGCGATGTGCGCGGAATCGGCGCCATGCTGGCGATCGAACTCGTTCTGCCGGGCACCGCGGCCACGACCAAGGAGCCCAACGCCGAGGCTGTCTCCGCCATCGCGGCATTCGCGGCCCAGAAGGGCCTGCTCGTGCTCACCGCCGGAACGTACGGCAACGTTCTTCGGTTCCTGCCGAGCCTCGCCATGACCGACGACCTGATCGCAGACGCCGTCTCGGTGCTCGACGACGCTTTCGCGGCCCTGTGACCCCGGCGGTCTTCTCGGGCGCTGAGGCGGTTGAACTCGCCGTCGTCGAGCGCAGCGGATTCGTCGAGTCACGTCACCTCGGCTCGGCGATCGTGCTCGGTCCCGACGGGGCGATCGTCCGCTCGCTCGGCGCGACCGCAGCGCCGACCTTCCCCCGGTCGAGCCTCAAGCCGTTCCAGGCCATCGCGGTCATGGGTGCTGGGGTTCCGCTCGAGGGCGCGGCCGCCGTCCTCGCCACCGCCAGCCACGCCGGAACCCCTGCCCACCTCTCCGTCGTCCGCGGGCTCCTGGCCCAGGCGCACCTGACGGAAGATGCGCTGCTCTGCCCGCCGGACTGGCCCCTCGACTCCGCGGCTCGCGACGAGGCGATCCGCGCCGGTGAGAGCCGCCGGCCGCTCTACATGAACTGTTCGGGCAAACACGCGGCCATGTTGCTCGCCTGCACAGTGAACGGCTGGCCGACGGAGACCTACCTCGACCCGCAGCATCCGCTGCAACTGCTCGTGCGCGACACTGTCGAACGTCTCACCGGCGAGAAGGTCGTCGCCACGGGGGTAGACGGATGCGGTGCCCCGGTGCACGCGATGTCCGTGGCGACGCTCGCCCGCGGCATCCAGCGCATCGCCACCGCGTCGGACGGATCGCCGTTCGCGCTCTACCGCAACGCGGCCGCCCTCAAGAACGCCGTGCTCGCCAACGGCTGGGCGATCGACGGTCCGGGAAGGTCGAACACGGTCGTGATCGACCGACTCCGAGTGTTCGCGAAGCTCGGGGCCGAAGGCGTGATGGTGATGGCCGCGCCCAACGGCACGACCGTCGCACTGAAGATCCTCGACGGAAGCCTTCGCGCAGCGACGATCGTGGCACTCCGCCTGCTGGCCGACGCGGGAGGCGTCGAGAGTTCGGCCGTCGACGCACTCGTCCCCGAACTGGACCTCGTGGTGCTGGGTGGCGGTCAGCCGGTCGGAGCGATCCGGGCGACATACGCCGACTGAGCTCGTCGCGAGAGTTCGCCGCCGAAGCCCGGCACGCGAGTCCGCCGCGCTAGTTCGCCGCGCTAGTTCGCCGAGCCACCGGTGGCGAAATCGCCCATTCGGTCGGCCGTTATTTACGAAATCAGTACGAATGCGCAGACAATTCAGTCGAAATCATCCGTGGATGAGGCTAGGGTGAATGATGCTGAACCGCTCACGTCGACGTGTTAGGAGCCTCATGAAGGTCGCGATCCCCCGCGAGATCAAGAACAACGAGTTCCGGGTGGCGATCACCCCCTCCGGCGTGCACGACCTGGTGGCGAACGGTCACGAGGTCTTCGTGGAGGCGGACGCCGGAGCCGGTTCTTCGATTCCCGACGAGTTCTACGCGTCCGCTGGGGCAACCATCCTCCCCGACGCGCGCAGCACGTGGGAGATCGCCGACCTCGTTCTGAAGGTCAAGGAGCCGATCGAGAGCGAGTACGCCCACTTCCGTCCGGGACTCGTGCTGTTCACCTACCTGCACTTGGCGGCCGAGGAATCCCTCACCCGGGCACTGATCGAATCCCAGGTCACCGCGATCGCATACGAGACCGTGCAGCTGCCGAACCGCTCGCTCCCCCTGCTCGCACCGATGAGCGAGGTCGCCGGGCGGCTCGCCCCGATCGTGGGCGCGAACACCATGCTCAAGCCGAACGGCGGCCCCGGGCTGCTCGTCCCTGGCGTCCCGGGAACACATCCCGCCGTCGTGACGGTTCTCGGCGGAGGGGTGGCCGGCACCAATGCGATCAGCGTCGCGGTCGGTCTGGGAGCCGAGGTCACCGTGCTTGACACGAACATCGCGCGCCTGCGCGAATTGGATGCGCTCTACGCCGGCCGCATCAAGACGATCGCTTCGAACAGTTTCGAGATCGAGAAAGCCGTCGTCGCCTCCGACCTGGTCATCGGTTCGGTGCTCGTCCCCGGCGCCAAAGCCCCGAAACTGGTCAGCAACGAACTGGTGTCGCGGATGCGTCCGGGCAGCGTGCTCGTCGACATCGCGGTCGACCAGGGCGGCTGCTTCGAGGATTCCCACCCGACGACGCACGCCGATCCCACGTTCACCGTGCATCAGTCGCTGTTCTACTGCGTGGCGAACATGCCGGGCGCCGTTCCGCACACCTCCACGTATGCACTCACGAACGCCACACTCCCCTACGCACGTGCCATCGCAAACCGCGGCTGGCGCGACGCGCTCGAGGCGGACGCATCCCTCGCCCTCGGCCTCAACGTGCACGCCGGTAAGGTCACGAACGC
>DASYGJ010000376.1:0-4397 GCA_035999915.1 Leifsonia sp.
CCGCCGAGCCCGCAGAGAGTCTGTGGACTCGGCAGTTACTTTGTGCGGGGTCGGCGCGTGGGACGCCCCGCACACCGGTGCGCCGAGGGACAATAGGGGGATGTTCGACCCTGCTCTGACCCGTCCGCTCGCGCTGTCCGAGCCCGCGGCACCGGAGCTCGAAGCGGCCATCGCATCCGCCGACCGCCCCACAGGCCATCTCGGCCGGGTGGTCGCGCGCTCCAGCGATCGCGTCGCGTGGCTGCGCGCCCGCAGCCGCGGCATCACAGCGACCGACGTCGCGAAACTCTCCACCCCGCGCTCGGTGCAGAGCGCGGCGTACGACAAGCTGCACGGCACCGGATTCGGCGGCAACGTCTACACCCAGCATGGCCGGGACCGGGAACCGGAGATCGCGTCATGGGTGGCGGCCACCCACGGCATCCATGCGAGTGACGCCCTCTTCCACGCCGAGCGGGACAGACGGCACCTGGCGACCCCGGACGGGTTGGCTCTGCGGTCCACCGGCGTGCTCGAACTGGCCGAGATCAAGACCACCAACAAGCCCTTCCGCAGCATCCCCCGCAACTATCTGCGTCAGATCTGGTGGCAGCAGTATGTGCTCGGGGCCGAACGCACTCTGTTCGTCTGGGAGCAGCACGTGGGCTTCGTGCCGGTACACGAGGAGCCGGAGTGCCGCTGGGTGGACCGCGATGACGCTGAGATCGCCAAACTCGTCGCCTTGGCCGCCGACCTCATCGCCGTGCTGCACCGAAGCACGCAGCCGGCCGCCTAGCCCGGACAAGCACGAAGCGGTTCGCCCGCGCTACTCCTGCGCCGGTCGTCCGAACACCGGCACCCGCGCCAATGACATCCCATAGATCGCCAGCCACGCGATCGCCACAGTGGTTCCGATCAGCTCGAGCCACGAACCGACATCCGTCGCGACATGCACGATCGCGAGCAGACCGCCCACGATCGTGATCCCGGCGACAGCCACACAGCACAGTAGCGAGAACCGCGCGATACGCGGCAGAGCTGTTGCGAACGCCACCTGAAGCATCGCGTAGCAGGCGGCTGCGAAGCCGAGCACGGCGGTGGACGTGTGGACGAGATCCTGAAGGGTCGAGCGTGGGTCTACGAAGGGTACCGGGCAGTCGGCCGTGCAGGTGATCTGCGAGGCGAGCACGAAGCAGAAGCCCGCGAAGACGAGGGTCACTGCCGGTGCCCATCGCCCGAGAACCGGTGCAGCCGAGCGGATGTGACCACTGGCCAGAGCGATCGCGAAACCTCCGAGAGCGATGCTGAGCAGAGCTACCGCGAACGGTGCCGCCGTCGGCGCGCCCAGCGCCCCGAGCTCGCTCACGTACACCGGATACGGCACCGTGAGCCGGGCAGCCCAGATCACTGTGAGACCACCGAGAACCGCTATCGTGCCGATCGCGAGGAGCACCGGAACGGCCCTCTGCCAGCCTCGCGCTAGTAGGGGCACGGCGAACGGCTGACGGGCGATCCGCAGCAGCGGCATGCGGCCGGCGGATCGGGTCGGTCGGGTCACGATGAGCATCTTAACCGGCGAATATCGGAAACGGCCCAGGGGTATTCGAAACCGAATGTTCACAAGCGGTGACACCCTCGTAACACCAGCGAATCATTGGCGGGCTTGACTGAAAGCGAAACGAAAAGGGGACCACCGATGCCGAGGACGATGCGAGCCGCGCTCTTGGCGAGAGCAGGAGCCGCAGACGAATTCCAGATCGCCGAGACCGCCGCCCCCGATCGCGTGAATTCGGAGTTCCTCGTGAAGGTCGTCGCTGCAGGCGTCAACCCGATCGACGCGAAGACCCGGGCCGGACGCGGCGTATTCAGTGCGATCCAAACGTTTCCGGCGGTTCTCGGCCACGATTTCAGCGGCGTCGTGGTGGAGTCGCCGTACAGCGCGCATCCGATCAAGCCGGGCGATGAGGTGTTCGGGATGGTCATGGTCCCGCGCTTCAGCGGAAGCTACGCCGAGTACGTGTCCGTTCCGAGCCTGAGTGTCGTTCGCAAGCCGAGCACCCTTTCCCACATCGAGGCGGCCGGAGCGCCGGTCGCCGCGCTCACCGCATGGGGCATGGTCGTCGAGGTGGCGAAGGCGCACGAGGGGCAGCGGATGCTCATCCATGCCGGGAGCGGCGGTGTCGGCCACTTCGCGGTGCAGTTCGCCTCCTACTTCGGCGCCCACGTGATCGCGACGACCTCAACGCCGAATGTCGCGTGGCTGCGTTCGCTCGGCGCTGCCGAGGTCGTCGATCACACGACGACGCAATTCGAGCAGGCGACAGCCGATGTCGACGTGGTCATCGACCTGGTCGGCAACGTGCACGACGACACCGGTTCGCGCTCACTCACCGTCCTCCGTCCCGGCGGCCTGATCGTCAATGCCCCGACCGGCAGTTGGCCCACATTCCGCGAGGAGGTCGAGGCCGCCGGGATGCGAGGCACCGACTTCAAGGTCGCCGCGGACGGCACCGCCCTGGCGGTGATCGCGCGTCTGCTCGAGTCGGGCAACGTGCGGGTTCACGTCGACCAGATCTTCGCGCTGGACCAGGTGGCGGATGCGCACCGTGCCATCGAAGGCGGCCACACCCGCGGAAAGATCGTGCTCAAGGTCTCTGAAGGGTAGCCCGCTACGGCAGCGCCCGCTCCATCACCCAGTCGTCTTCGAGACTTTCCCCGACGAGGAACCGCTTCGATCCGACGCGCTCGAAACCGTTCTTGGCATAGAACCTCTGCGCCCGCTCGTTCTCCTCGTTCACGCCGAGCCAGATGCTCTGGGCGCCGTATGTAGCCGCGACCTCGAAGCTCGCCGAGAGAAGGCTGCCCGCAACGCCCGCGCCGTGGTGGCCCGGGAGCACGTAGCACTTGCTCAATTCCGCGGTCGGTCGGATGCGGATGGCCGCGCGGACGTCGTCGTCCGTCGGTTCCCCGAAGTTCACCATGGTGTAACCGACAGCCGCACCGTCCGCGTCTTCGGCGATCAACACCGCCCGATGGTCGTCGTCGACATAGTCGGCGAACCGTTCCTCAGACAGCACCGCGGCCACGAACCGTGCCTTCGACTCCTCCGTCGTGTGCGGCGGGCAGGCGAGCGGAAACGTCACCGCGGCGACGGCAGCGAGCGCACCTGCGTCCTCTGCCACTGCACGGCGGATCATCACGGTCATCTCTTTACTTTAGGGCCACGGGTGGCGGCCGGCCGCCCGGAGAGGGACGGCCGGCCGCCAGTGGCGCGATGCCGCTAGTGGCGCCCTGCCGCTAGTGGCGCGCTGAGCGCTAGTGGCGCGCTGCCGCTAGTGGCGCGCTGAGCGCTAGTGGCGCGCTGCCGCTAGTGGCGCCCGGAGGCCACCAGGGACAGCAGCGAGAACGAGACGCCACCGAGGCCGGTGACGTCGTCGTAGCCCGTGGCCGTCTTCAGCGACGTGTCCTGATCGAACGACACGAAATACGTGTTTCCACTGATCTTGCTCGTGTACACCACCGCCCGCGTCGGGTTCTGCGGAACCACATCCCGGAAGCTGTTCGGAAGCACGCGGTTGATGCCGTACAGGGTCGGGTTGGCGAACCCGATCGAGGTGTGGGTCGCCTGCTGGACGATCGCGATCTGCGCGGCGACGATCGGCGAAGCCAGCGACGTTCCACCGTAGGTCTCGTTGATGAAGCCGCCGGTCGACAGTGTCGTGTCGTCGACGATCGGGCTGATGCCGATCTGGAACCCGGTGTACGGGTCGGCAAGAGCCGCGACATCCGGTGCGACGCGGTGACCGTTGGCGAGAGCCGCCGGAACCGCGTGATTCTGGTAGCCGGGCTGAGCGAAGATGGCGCTTGTTCCGCCGCCGGCGCCGCCGACGAAGCGGGTGCCAGGCAGCGCTCCACCGAACGCGAGGTTGCCGGAGGCGTCCTTCACGATCTGGTCGAACTTGTCGCCCCACCCTGCCTCGTAGAGAAGCTTGCCGTTCTTATCGATGCCGAGGCTCGTTCCACCCACCGAGGTGACCCACGGCGAGGACGCCGGGAAATCGGGCGACGCGTAGCCGAGTTTCGCGGCCTCGTCGCCATTGTCACCGCTCGAGAAGTAGAGGCCGATGCCCTCGCCCGCGGCCTGAAGCTGCAGGTTCACCTCACCCTGGATGACGTCGGCCGGGACAGCCTCGCCCACGTTGCCGTAGCTGTTGCTCACGATCGTGGCGAGCTTGTTGTCGAGGATCTTCGACATCGCCACATCGAGGCCACCGCCACAGTTCGTTCCTCCGACGTAGAGGATGCGCGCCCCCGGTGCGATGCCGTGCGCCGATTCGACGTCGAGCGTCTGTTCGCCCTGCCATCCACTCGGGAACTGGCACAGCGCCTCATCGGTGAACTCGCTCGGCTTCGGCACC
>DASYGJ010000021.1:0-3631 GCA_035999915.1 Leifsonia sp.
CGCTCCGAGAATGGGTCACCCGAGGAGAGGACTGAGATGACCACAGCCCAAGCGGCACTCGAAGGATTCGTAGCAGCTGTCGAGTCGGAAGGGTTGGGTGTGTACGGCGTGCGCATCCGGGTGGGTGACGAAACCGCGGCCCACCGGTGGCGCAGTGATGACCGGGAGAATCTGTACTCGGTGTCGAAAGGGGTGTGTGCGATTGCTATCGGGATGGCGATCGATAAAGGGTTGCTCGGCCTGGACTTGAGCGTCGGCGATGTCTTCGCCGATTTTCCGCTTGGCGCAGGGGTCGAGCAGGTGACTTTAAGAGACCTGCTCTCGATGAACAGCGGCATCGATTTCCTGTGGTTCGGCCACGAACCGGTTCCTGGCGCGGATCTGGCGGCGGAGATGCTTTCCCGACCTGCCGCCGGTCGTCGATTCCAATATTCCGATGCGAGCACTTATGTTGCGATGCGGATGCTCGCCACGATCGTCGGCGATGTACGCGATTGGCTCGTTCCTCGCCTGTTCGAGCCGCTTGGTATCGACAACCCGCAATGGTTGCGTTGCCCACTCGGTTTCATCCTCGGCGGAACTGGACTGGAGCTTCGCACCGACGAACTCGCGCGCATCGCGGATGTGTTGCTGGATCGCGGAAAGTGGAAAGGCCGCGAGCTTGTGTCATCGGCGTGGGTGGACTCGATGCACGCATCGTGGGTCGAGACGGGTCGCCCAGCTCCTATGGATCGCTACGGACTAGCCACGTGGGCGGGACCGGGCGACGCCTGGCGCCTCGAAGGGCGCTACGGGCAGTTCGTCGTCGTGCACGGCGACTCGGTCGTCACCATTACCGCGCACGAAGAGAAGCTTGTGGACCGATTGTCCGAGCTGGCGGTCACTGTCACGTACTCGGTCTGACTTCGCAGAAAGCGCGGGCGCCGGTCGTGTGAGCGCCCGCGCCTCCTGGGGCTACGCGAGCTCGGCCGAGAACCGGCGCTGTGTCGAGTCGAACTCGAGAACTCGCAGGTTCAACTTGGCGCCAGGCTCGCTATTCACGCCTTTTGCGAGGCCCGGCACGTCGGCGTACTCCACGAGCACCCCGAACGGCAGTGACTTCGTCACAGTAGCGGTGACCACGTCACCGACCACGAGAATCTGATCGTCCATTCATCCACCCCCTTTCCCTGAATCGGGCGAAGGAGAACAGGCGGATCAAGGAGCAGTCGGGTAACCCTTCCATTTCGTGCCGCGCGTCGCGTCCAGCACCATCCCGATCTTCACAACGGGAGTCTACCCGTCGCCGATTGATCAGGCGGCGGTCACCCGCCAACCGACACCCACTCGACGCCGACCCCACAAGCGCAACGCGGACGGGCCGTGCCATCTCTGTGCGTCAGGAGATTTCGTAGGTTCCGTCGAGGCGGGCGCGGGCGATGACGTGTCCGGTCATGGCGCGGATGGTGTCGTCGACAGTGAACCTGTCGGGCAGGTTGGTGTGCTGGTCGAGCGCGAAGAGTTGGAAGACGTAGGAGTGGGGTCCGTGCGAGCGGATCGGGAGAGGGCCGGCGTAGCCTCGGCGGCCGAAGGCCCCTTTGCCGTGCGTCAGCCCGCGGATGGGGCTGGGGTGGGTGAGCCCGTTCTCGGGGATGCCGTGTAGGGCCGGGTCGATGCCGATCGTGAGGGCGTGGGTGGCGGGCTTGCCGAAGGGCACGTCCGGGTCTTGGACGACGAGGACGAGTTCTCGGGTGTCAGTCGGGGGTGCCGTCCAGGTCAGCGCGGGCGACACGTTCGGGCCGCGCAGCCGGCCGCGGTGGCGCTCTGGAATCGGTTCGCCGTGGTCGAATGCGGGGCTGGTGAGAGTGAACGTGTCGGGCGCCTGAAGGTCGGGGTGCGCCCAGACGAGGGTGTGCTGTCCGGCGCGTCGCTTGCGGAGCAAAAGGCCCAGGGGATTAGCTGGCATGGTCGTGTCCTTCTTTCAAGCGGAAGTCGTGCTGGGTCGAGCGGTGCGGAGGGTGCGGTCGAAGATGGTGAAGGCGATGGCGACGAGGCTGACGACGATCATGATCAGGCCGATGGTGTGCACGCCGCTGTCGGTGGCGTTCGTGTGGAAGACGATGCCGGTGATGGCGGAGGAGGCGATGGAGCCGATGTATCCGAAGGTGCGGAACAGTCCGGATGCGACGCCGAGCTGTTCGGGTGGCGCCTGCGTGTAGAGCGCGAGCTGGTTGCCGCTGGAGGCAGTGCCGAGCACGATTCCGAAGATCACGGTGATCACAACGATCCAGGCGATGCTCGTGTCCGAGGTGAGGAAGAGCACTCCGACTGAGCCGGCGAGGCTGGCGATGGCGGCGACGATCACGGGACCGCGGATGAGGTTCCGGCGCGAGATCGGGAAGACGACGATCCCGGACACGATGCTCATCGGCAGCAGGAGGAGTCCGGCGTCGAGGGCGGATACGCCGCGTGCGGCTTCCATCCATTGGGTGATGCCGTACATGACGACGTAGACACATAGGGCGACCAGAGCGTAGCGGAGGTAGGTGCGGGTAAGTGCCGCATTGCGCACCAGCAGGCGCACGTCAAGGAACGGCGACTTCGCGCGCAGTTCCCAAAGGGTCAAGGCAGCAAACAGAATCACCGCGGCGGCCAGCATGACCCAGTTCGGGTCCTGCAAGGAGAACAGGAAAAGCAGTAGCGCGATCATCGCCAGGCCGAAACCGATGATGCCGACCACGTCGATGTTCGAGAGCAGCCCACGGAGGCTTTTCCGTTCCGGTTGGGCGGTGTCGCGCGGGATCCAGATCAGGGCGGCGGCGAGGGCGATCAAGGCAACGGGAACGTTGACGAGGAACACCCATCGCCACCCTGCTGTTTCGACGAGGATCCCACCGATCGGAAGACCGAGGGCCGCGGTGGCAAGGCCCGCGATCTGCAGACCGCCGAGCACGCCGCCCGGCGGTTTCTCCATACCGGCGGTCTTGGCGCGGCGCTGGATGAGCATCATCGCCGACGGGTACGCACAGGAAGTCCCCAATCCGATCAGGACCCGCGCGATAAGCACCATCGGAAGGCTCACCGCCATGCCCCCCACCACGCCACCAAGGATCACCAGGACTATCCCGGTGAGGAACACGCGGCGTGCGCCAAAGACGGCGGCCAGCTTGCCAGCCGTGGGCTGCGCGATCGCGCTGGCCAGATACAAGGCGGTCACCAAAGATGCCGTCTGGCCGATCGGGACATGCAGGCCGATGGCGATCGGCACGAGCGCGGTCGCGATCATGGAGCTGTTGATCGGGTTCAGTGCGGATCCGATGAACAGCGGTGTCGTGAACCGCCACGAGAACGGCTTGCCCGTCACGACTGATGTCGCGGCGGAAGCGGGTGATGACATAGGGAGCTCCGAACAAGTGGTCACGATCCGACCAGATCGATGATTAGGTACACTAAAGACCGTCTTTTAGGTAGACTAATGACTTATGGAGACGAATGCAATTGCCGGCCCGGCAAGTGACGGAGCGGTTGCTGGTCTGGGCGGACAGGTTCGGTCGGCAGTGGGGCGGCTCTACCGCCGGTTCCGCAGTGAGCGACCCGAGGGCAGCCTTGGGGATACGGCACTCGATGTGCTCATCTGGTTGTACAAGAACGG
>DASYGJ010000040.1:0-25710 GCA_035999915.1 Leifsonia sp.
CGCTCGCCGCATTCGGCAACGACGAGACCGGGAACGCGACCTCGGGCATCCTCTCGAGCCGGTTCCGCTCCGACCGTTTCCGGATCGTGCGGCGCGTGCCGTTCAGTTCGGCCACGAAATACAGCGGGGTCGTCTTCACGGTCGACGGGGCCGAGACCTCCTGGGTGCTCGGCGCACCGGAACGCGTGCTCGCCGAGCATCCTGCCGAGCTCGAGCGCGCCAACGTCGTCGCGGCCACGGGGCAGCGCACACTGGCTCTCGTGCGCTCGTCGGCGCCGTTGCCGCACGGTAGCCACGTCCCTCTCGCCGGGGTTGCGGTCGAGCCCGCTGGGCTGGTCGTGCTGACCGAGACGCTGAGAGCGGAAGCGCCCGCGACGCTCGGCTACTTCGCCGAGCAGTCGGTGCGGGTCATCGTCATGTCGGGAGACAATCCGATCACGGTCGCCGCGATCGCCCGCAGCCTCGATCTTCCGGGGCAGGCGGTGGATGCGTCCACACTGAGAGATGACGCGGCGCTCGAGGCTGCGCTCGAAACGTCCAGCATCTTCGGACGGGTGAGCCCCGAGCAGAAGCGCACAGCGGTCGGCCTGCTGCGCAAGCAAGGCCGCACGGTCGCGATGACCGGCGACGGCGTCAACGACGCGATGGCGATCAAGGATGCGAACCTCGGCATCGCGATGGGGTCCGCCACCGCCGCGACCAAGGCGGTCTCCCGGTTGGTACTGCTCGACAACCGGTTCGACCGGCTGCCGGACGTGCTCGCTTTCGGACGCCGGGTGATCGCCAACGTCGAACGCGTGTCGAACATCTTCCTCGCCAAGACGGTCTATGGGATACTCCTCGCCCTGGTCAGCGCTGTCCTGCTCTCGCCCTTTCCCTTTCTTCCCCGGCAGCTCACCCTGGTCTCGACGCTGGCGATCGGCATCCCGTCCTTCTTCCTCGCGCTGGCACCCAACCGGCGCATCTACCAGCCGGGTGTGCTGAATCGCATCCTGAGGTACTCGATTCCGACCGGGGCGATCGCGGGCGTGACCTGCATCGTGGCGTACCTGCCGCTCGCTCGCAGCATCCCGCTCGGCGAAGCGCGGAGCATCACCACGGTCGCACTCTTCTGTGTGTCTCTGTGGATCCTGTGTGTGCTCACCCGGCCGCTGAGTGTGCCTCGTCTGGCCCTGCTCGGCGGGGTGACCGCGGCGATGGTCCTCGTCTGCGTGATCCCGTTCACAGCGAATTTCTTCGAGATGCACGTGCCGCTCTCGCCCCCGCTGCTGTGGGGGATCGGGGTGGGAGCCGTCGGCGCCCTCGGCATCGAGGTCTTCTATCGATTCGCACGCCGTCGTGGTCTCGTCTTCGATCGCGAATGACGAAAGACGGGTGCCGGGACGTGGTAGATTTTATCTTGACGTCAAGATAAATGAACGGGCTGGGCACTTAGGCTTGCCTTGCTGGAATCACACTTCGGCGCACAACCAAGATTGACAACGAAGGCTTGCGTTACCAGGCCTGCCGACGAAGGAGAGGGCACTGTGTCTGCTGTAAACAGCTTCGGAGCGAAAGACACGCTGAAAGTCGGGGGGACCGAGTATGAGGTCTTCCGCATCGACAAGGTCGACGGATACGAGCGGCTACCGTTCAGCCTCAAGGTGCTGCTGGAGAACCTGCTCCGCACCGAAGACGGCGCCAACATCACCGCCGACCACATCAACGCCCTCGGCGGCTGGGTGCCCGAAGCGGATCCCGACACCGAGATCCAATTCACGCCTGCACGTGTGATCATGCAGGACTTCACCGGTGTTCCTTGCATCGTCGACCTCGCCACCATGCGCGAAGCGGTGTCCGCCCTCGGCGGCGACCCGAAGAAGATCAATCCGCTCGCTCCTGCCGAGATGGTCATCGACCACTCGGTGATCGCCGACCTGTTCGGCACCGAGAACGCGCTGGAGCGCAACACCGACATCGAGTACGAGCGCAATGGTGAGCGGTACCAGTTCCTCCGCTGGGGCCAGACCGCGTTCGACGACTTCAAGGTCGTTCCACCAGGAACAGGCATCGTCCACCAGGTCAACATCGAGTACTTGGCGCGCGTCACCATGACCCGCGAGATCGGCGGTGCGCTTCAGGCCTACCCCGACACCTGCGTCGGCACCGACTCGCACACCACGATGGTCAACGGCCTGGGCGTTCTCGGCTGGGGCGTCGGCGGCATCGAGGCCGAGGCGGCCATGCTGGGCCAGCCCGTCTCCATGCTCATCCCCAAGGTCGTCGGCTTCAAGCTGACGGGCGCCATCCCGACCGGCGTGACGGCGACGGATGTGGTGCTCACCATCACTCAGATGCTCCGCAAGCATGGCGTGGTCGGCAAGTTCGTGGAGTTCTACGGCGCCGGCGTCGCTGAGGTCCCGCTGGCGAATCGCGCCACCATCGGCAACATGAGCCCCGAGTTCGGCTCCACCGCCGCTATGTTCCCGATCGACGACGTGACCCTCGACTACCTGCGACTCACCGGCCGCAGCGCTGAGCAGATCGCGCTGGTCGAGGAGTACTCGAAGCTGCAGACCCTGTGGCACGACCCGTCGAAGGAGCCGGTGTTCAGCGAGTACCTCGAACTCGACCTCGGCACGGTCGTCCCCTCGATCGCGGGTCCGAAGCGCCCGCAGGACCGCATCATCCTCGCGGAGGCCAAGGAGCAGTTCGAGAAAGACCTGGGCGACTACGCGGAGATCGACCACGACATCGTCGACCTCACGATCTCCGAGTCGTTCCCGGCGTCCGACCCGGGCGAGTTGGGACCGGAGGATGCGAACAGCCACCACATGCACCATCACCACAGCCACGCGCCGAAGACGGTGTCGAGCCCGACGCCGGTCACACTGGCCGAAAACGGCACGTCCTTCACCCTCGATCACGGTGCCGTCGCCATCGCGGCGATCACCTCCTGCACCAACACGTCGAACCCGTCGGTGATGCTTGCGGCCGGCCTGCTCGCCCGCAACGCGTCCCAGAAGGGCCTCAAGTCCAAGCCGTGGGTCAAGACCACCCTCGCTCCGGGATCCAAAGTGGTCACCGACTACTACGAGAAGGCCGGCCTCACCGGCTACCTGGAAGACCTCGGCTTCTACACCGTCGGCTACGGCTGCACGACCTGCATCGGAAACTCCGGGCCCCTGATCGACGAGATCTCACAGGCGGTCAACGCCAACGATCTGGCCGTGACCGCGGTGCTCTCCGGCAACCGCAACTTCGAGGGCCGGATCAACCCCGACGTGAAGATGAACTATCTCGCGAGTCCGCCGCTGGTCATCGCGTACGCCCTCGCCGGTTCGATGAACTTCGACTTCGAGGTGGACGCGCTCGGTCAGGATCAGGACGGCAACGACGTCTTCCTCAAAGACATCTGGCCCGACGCCGCGGAGGTCCAGGAGACGATCGACTCCTCGATCAACGAGGGCATGTTCACCCACGAGTACGCGAGCGTCTTCGAGGGCGACGAGCGCTGGAAGTCGCTGCCGACCCCGACCGGTTCGGTCTTCGAATGGGACGAGAAGTCCACGTACGTGCGCAAGCCTCCGTACTTCGACGGCATGACGCTGGAGACCACGCCCGTCAGCGACATCCAGGGCGCCCGTGTTCTGGCCAAGCTCGGCGACTCGGTCACCACCGACCACATCAGCCCCGCCGGCAACATCAAAGCCGACAGCCCCGCCGGCCGCTACCTTGACGAGCACGGCATCGAGCGCAAGGACTACAACTCCTACGGCTCGCGCCGCGGCAACCACGAGGTCATGATCCGTGGAACCTTCGCGAACATCCGGCTGAAGAACCAGTTGCTCGACGGCGTCGAGGGCGGCTATACACGCGACTTCACCCAGGAGGGCGGCCCGCAGTCATTCATCTACGACGCGTCGCAGAACTATCAGGCTCAGGGCACGCCGCTCGTGATCCTCGGCGGCAAGGAGTACGGCTCCGGTTCCAGCCGCGACTGGGCTGCGAAGGGCACGAGCCTCCTCGGAGTCCGTGCGGTGATCACGGAGAGCTTCGAGCGGATCCACCGCTCCAACCTGATCGGTATGGGCGTGGTCCCGTTGCAGTTCCCGGCCGGTGAGAGCTGGTCGTCGCTCGGTCTCGACGGCACCGAGGAGATCTCGATCTCCGGCCTGGAGCAGCTGAACGAAGGCACCACGCCGAAGACGGTCCACGTCGTCGCGGCACCGACCGCAGACTCGCCCGCGGGCAAGGAGACGATCGAGTTCGACGCTGTCGTGCGCATCGACACGCCGGGTGAGGCCGACTACTACCGCAACGGCGGCATCCTGCAGTACGTGCTGCGGAGTCTCGTCTAAGCAAAGATCGACGGGTGGCTCGGAATCGTATTCCGAGCCACCTTCGATTTTGACGCGCTTAGACTCGGACCATGAGCATCCTCGAGACCATCCACGGTCCCCGTGACCTCGACGCACTGTCCGAAGAGGAGCTCGTGCAGCTGGCGGCGGAGATCCGCGCGTTTCTGATCGCGAACGTGTCGAAGACGGGCGGGCACCTCGGCCCGAACCTCGGCGTCGTCGAGTCCACCATCGCGATCCACCGGGTGTTCAACTCTCCGCGGGATGCGATCGTGTTCGACACCGGGCACCAGTCGTATGTGCACAAGCTTCTCACCGGCCGGCAGGACTTCAGCATGCTGCGCCAGAAGGGCGGCCTGGCCGGCTACCCCCAGCGGTCCGAGTCGGAACACGACATCGTCGAGAGTTCGCACGCCTCCAGCTCGCTGTCGTGGGCAGACGGCATCTCCCGCGCCTTCTCGATGACCGGGCAGGACGACCGCCACGTGATCGCGATGGTCGGCGATGGTGCGCTCACCGGCGGAATGACCTGGGAAGCACTCAACAACATCAGCGACGACAACACCCGCCGCCTCATCATCGTCGTCAACGACAACGGCCGGTCGTACGCTCCCACCATCGGCGGGATGGCTCGCTTCCTCAACACCGTGCGCACCCGCCGCAGCTACCGCAAACTGTACCTGACGTCGCAGCGTGCGTTCGACAAGCTCGGGACGCCTGGCCGCTCGTTCTACCGTGGCGTGCGGGGCGGTCTGCACGGGTTCCTCAGCCGCTTCACGAACAACGAGGCGCTGTACTCGAACCTCGACATCAAGTACATCGGGCCCATCCACGGCCATGACATCGAGGCGATGGAGGAGGCACTGCGACAGGCGAAAAACTACGGTGCCCCGGTCATCGTGCACGCCATCACACAGAAGGGGCGCGGCTATGAGCCGGCGCTGCGCGACGCCGCCGACCAGTTCCACGCGGTGGGGCAGATCGACCCCGAGAGCGGCGAGCCCATCGAGAGTTCGAGCAAGCCGAGCTGGACATCCGTGTTCGCCGACGAGATTCTCACGCTCGCCGAGCACAACCCCAAACTGGTCGGAATCACCGCGGCGATGCTCCGTCCCACCGGTCTGCACAAGTTCGCCGAGCGGTTCCCCGACCGGGTGCACGACGTGGGCATCGCGGAGCAGCATGCGGTGACCAGCGCGGCTGGCCTCGCGTTCGGCGGACTGCATCCGGTGGTCGCCGTCTACGCCACCTTCATCAACCGAGCGTTCGACCAGGTGCTGATGGATGTCGCCCTGCACAAGGCAGGCGTTACTTTCGTGCTCGATCGGGCGGGCGTCACCGGCCCCGATGGACCGAGCCACCACGGCATCTGGGACCTGGCCATCCTGCAGGTCGTGCCGAACATCCGGCTGGCCGCGCCTCGCGACGGCACGCGCTTTCGCGAGGAGCTCGCCGAAGCCGTGAGCGTCAACGACGCCCCCACCGTGCTGAGGTTCCCGAAGGGTGCGGTGGGTGCCGACATCCCCGCCGAACGCCGAACGGAAGACGGCGTCGACGTGCTCCGAGAGTCCGAACGCAAGGATGTGCTGCTCGTCACGGTCGGACCGATGGCGACGCTCGGGCTCAAGGTCGCGGATCGGCTCGCTGCCCAGGGGATCGGCGCCACTGTGGTGGACCCTCGGTGGGTGGTGCCCGTGCCGAAGAGCGTGATCGGCCTGGCTGCGGAGCATCGCATCGTCGTGACCATTGAAGACGGCATCCGGGTCGGCGGCATCGGAACGCGCGTGCGCCAGGACCTGCGTGAGGCCGGCATCGACACGGCGGTCGACGAGCTCGGGCTGCCTGACCAATTCATCGACCACGCGACCCGCGAGCAGATCCTGCAGGAGGCCGGGCTGACTCCGCAGAAGATCGCCCGCGACCTCGTCGCCCAGGTGCTCGGCAGCCGCATCCCGATCGCCCGGCCGCTGCCAAGTGAAGAGTTCAGCGAACGACACCTGGAGGCGTGACCCGCGCGTTTGCTGCGGTCAGCGCTCGCGCATTCAGACGGAGAATTTCGGCCGATCGGCCGGATGTGTCCGTCAGAACGGTGTTTGCGGCGGCGTGTCAGCGGACATCTCCGACACTGTCCGTTCTCAACCGGTAGACGTGTTCGATCGCGCCCCCCGGGAACGGCGTCGTGCGCAGTAGCTCGAGCGGCCTGCTCGCCGACGCCACGGGGAGCAGGGTCTTTCCCGAACCGACCAGGATCGGCATGATCGTCACGTGCAACTCGTCGAGCAGCCCGGCATCGGCGAACTGTGCGGCCACGGATCCGCCGCCCACCACCCAGACGTCGAGATCGCCGGCGATGTCACGCAGCACGGGATCGAGTCGACGGAGGTCGCCCGCGAAAAACGTGATCTCGGCGCCGGGAGCGACCGGCAGCTCGCGATGTGTGACCACCCAGGTCGGGATCGTGGCGTACGGCCACTCGAGGTTCTCCTGGGCAAGGAGGAAATCGTAGGTCGCTGCTCCCATCACGATCGCGCCGATGCCGGCGATGAAGTGCTGGTAGTGCTCGTCGAACTCCGCGAAACCGAACTGCTCGAGCCAGTCGATGCCGTCGTGCGCGTCGGCGATGAAGCCGTCGATCGAGGATGCGACGTAGTAGAGGGCGCGTGTCATGCGGCGACAGTATCAGCGGCGGAGGACATCCCGATGCGGCGGCAGCGGCTCGCGGTTCTGGAACGTGAGGATGGCCGGGTGGGTGCGATTTCGGGCATTGCGGCTCCATCATGGGGGTCACGATGGCTCCGTTCCCTCCGACTATGCCCGATCGTTTGACTTAGAGCGCACTCTAGGTTCTATCGTGGCTGACATGACCGAAACAGCTGGAACGATGTCGATCTCCGACGTCGCCGAACGCACCGGGCTCTCCGCATACACGCTGCGGTACTACGAGCGGGAGGGCCTCATGTTCGCCCCGGTCGACCGTGCCTCCTCGAGCCATCGGCGTTATACCGAGCGAGACGTGAGCTGGGTGACCTTCCTCACCAAGCTGCGCCTCACGTCGATGCCGATCGCGAAGATGCGCGAGTACGTCGAACTGGCTCGCCTCGGGGACGACAGCGCACGCGAGCGACTCGAATTGCTGCTCATCCACCGGATGAACGTGGTGCGCCAGCTGGAGGAGATGACGGCGAGCCTCGCCGCCATCGATCACAAGATCGGTCTCTATCAGGAAAAGGTAACCGCATGAAAACGATCGCACTGGGAACCGAAGGACTCGAGGTCTCGCGTCTGGGTCTCGGCTGCATGGGCATGTCCGCCTTCTACACCGGAGCGGGAATCGACGATGCCGCGTCGATCCGCACCGTCCACCGCGCCGTCGACCTCGGCGTCACGTTCTTCGACACGGCCGAGATCTATGGACCGTACACGAACGAGGAACTGCTGGCGAAAGCTTTCGCCGGAAAGCGGGATCAGGTGGTCATTGCGACCAAATTCGGCACTCTTCTGCACCGCCAGCCCGAGGAGAACGGATTGCCTGTCCGGGGCCTCGACGGCTCGCGGGAAAACGTGCGGCTGTCGGTCGAGGCGTCGTTGCGTCGGCTGAACACCGACTACATCGACCTCTACTACCAGCACCGGATGGATCCGGGCACGCCGATCGAGGACACCGCCGGCGCGCTCCAGGAGCTCATCGAGGAGGGCAAGATCCGCTACTACGGTCTCTCGGAGGCGAGGCCGGAGACGATCCGCCGGGCGAACGCCGTGCATCCTGTGACCGCGCTGCAGACGGAGTATTCGCTCTGGTCGCGCGATCCCGAGGCCGAGATCCTGCCGACGGTCCGCGAACTCGGAATCGGATTCGTGCCGTATTCGCCTCTCGGCCGCGGGTTCCTCACCGGGACGATCCGCTCGCTCGACCAGCTCGACGCGAACGATTTCCGCCGGTTCAGCCCGCGCTTCGAGGGCGACAACCTGGAGGCGAACATCCGTATCGTCGAGCAGGTGGATGCTGTCGCCAAGGAGCTCGACGCCAAGCCTGGGCAGGTCGCGCTCGCATGGCTGCTGGCGCAGGGCGATGACATCGCCCCGATTCCGGGCACGCGCCGCATCGAGAACCTGGAGCAGAACGTGGCCGCCGACGCCTTGGAGCTTTCGGCCGACCAGCTTGCTCGACTCGCGGAGGTCGCGGCCCCTGTCGGTGACCGCTACGCGGACATGACGCCGCTCAACCGGTAACAGGTGGTCGGGCTCGACCGCTCCGTCACGGGAGAGACGGCGTCATGGCGCGGTGAAACTGATGCGCACCGTGCGGGCTTCCGGGCGGAGGGCGTGGGTCGGCCAGACATCGGGTCCGCAGGCGCGCGAGCCGAGACCGTGCTGCGCCGCATCCACGAACAGGTAGCTCGTGTCGCTCGTTGGCAGCTCGAAGGGATGTGCAGCGGCCGCGACCTGCTGCGGCGTGTGCCGGCTCAGCGAGAAGCCTGGCCTGCGGCCCCGCGAATCGGGCAGGAACTCGAGGGTGAACGCTTCCTCACCGCCCGATTGCAGGGTGAGACGTCGGGTGTCGGAGCGGTGACCGGTCTCCTGGGGGCGGGCGTACCCCGCGCCGAGTCGGGCGATCGTCGACTCGTAGGAGCCGACGCGTGCGGCCTGCATACTGTCCGGGTACGACTCGAGCGGACCGCGGCCGAACCACGAGACCGCATCTACGCTGCTCTCAGCGTCGGGCAGGTCGAAGCGGAGGCCGATCCGCGGCCATACTGTCGACCAACCGGCGGATGGCTCGATGTCGGCTCTCAGCTCGAGTACGCCGGCTTCGAAGGTCCAGGTCGCGTCGACCCAGACTGCAAGAGAACTGTCGGCCGCCGCGACCCTGGTGAGGGTGTGCAGCCGGCTCCCGTCGTCTTGCACGTCGACCAAGCGGTGCGTGAGACGGTCGAGACCCTGCCGTCGCCACAGCTCGGCGCTGGAGAGTTCCGGAGCGCCGTCGGACCAGCCGGCACCGATCGGCGAGGTGCCTTCGTCGTTGTCGGTCGGCGCGCGCCAGAGTTCCAGACGGGGTCCGCCCACCGGACGGCCGTTCAAGCCGACCAGCTGCCCGCGCTCGAACTCCGCCGGGCCCAGCGTGAGGGATCCGTCACTCGCCGCGCGAACACCGTAGCTTGCCACAGAACGCGGCGTCGGCGCGACGGTCTGCGGCAGTGTGCGGTCCAGCTGCGCCGAGGCCACCAGATGGCCCTCGTCCGCCCACGCCGCGTCGGAACGTAGCACCGCGTCGATCGTCAGCCAGGTCTCACCCTTGCCGGTGACCGGGATGCGGGGGAGCGGCACTGTCACGGACATCCCTGCCGCGAGATCCGGCACGTCCAGCTCACCCGATTCGACCGCTCCTCCGTCGTGCTCGACCCGCCAGTGGAATGCCAGGTCCGACGCATCAGCTGAATGGCGCAGGTTCGTCAGTTGGACGGTATCCTCACCGAACGTGAAAGCGATCGGCTGGACGACCGCTTTGAACTCGTGGAGACCGGGCGTCGGCACATCGTCGCTCAGCAGCATGCCGTCCATCACGAAGTTGCCGTCGTGCACGATCTCGCCGAAATCGCCGCCGTAGGCGAAGAAGGGCACACCGTCGGGCGTCTTCTTGAGCAGGCCGTGGTCGCGCCACTCCCACACGAAGCCGCCGTGGAGGCGGGGATGCTGGCGGGTGAGCGCCTCATACTGGTCCAGCGCGCCGGGGCCGTTCCCCATCGCGTGTGCGTACTCGCACAGGAGGAACGGCTTGGAGCGCTGCCGTGCGCCCTGGGCCGGTGTGCAGCCGAGCAACGGCGCGGACGATCCGTCTGTACCGATCTCGATCGTCTCCGGAATCGACGAATACATGCGCGAATACACGTCCGTGTACTCCCCGGTGTAGTCACCTTCGTAGTGCACGGGACGCTCGGGATCGCGCGCATGCACCCACGCGGACATGGCGGCGAGGTTCGCCCCGGTTCCCGATTCGTTGCCGAGCGACCAGATCACGATGCTCGGGTGGTTCTTGTCGCGCTCGACGGTGCGGCGGATGCGGTCGAGGTACGCCTCCCGCCACGCTGGATCGTCGCTCGGGTTGGCTTTCCAGCCGTCCTTGTCGAAGCCGTGCGTCTCGAGGTCGCATTCGTCGATCACCCAGAAGCCGAGCTCGTCGGCCAGGTCGAGCAGGCATGGGTGCGGCGGATAGTGGCTGGTGCGGATCGCGTTCACGTTGAATCTCTTCATCCGCTTCAGATCCTCGCGGGCGTGCGTCTCATCGAAGACGCGCCCGCGCTCCGGATGCGTCTCGTGCCGGTTCATCCCATGGAAGACGACGCGCCTGCCGTTGACCAGGAAGCGGTCGCCGAGGATTTCGACAGTGCGGAACCCGAGGCGCAGTTCGATGCGTTCGGCGGCGTTCGAGACGGTTGCGTCGTATAGTCGCGGTGTCTCCGCACTCCACGACTCGACCGTTCCCACCACCACAGGGGCGACTTCGGCGGCCGACGACCAGACTCGTTCGATGCCGAGCTCCGGGATGCGCAGTGTCACAGGGTAGGCCGACTCGCCGGCCGACACCTCGGCCTCGACCGTGCCGACTTCGTCTCGGTAGCCGGCACGCAGCCAGACATCCTCGATCCCGGCGACCGGTCGCGAGATGAGCGTGACATCGCGGAAGATCCCGGGAAGCCACCACTGGTCCTGGTCTTCCAGATAGCTGGCGGCCGACCACTGGTGCACGCGCACGGCGACCACGTTGTCCCCGGGACGCACCGACGCGGTCACATCGAACTCCTGGGCCAGCCGGCTGCCGGTGGCGATGCCGATCTCGTCGCCGTTGAGCCAGACCTTGTACAGGGATTCGACGCCGTCGAAGCGCAGGACCACACGCTCCGATCGCATCCAGT
Organism: Leifsonia sp.; assembly: GCA_035999915.1. Taxonomy (GTDB): domain Bacteria; phylum Actinomycetota; class Actinomycetes; order Actinomycetales; family Microbacteriaceae; genus Leifsonia. Next base: position 11,252 of record DASYGJ010000040.1, read on the forward strand.
CGGCAGGCAGCTCGAAGTGACGGCGGTAGTCGCCGGTCGGGTTCTCATCCGGAACGTGCGGCGGATCGATCGGGAACGGGTACTGGACGTTCGTGTAGATCGGCCGGCCATATTTGCCGTCACCGTGCAGCACCCAGTGGGCGGGGACGGGGATCGTGTCCCAGTCTGTGTCGTCGCAGGTCTCGGCCACGAAGTCCTCGTCGGCGGGTGCGCTTGGCGAGAGCCGGAACCGCCAGTCGCCGTTCAAAGAAAGCGCCGGCGCGTCCGAGTGCAGCCAGGACCGCGGGGCACGCCGCGCGCCGTGACCCGGTGCGGTGTCGGAGAGGTACGGCGAGAAGGGGGGAGTCGGTTCTGTCATGACCTTCACTTCGTTGTGGTGCGGCATCGTCTACGATGACGCTATCCGAAAATTGACCAGCTGACCTAATTTAAACAGGAGGAGGGAGGATGGAGGCATGACCGCGCCCGAGGGCCCCCGCCGACGCGGGCCGTACGCCAAGACGGCCGAACGGCGGGAACAGATCATCGACGAGGCGTATCGTCTGTTCGCCACGCGCGGCTTCCACGGCAGTTCGCTCCGGGAGGTGGCGGGCGCAGCCGGCATGAGCCAATCCAACCTGCTTCACCACTTTGCGAACAAAGAGGACCTCCTGCTCGCCGTTCTCGCCCGCCGCGACGAATTCGACGGCACCGACCTGTCCAACGCCCACGGATCAGCGTTCGACGAGCACATCGTCGCGCAGGCGGACTCGAACGAGAGCGTCCCCGGGCTGATCGCCCTCTACAGTGTGCTCTCGGCCGAGGCGACGACCGAAGGACACCCGGGCCGCAAGTACTTCCTCGCCCGGTATCGTGCGATGCAGACCGGCTACGAGCGCGAGTTCGACGCTTTGCGTCAAGCCGGACGGTTGCGCGACGGCGTCGACCCAGAGGTGGCCGCGGCCAGCGTCATCGCACTCTGGGAGGGGATCCAGCTGCGGTGGCTCTACGAGCCTGACCGGGTCCACTCCGGTGAGGCCCTGCGCGCCTATCTCGACCTCGTGATCCTGCCCGCCCGCTGATCCGCCGAGAAAGGGGCGGACGCTTCGCGCGTCCGCCCCTTTCGTGTCCTACGCCACGCCCCTGATGGGCGGGTGGTGGAACGTGTCCCCGAAGGCGCGCTCGGACGCACCGACCCTGTCGAGGTAAGGCGTGATCCCGCCCATCTGGAACGGGAACCCGGCGCCGAGGATCATGCAGAGGTCGATGTCCTCCGCGGCGTGCACGACGTCGTCTTCGAGCATCCGGTGGATCTCGTCGGCCAGACCGTCTTCGAGACCTTCGAGGATCTGCTCCTTGGTCCAAGGGTTCTTGCCGCCCGAGAGGAGTTTGACAGCGGTCTTGTCGAAGCCCTTGACCTTCCCCTTGGCGTCCTTCTCCAACAGCTTGCCGTGTTCGGCCAGCTTGTGCAGGTTCTCGCTGCGGTAGAAGCGCTCCGGAAAGGCTTCGTGGTGCGTGTCGAGCACATGCGCGCCGACTTTCAGCCCGACCAGGTCGAGCAGCGCCGAGGGCGGCATCGGAAGTCCGAGCGGAGCGAACGCCTCGTCCACGACCTCGAACGGTGTTCCGTCGTCGACAGCGTTCATCGCGAGTCCGAGCACCTTCGCCAGAACACGGTTGACCACGAATCCCGGAGTGTCGGCGGTGATGACCGCGTTCTTCTTGAGCGCGGCGGCCGTGACCATCGCGGTCGAGAGCGTGGCCTCGTCGGTGTTAGGGGTGTTCACGACCTCGATGAGCGGCATGACGGCCACCGGTGTGAAGAAGTGGAAGCCGACCAGGCGTTCCGGATGCTTCAGCTTGGCGCCGATCTTCTCCACCGAGAGGGACGAGGTGTTCGTAGCGAGAACGGCGTCGTCCGAGATGTACTGCTCGATCTCCTCGAAGACGTTCTGCTTCACCGTCAGCTCTTCGAAGACGGCCTCGATCACCCAGTCGGCGTCGGCGAAGAGGGACTTGTCCGTCGTACCCGTGACGAGGGCACGGAGGCGGTTGCCCTCATCGGGTGAGATGCGGCCCTTCTCCTGGAGCTTGCCGATCTCGTCGTGGATGTAGGCCACACCCTTGTCGACATGCGCCTGGTCGAGGTCGGTGATGACCACGGGCACCCGGAGGCGCCGTACGAACAGGAGCGCGAACTGGCTGGCCATGTAGCCGGCGCCGATCACACCGACCTTGGTCACCTTCTTCGCGACCTTCTTGTCGGGAGCACCGGCCGGGCGCTTCGCGCGCTTCTGCACCAGGTTGAAGGCGTAGATGCTGGCCTGGAACTGGTCGCCCGAGACGAGTTCGGCGAGCACGTCGTCCTCGCGCTCGAAGCCTTCCTCCTTGGTTCCGCTCTTGGCCGCTTTCAGGAGGTCGAGTGCGGCGTACGGCGACTTCGGCACCGTGCCGATGCGGCTCTCCAGCATCTTGCGCGCGATGCCGATGGCGGCATCCCACTTGACCATGCGCTCGACCTTGCCGGGGACGTTCGGGCGCTTCACCGTGACCTCGCCGGAGACGACCTTGCCTGCCCACTTGATCGAGTCTTCCAGGAAGTTCGCCGAATCGAAGATGGCGTCGGCGATGCCCAGGTCGAAGACGTCCTGCGGTTTCAGCATCCGGTTCTGCTTGAGCGGGTTCTCCACGATCACCTTGAGGGCGTTCTCGATGCCGATCAGGTTGGGGAGGATGTACGCGCCGCCCCACCCGGGGATGAGGCCGAGGAACACCTCGGGGAGCGCGAACGCGGCCGCCGAGCGGTCGATTGTGCGGTAGTCGGCGTTCAGGCCGATCTCCACACCGCCACCGAGCGCGAGACCGTTCGTGAACACGAACGAGGGGACGCCGAAAGTCGCCTGCTTGCCGAGCACATGGTGACCGAGCTGGGGGAGGAGCTTCGCCACCTCCTTGCTGGGGATGTCGCCGACCTTGCTCAGGTCGGCGCCGGCCGCGAGGATGAACGGTTTGCCGGTGACCGCAACCGCGTGGATCTCGCCCCGGCTCGCGCGCTCTGTCAGCGCGTCGAAGGTTCGGCCCAGCTCGAGGAGCGTGGCCGGGCCCATCGTGTTCGGACGCGTGTGGTCGCGGCCGTTGTCAAGGGTGACGAGCGCAAGCACCTTGCCGCCGGAAAGCGGAACATCCTTCACCAGCGAATGGGTGACGACTTCGTCGTCCGAGAGGTCGGCGAGCGGGCTGAAGTCGATCTTGGAGTAGTCGGTCACGTGTCAGGCCTTCCGAGCGCGCTTGTTGTAGTGAGGGTTCTCCCAGATGACGCTTCCGCCCTGGCCGAGACCGACGCACATGGCGGTGAGGCCGTAGCGCACCTCCGGGTGCTCCTCGAACTGGGCGGCCAGCTGAATCATCAGGCGCACGCCGCTGGCGGCGAGTGGGTGGCCGACGGCGATGGCGCCGCCCCACTTGTTGACGCGGTCGTCGTCATCGTCGATGCCGAAGTGGTCGAGGAGGGAGAGCACCTGGATTGCGAACGCCTCGTTCAGTTCGAACAGACCGATGTCGTCGATGGTGAGTCCGGCCTTGCGGAGCGCCTTTTCCGTGGACGGGACCGGTCCGATGCCCATGATCTCCGGTTCGACGCCGGCAAAAGCGAAGCTGACCATGCGCATCTTCGGTTGGAGTCCGAACTCCTTGACCGCGTCCCCGGAGGCGAGCAGGCTCGCAGTGGCGCCATCGGTCAGCGGTGACGAGTTGCCCGCGCTCACCCGGCCGTGCGGCCGGAACGGGGTTCGCAGGCTGCCGAGGGAGTCCAGATTCGTCTCGGGGCGCATCCCCTCGTCTTGGGTGGCGAGGCCCCAGCCGTTCTCGGAGCGGATGGCGACCGGCACGAGGTCGGGCTGGATCTTGCCCGCGGCGTACGCGGCGGCGGTCTTCTGCTGGCTGCGCATCGCGTAGCGGTCACTGCGTGCCTTGGTGAGCGCCGGGAAGCGGTCGTGGATGCGTTCGGCCGTCATACCCATGTTCAGCGCATCCTCTCCGACCAGCCGCTCCGACAGGAAGCGGGGGTTGGGGTCGGCGCCGAAGCCCATCGGGTGGCGTCCCATGTGTTCGACACCGCCGGCGATGGCCAGGTCGTACGCACCGAAGGCGATGCCGGAACCGAGCGTGGTGACGCTGGTCATGGCGCCCGCGCACATCCGGTCGATCGCGAATCCGGGGACCGATTTGGGCAGACCGGCCAAGAGCGCGGCGGTCCGTCCGAGGGTCAGGCCCTGGTCTCCCTGCTGCGTCGTTGCGGCGATCGCCACGTCGTCGATTCTGTCTTTGGGCACATTCGGATTGCGCTCCAGCAGTTCGATCATGGCTTTGACCACCAGATCGTCCGCTCGAGTGTTCCAGTACTGCCCTTTTTCGCCGGCTCGTCCGAACGGGGTGCGTACCCCGTCGACGAAGACGACATCAGCTCTCTCGGCCACAATGCCTCCCACAGTCAGGTCTCCTTGCGATCCTAGAGAGGCGACGTGTGAGCCAGGAATCGTTTGATTCTTTCTACGAATCGGCTTCGTCGGGGTCGGCAGCGCTTTGGTGGGCTTCCACAAACGCCTGGGCGATCATCTGTGAGTTTGCCTCAATCTGCCAGGGTCTGGCACCGTATCCGCCCAATGCCTCTGCGATCGACTCCACCGAGATGTCGGCCGGCGGGGTCCACGCGACACGGCGCAGAATCTCGGGCGTGAGCAGGTTCTCAGTCGGGATGGAAAGCTGCTCGGAGAGCTCGGTGACGGCGGAACGGCCGGCCTTGAGTCGCGCATCCGCCTCGGGGTTGCGGTCGGCCCAGGCGCGCGGCGGTGGGAGGCTCTCTCCAGTGCCGCGCATGACCGGGAGATCGTCGGTGGTCCGTGCCGTTTCGATCGCCGCCCACCAGCGCTCGATCTCCGTGCGGCTGGCGCGACCGGTGAATTCGCGCAGGGTCGACAGTGCACGCTTCGTGGCGGGCATCGCCTTCGCCGCAGCGGTCAGTGAGGCGTCCGGAACCAGCCGGCCCGGCGCCACGTCGAGGTCCCTGGCCAGTTCGTCGCGGGTCAACCACAGCTCGCGGGCCGCGGCCAGGTTGCGCAGACCCTTGACCGCGTGGATGCCGGACAGCCGACGCCAGGGCTCGGAACGCGACGGCTTCAGATCGCGGGCGAGCTCGTCGGCGAACTCCTGTCGTGCGATCTCCGCCTTGCCGGTCTCGATCAGCAGAGCGTTGATCGCGTCGCGCAGATCGGGGAGGAGCTCGACGTCCAGCGCCGCGTACAGCAGCCAGGGCTCCGGAAGCGGGCGGGTCGACCAGTCGGCGGCCGAATGCTCCTTCGCCAGATGGATGCCGAGCAGTTCTTCCACGACGGTGCCGAGACCGACCCGCGGCATTCCGAGCAGCCTGGCGGCGAGTTCGGTGTCGAAGATCTTGCGGGGATCGAGGCCGACCTCGCGGAGGCAGGTGAGATCCTGCGTCGCGGCGTGCAGCACCCACTCCTCGTCCGCGATCGCGGCGTTCAACTCGTCGAATCGTCCCACCGCGGGCGGATCGAAAAGGAAGGTGCCCGCCCCGCGCCGGAACACCTGGATGAGGTAGGCGCGCTGCGAGTACTTGAAACCGGATGCGCGCTCGGCGTCGACGGCGATCGGCCCTGTGCCGCCGGCGATGCGGCCGACCGCTTCCAGATAGGCGTTCCGGTCGGCGATGACGGTGTGTTCAGCCACGCGGTGACCGTCTTGTGGACATCAGGCTCACACCTTCACCGGCCGGCGGGAGGCCGGCCAGCATGCAGAGCAGTTCGCCCCAGCCTTCCACGTGGGCACGGATGTCGTGCTCGAGCGGGGTCCAGGAGGCCCGCAGTTCGATCTGTGAGCCGTCGCCCTGTTTGGCGAGTTCGCCGAAGCCGGTCGAAATGATCTTGGTGGCCGTGCCGCTCGCGTTGGTGTACTTCGCGCCGCGAGCATCCAGCGCATCCACCAGCCACGACCAGGCGACGTCGGCGAGGAACGGGTCCAGCCCGATGTCGGTTTCGAGCGGCGCCTGTGCAAAACAGACGACGCGGAATCGCCCGCCCCATGCCTCCGGCTCGTCGGGATCGTAGAGCAGGATGAACCGGCCCGTACCGAGGTCGGAGTCCGCTCCGTGCCGTGCCGGGCGCACATCCGCCGCGAGCGCGACGGCGTATGGTGCGAGCTGCCCGGGTGCCGGGATCTCGGTGACCACGAGTTCGGCACGGGAGTGAACGGTGCGGACTGTCTCCAGAGCCGCGGTGAACTCCGGCGGAGTGCGGGGGGTGGAGGATGTTGTCGGCACGTTACGAACACTATGGTTTCTTCGGTGAGGCCAATGGTACGGCACGCCGCATGCGCCCCTCCTTGTCAGGTCTCGGCCCGAATTCCGGGTCGAACACGTTACCCTGCTGACATGGCGAGGCCGACGATCGCGAAGACCCTCTGGACCGCTGCCGGCGTCGCCGGCGTCCTGGCGCTGCTGAGCGCGGCCGGAGCCGCCATCGTGATGGCCAGGGTAGCGCTCACGGTGATCACCCCGGTGCGCAAGCGCCCGCAGAACCAGAGCATCCGCGCCGTGGACGACGAGCTCGGCACGGTGACGCTGAAAGACACCCCGGACGCCTCCGTTCCCGGCCGATACGGACTCTGGTTCGACGACGAAACCGGTTATGCCCGGATGGGCGGTGTGATCGAGCGCGTCGACGGTGTCGTGACGCGCAGCCTGGAAAACGTGGTCTTCGGGGACCTCCATCCCACCTGGAAAGCCCGGATCAGCGGCTACTACTACCTCGAGCCGGAAGAGCTCGGTCTGCCTGTCAGCAGTGTCGGCATCCCGACGGAGCTCGGGGTGGCGCCCGCCTGGGTGTTCCCCGCTCCCGAGGGCGCCGACGACGGCCGGTGGGTCATCCAGGTGCACGGCTGGGGTGCGACCCGGCAGGAGGGTCTCCGCGCGGTGAAGGTGTATCACGAGCAGGGCTTCACCTGCCTGCTCGCCTCCTACCGCAATGACGGAGACGCACCGGAGAGCGCCGACCGTCGCTACGGTCTCGGCGGCACGGAATGGCACGACATCGATGCGGCCATCCGCTACGCCCGCGACAACGGCGCTCGCTCGATCGTGCTCATGGGCTGGTCGATGGGCGGCGCGGTCGTGCTGCAGACTGTCACGCGCTCCACATCCGCGGAGCTGATCCGGGGAATCGTGCTCGATTCGCCGGTCATCGACTGGGTCGACACCCTCGAATACCAGGCCGGACTGCTGCGCCTGCCGAGCCCGATCACCCAGGGCGCTCTGCGCCTGATCGAGGCGACCTGGAGTTCGCCGATCACCGGTCTGGGCGCACCGATCGACCTGTCGAGCATGAACTTCGTTGCGCGCGCATCCGACCTCGACCTGCCGACGCTCATCCTGCACAGCGACGATGACGGATTCGTGCCCTCCACCGCATCCCGGGCGCTCGCCGAAGCGCGCACCGACATCGTCACGCTGGTGTCGTTCGCGACCGCCCTGCACACCAAGCTCTGGAACTACGACGAGGAGCGCTGGAAGACGTCCATCTCCGCCTGGCTGCGCGGGATCTAGCTCGACGTTTCTCCACTGCCGACCCCGCACCGGCCGACTCCGCACCTGCTGAGTCCGCACGAAATCCGCCAAAAACAGCCGAGTCCGCAGAGAATCTGTGGACTCGGCAGTTAGAGGCGCTCCCGCACCTGCCGTTTCGTGCGCCCGAGAAGTGCGGTCATGCCCCGGATGCGCAACGGGGACACGGCCTGTGTGAGCCCGATCGTCTGGGGGTAGTCGTCGGGGACGGCGAGAACCTCCTCGGCGGTGAGTCCCGCGAGGCCCTGCGCGAGGATCGACGCGAAGCCGCGAGTGGTCGGGGATTCGCGGGGAGCGGTCGCGAACAGGTGCACGATCTTGGCCTCATCCACCTCGACGAAGATATAGACCGGTGACTGGCATTCCTCGACGCGCTCGAGCAGGTCGGGGTGCTCGGCGTACCGCGCCGGCAGCTCGGGGAGCTCGTTGGAGAACTCGAGGAGCAGCTGCAGGCGGTCGGACTGCTCGAGCGCGAGGAAGTCATCCCGGATCTCTGCCAGAGCGGGTGCGAGGACGGTCATGCCTTGATTTTACTTCGTCGGAGCCTCGCCGGGTTCGCTGCCGATGACGATGGGCACGCGCACCGCGCTGCCCCACTCCGTCCACGAGCCGTCGTAGTTTCGCACGTTCTCGAAGCCGAGCAGGTAGGTGAGCACGAACCAGGTGTGGCTGGAGCGCTCACCGATCCGGCAGTAGGCGATCACGTCGTCGCCCTTCTTCAGTCCGGCCTCGCCGAGGTAGATGGATTCGAGCTCGGGGCGGCGCTTGAATGTCGCATCCGGTGCGGCGGCCCGGGCCCACGGCACCGACGCCGCCGACGGGATGTGTCCGGCGCGCAGGGCGCCTTCCGTCGGGTAACCGGGGATCTCGGTGCGCTCGCCGCTGTACTCCTCCGGCGAGCGAACGTCGATGAGGGGGCTGCCGAAGTGGGCGAGTACGTCGTCTTTGAAGGCGCGCACCTCAGCGTCGTCGCGCTCCACGACGGGATACTCGGCCGCGGTGACCACGGCCGGCTCTGTCGTGATCTCGCGACCCTCGGCGATCCACTTGTCGCGTCCGCCGTCGAGGATGCGCAGATCCTGGTGGCCGAACAGCGTGAACACCCACAGGGCGTACGTGGCCCACCAGTTGTTCTTGTCGCCGTAGAACACCACAGTGCTCTCGCGCGTGATGCCCTTGCGGCGGTTGAGCTCGGCGAAATGCTCACCGTCGATGTAGTCGCGCCGCACCGGATCGTTCAGGTCTGTGTGCCAATCGACCTTGACGGCACCGGGGATGTGCCCGGTTTCATAGAGGAGGACATCCTCATCCGATTCGACGATCACAAGGCCAGGGTCGCCCAGATGCGCTTGGAGCCACTCGGTGCTCACCAGCCGTTCGGGATGCGCGTAGCCGGCGAAAGCGGGGGACTGGTCGACCTCGATGGTCATGGGGATAAACCTCCTGAATGCGCCTCCCGGCGCGGGAAACTCTCGGCGATGTCGGTTTAGGCTGGGGAGCCGCGACACACAGCGAATGTACGTTCCAGGCTAACGCGGCGTAAACGGTCGCCGTAAGACTTCGACACAAAGGTGCAAGCCCGATGACCCTCGATCAAGACAGCGCGATCACCCCACCGCTCGTGCGTCTCGCCTCTCGCACGCCGGACATCTCCGGCGCCGAGATCGCGGCTTCGCTGGTTCCGCCGTCGCAGTTCGAGCACGCGACGTTCGAGTCGTACCGCCCCGATCATGCCTATCCGTCGCAGTCGGAAGCCGTCGCCATCCTGAAGACGTTCGCCAAGTCGTGGGAGCCGCAGCGACCGGCCGGCTTGTTCAGCCGCAACCGCAAGCGGGCGGAGACCAAGCCGGGCGTGTATCTGGACGGAGGCTTCGGGGTCGGAAAGACACACTTGCTGGCGTCGCTCTGGCACGAGGCCCCGGGGCCCAAATACTTCGGCACGTTCATCGAGTACACCGCACTGGTCGGCGCCCTCGGCTTTGCCGGAGCCGTCAACCTGCTGCGTGGATCCGCCCTCATCTGCATCGACGAGTTCGAGCTCGACGACCCAGGCGACACCATGATGATGACGCGAATGCTCAAAGAACTCGTCGCTTCGGGCAGTCGGGTTGCCGCCACCTCGAACACGCCGCCCAACGCCCTGGGCGAGGGCCGGTTCGCGGCGAGCGATTTCCTGCGCGAGATCCAGGCGCTCTCGAGCTACTTCGAGACCATCCGCATCGACGGGCTCGACTACCGCCGCCGCGACACGGAAGGTCGCGCGATCACGGTCACGCCAGAGGACTACGACCGCACCATCGCGGCTCTGGCCGAGCGTGGCGAGTCCGTGACGAGCGACGACTTCGAGGGCCTGATCGCCCACCTCGCCACGGTGCACCCGTCGAAGTACATCAAGCTGCTCGACGGGGTCGACGTCATCGGGCTCACGGATGTGCGCATCCTGCACGATCAGATGGCCGCCTTACGCCTCGTGGCTTTCATCGACCGCGTCTACGACGCCGAGATCCCCGTCGTGCAAACCGGTGTTCCGCTCAACGAGGTCTTCGACGAAGAGATGCTCGGAGGCGGCTACCGCAAGAAGTACCTGCGCTCGGTGTCGCGCATGATCGCACTCACCACCGGCGAGCTGCCACCCCACGACGAATAGCGGCATGAGCACGAAACACGATGTTTACATGCAGTGCTGAGCCGTAACAATCGCGAAACACGAGAATCGTCCGACTGAAACCTCTCCGGGCAAAACTGGCGACACCCCCAAGCGCTTGTTCTTATCAGAGAGGTAACCAATCACATGCTCGACTTGTCAGTGATGGCCGCTGCGGACCCGACTGCAGCAGTGACAAACAATCTCAACTCCCTTTGGCTGCTTGTCGCTGCAGCCCTCGTTCTGCTCATGACTCCGGGTGTCGCGTTCTTCTACGGCGGCATGGTCAAGGCGAAGAGCGTCATCAGCATGATGATGATGAGTTTCGGCGCGATGGGACTCGTCGGCGTCCTCTGGGTCATCTACGGCTACTCGATGTCCTTCGGTGCCGGCAGCGACTGGCTCATCAAAGGCTGGCTCCTGAACCCGTTCCATGACTTCCTGCTCACCAACGAGCTGAACTTCAAGGGCGGAACCGCGAACCAGACGATGAATCTGGACATCCACGGTCTCGCTTTCGCCGGATTCCAGGCGACCTTCGCCATCATCACGGTCGCTCTGATCTCGGGTGCGATCGCCGACCGTGCGAAGTTCGGCGCCTGGATGGTCTTCGCAGGCGTCTGGGCCACACTCGTCTACTTCCCCGTGGCGAGCTGGGTCTTCAACTTCACCATGGATGCCAAGGGAAACCTCACCGACGGTGGCTGGTCCGTCTTCGGCCTTCACGTGAACGACTTCGCGGGCGGCACGGCCGTCCACATCAACGCGGGAGCCGCGGGCCTGGCCCTCGCCCTCGTGCTGGGAAAGCGCATCGGCTTCCGCAAGGGCATGGACAAGCCGCACAACGTTCCGCTGACGCTGCTCGGCGCTGCGCTGCTGTGGTTCGGTTGGTTCGGGTTCAACGCGGGCTCCGAGGGCGCGGCCGACGGCATCTCTGCCCTGGCCTGGATCAACACGCTCGGTGCTCCGGCCGCTGCGGTTCTCGGCTGGCTCATCGTCGAGAAGATCAAGGACGGCAAGCCCACGTCGATCGGTGCCGCGTCCGGCGCCGTCGCCGGTCTGGTCGCCATCACCCCCGCATGTAACATCCTGACGCCGGGTTGGGCGCTCGTGCTCGGTCTCCTCACCGGGGCGCTGTGTGCGATCACGATCGAGCTCAAGTTCAAGCTCGGCTTCGACGACTCCCTCGACGTGGTCGGAATCCACCTCATCGGCGGTCTTTTCGGAACCCTGTTCATCGGTGTCTTCGGCGTCGGCATCGGCCTCATCGACTCGGGGTCGTTCAAGCAGCTCGGCGCTCAGGCGGTCGGCGCATTCGGTGTCATGATCTACTCCTTCGTCATGGCATACGTCATCGGCTGGATCATCCAGAAGACCATGGGCTTCCGGATCACCAACGAGGACGAGGTCGCCGGCGTCGACACCGTGGTTCACGGTGAAGAGGGCTACGTGCTCGAAGCCGTCTGATCCATTCACACAGCAGGCAGCGGGGTGTCGCCTTCGGGCGGCGCCCCGTTTCCACGCGAGCGCTAAGGTTTGGCTGTGATCCCGACCGTTGAGGAGGACGGATGCTGACGCTCGCACCCGGCCGCTCGCTGGATACGCTGCTGCTGCTGATCTCGGGCGCCCTGGTGTTCCTCATCGTGCCGGGTGTCGCCTTGTTCTACGGTGCCATGTCGGGCCGGAACGCGGCAGCGGACGCCGTGCGGGCAGCCTTCACGGGAGCGGCCGTCGTCATCGTGCTCGGCCTGGTCGGCGGCTATGGTCTGATCGCCGGACCGGTGCTCGTCCCGATGTTCCTCGGTCGGCCGGACTGGGGACTGGCCTCGCTGCCGACGATCAATTCGCACAGCGACCCGTATCCGCTGGCCCATGCAGGCTTTCTGCTCGCGCTCTGTGCCGTCGCGGTAGCCATTCTCGGCGCGGCAGTGGCGTCGCGGGTGACACTGCGCGCGTGGCTGGTGTTCGTGGTGCTGTGGTCGCTGCTCGTGCTCTTCCCGGCCTGCTATACCGTCTTCTCCCTCGACGATGGCTGGGTGGTCGCCGGGATGCACGGGATCGACTTCGGCGGCGCCATCCCGGTCAGCCTCGCGGCGGGCAGCGGGGCGGCGGGCGTCATCCTCGCCTGCGGCCGTCACGGGCATCCGCCGACCGGAGTGCATAGCCTGCCCTTGGTCGCGGCGGGTGGCGCCCTGGTGTGGGTCGGCTGGTTCGGGCTCGCCCTCGGTTCGGAGGGGGCCGTCGACGCCTTCCTGCCCCTGATCTGGGTGAACACACTGGTCGCATCGGCCGGGGGAGTCCTGATCTGGATCGTGGTCGACCGGGTGCTGCTGCGGCGACCGACCATCACCAGTGCGCTGTTGGGCGCCGTCTCGGGACTCGTCGCGATCACACCGGCCTTCGGCGTTCTGACGCCGGGCTGGTCGCTCCTGCTCGGTGCGCTGGCCGCGCTGGCCTGCGCGAGCATGGTGGATGTCGCCGCCCGGGCGCGGTTCGGCGTCCCGATGACGATCGGTGTCATCCACATCGTCGCCAGTCTGGTGGGGCTCCTCTTCGTCGGTCTCTTCGCCGGCGGCGGCGGGATGGTCGAGAGCGGCAACTTCGACCTGTTCATCGCGCAGGCGGTCGCGGGTCTCGGGGCTGCCGGCTGGTCGTTCTTCGTGTCGCTGGCGATCGCGCTGCTGCTGCGGGTCACGATCGGTCTAACCGGCAGGCGAGTGGTCGTCTGAGAGAGACCAGAGATTCGATGGCACCGACTCGTCGTTCGTGCTTGGGTTGAGTCTTGGAGGTGTCGCATGGCAGCAGCAGTGAACCGACAACGGGTCGTGGTCTTCATCCAGGAGAACAAGACCACCGACTTCTACTTCCCCACCCTGCGAGAGTGGGGCGCCGAGGTGGCGAACAACGGAGCGCTCCTCGCGGCTCCGCCCAACCATGACCAGCCGCACGACCGCAACTCGTGGGTGCACTACCGCATGGGCGACTACCCGGCGCTCGTCGCGCAGATCGACAACGACACGGTCATCCCGTTCTACAGCTGGCTCGCCAAACAGTTCGTGTTCGCGGACCACCACTTCGGCCCGGGCACGAACTCGACCCCGGGACACATGCTCGCGATCGGGGGCCAGACCCCGACGTTCAAGAACCCTCCCTTCATCGGCGCGCATCCGGTGTGGGACCTGCCGAGCATCTTCACCGCGGCCGATGCCGGGGGAGTCACCTGGGCGGCGTTCCCCGACGCCTCCGGATATCCGACGAAGTTCTACAAGAGCCTCGAAACACTGCCAGGATCGGCCAACGTGCATCCCCCGAAGGACTTCATCCCGATGGCGCAGGCGGGCGAGCTGCCCGAGATCTGCTACGTCTGGAGCCCGGGCGGATACGACGAGCATCCACCGCTTGTCAGCGATCCGACGTACGTGACCAAAGGCGAGAACCTCGTCTGGAGTCGCGTGCAGGCGGTGATCGACGGCGGTGGCTGGGCCGACACGACGTTCATCCTCACCTGGGACGACTGGGGCGGCTACGCCGATTCGGTTCCGACGCCCGACATCGAGACGCTGCCGGATGCGCTGCACCCCGCGGGGTTCCAGGCGATCGGCGGATCCCGCATCCCTTTGCTGATGTTCGGCGGCCGCGTCCCGCAGCAGATCGATCCGGAATGGCACTCCCATGCGTCGATCGTGAAGACGATCATCGACCTCTTCGCGCTTCCTCCCCTCGGAGTCTCGCGTGTGGATGACGCCCCCACACTCGCGCACCTCGTGGACGCCACGGTCAGCCGTCCGGAGCCACCGGCACCCGGCACGACGATCACACAGCCCGCGCCGCCCCAGCCGACACCCACGCCCAGTCCGCCCAAACCGTGGGCCGGACCGACAGGCGCACCGATGCCGACTCTCGTCACTCGCGACGGCAGCGTCGTTCCGGCGCCGACCGACGCCATCGTTCGCGCAACACCGCCGAAACCGCCGAAATAGCAACGGATCCTCCCAGCAGGGACCAAGGGAATAGTGAGGATGCACGGCTAGCGTTGAGGCGCCGCCGCATCTGCGACGCGAACCCACGCGAATCGGAGCCGCCGTTTGAACACCGATGCGGTCCAGCCGCCACACCACCAGCAACTGCGCAGCCGTGCCCGCGGCGGCAGGCCGGTGCGCCACGGACGGCTGAAACGGCAGAATCCTCGCGCAGGGATCTTCA
>DASYGJ010000047.1:0-6174 GCA_035999915.1 Leifsonia sp.
CCGTCCCGGTCTTGTCGGCCACGGGCCAAGCGGGGTCGACCCCGGCCCGGATCGTGCCGTCACCCGTGGTGTTGTCGAGCATCATGTTGCGCAGGAGCGTGCGCGCGGTCGTCTGGAGCGCGTCGCCGAAAAGTGTCTTCCGCAGATTCGCCGCGAACTGGGCGGGTGTGGTCGTATCGCGCGGATCGCCGGGCACCGCTTCGTTGAGGTCCGGCTCGACACGGTCGACGTTGGTGATGCGGTCGCCGATGCCGCGCATCCACTGCTCGACTGCCTGGGGACCGCCGAGCCGGCCGACGAGCAGGTTTGCCGCTGTGTTGTCGCTGAACCTGAGCATGGCGTCGATGAGCTCCCGCACCGTCATCCCGCTCTCGACGAACCGGCTCGTGATCGGCGCGTATTCGAGAAGATCGGCGCGGGTGAAGTGGATGACGGTGTCGAGTTCCGCACTCGTCGCGCGCTGCAGGGTCGCCGCCGCGACGAAAGCCTTGTTCGTGGAGGCGAACGGAAAACGCTCACCCGAACGGTAGGAGATGGTGCGGCCGGATCCCATGTCGATCGCGGTGACCCCGAGGCGTGTCTCGTGCGTGCGCTCCAGTGCGGCGAAGTCGGTCTCAGAGCCCCCATCGGCGTCCGTCGCAGTGGTGGCGTCGGCGGAGCCGGGGGCTCCGCCGGGCAACGACTGGCAGCCGGCGAGCGAGAGGGAGGCGGTCACGGTGAGAGCGCAGGCGACGAGGACGAGAGATGTACGAACGTTCATACTTCTAGCATTCCTTACCCACTTGCCCGCTCTCTGGTCGAACCGTTTCGACCTGGCACGTCGATGCCTTCCGCAGGAGTTCTCGCTCGAAACGGTAAGGATCGTCCGTCTGGATGGACAATTCGGCCGGCCATTCGCGGGTTGTCCGACCGTACGACATCGAATGACGCGGCGTGGGACAATCGACCGAACCCACACGAGGAGGCGGAATGGCGGCGACGATCGGCGATGTCGCCAAAGCGGCCGGAGTATCCCGCAGCACCGTTTCGTATGCGCTCTCGGGCAAACGCACGATCTCCGAAGAAACGCGATCCCGAATCCAGGCGGCCGTCGACGAGCTGGGATTCACTCCGAATGCTGGTGCGCGTGCCCTCGCCACCTCGCAGACCAACGTCCTCGGTTTGTACCTCCAGTTTCAGGAGGACGAGTTCGCCCCCGCGATGCTTCAGTACGTTCTTCCCGTCTCGACCACCGCGCGCGAGGGAGGCTTCGACCTGCTGATGGTCACCGACGCCAACCTGGCCGGTGCGATTCAGCGGACGACGTCATCGCACATGGTGGACGGCGTCGTCCTGCTCGACGTCACGTACGACGACGCGCGTCTCGAGCCGCTCCGTGCGGCATCCCAGCCGGCGGTGCTCATCGGCTACGCCCGCAACGGCGAAGGTTTCGACTCGTTCGACCTCGACTTCGGTGAGGCCGCGCGGCTCGTGATCGACCATCTCGCGCAACTCGGGCATCGCAACATCGTGCTGATCACCCCGCCCCGTCATGTGTACGACCGGGGCGGATCCTACGCATGGCGGTTCCGCGACGCCGCTCTCGAACGCGCCGCCCGGTACGGGATTCGCATCGCAGCGCACTACGGAGACTCGCGGCAGCCGGGCATCGTCGACGTCCTCGACAGAGCCTTGTCCGGCATGGCGGACGCGACCGCCCTGGTCGTGCACAACGACGCGACGATCGCTGCGCTCCCCGCGTATTTGAACGACCGCGGCATCCGGGTCCCAGAAGATCTGTCGGTGGTCGGTGTGTTCTCGCACGAGTTCGGTCAGGCCTTCTCTCTGCCGTTCACCCTGGTCGAGACGAGTCCCGCCAAGCTCGGCGAGCAGGCGGTGCGCCAGCTCGTGCGCCGCCTCGAAAGCCCGGCTGAGGCCGGCGCCCCGCGCGCCCGTTTCGTCGAACCGCACCTGGTCGACCGCGGAAGCACCCGCCCCGTCGAGTGAACTCCGCCCCGCCGCCCCGCTCCGCCCCGCTCCGCCCCTCCGCCCCTCCGCCCCTCCGTCCCTCCGCCCCTCCGCCCCTCCGTCCCTCCGCCCCGCACTCCTTCCGGGCGGGTGCCGAGGGGCGAGTTCCTGCGAGTTCAGCGCGAGCGAGCCCGCAACGACTCGCCCTTCGCGCCCGAGGCCAGACCTAAAAACCTGATCGAACCGGTTCGACTTGCGCACACCCAAAACAAGAGCTACATTGATCGAACCGGTTCGACGAAGAGGAGGTGCTCGTGGCGATCACGATTTCGGATGTGGCCCGTGCGGCGGGCGTCTCGCCGAGCACCGTCTCGTACGCGCTGTCGGGAAAACGTTCGATCTCGGTTTCGACTCGCGAACGCATCGACGAGGCCATCCTGTCCCTCGGCTTCACGGCGAATGCCGGCGCGCGGGCGCTCGCCACCTCCCAGACGATGGTGATCGGGCTGCTCACGCAGTTCCACCAAGACGAATTCGCCCCCGCGATGCTCCAGTATGTGCTCCCCGTTTCCGACACCGCGCGCGAACTCGGCTATGACATTCTTCTCGTCACCGAGCAGGACGCCACTGCCGCCCTGCGCCGCGTCACGCGCACAGGCATGGTCGATGGGGTGGTGCTGCTCGACGTGATCCATGACGATCCACGACTCGACACGATGCGTGCCGCGCAGCAGCCCGGCGCACTCGTCGGCCTTCCGAAGCGTTCCGAGGGCCTCGACGTCTTCGACCTGGACTTCGGCGAGTCCGCGCGAATCCTCGTCGATCACCTTTTCGGGCTCGGCCATCGCGAGATCATCGTCGTCTCTCCGCCGAAGCACGTATTCGAACGCGGCGGCGCATACAGCTGGCGTTTCCGCGACGCTGCCCTCGAGCGCGGAGCCCGTTACGGGCTTCAGGTGCACCCCTACTACGGCGAATCGCAGCAGCCGGCCATCGGTCAGAGCATCAACGCGATCCTGGATGCGCGTCCGAACGCCACCGCACTCATCGTCCACAACGATGCGACCATCGCGGCGATGCCGTCTGTGCTCGCGGCGCGCGGGATGCGCGTTCCCGACGATCTCGCTGTCGTCAGCCTCTATTCCAAAGACTTCGGTCGTGCCTTTTCGCTGCCATACACGGCAGTGGAGAGCTCGCCCGATCAGCTGGGCCAGCAAGCGGTCCGGCAACTGGTGCAACGCATCACCTCACCTGAGCTCGCAGGAGCCCCGGTCACGCGATTCATCGCACCAGAACTCACCGTCCGTGGAAGCACCAGATGACCCGAAAACCTTCAGCAGACAACAAGCTTCCCCGGAACATCCCGAAGTTAAACGCACATTCAAGGAGGAATACTGTGATTGCAAACAAGAGGACGCGCCTGATCGGCGCCGCCGTTCTCGCGGCCGGCGTCATCGCCGGCGTGGCCGCCTGTTCGGGCTCCGGCTCGGGCTCCAGTTCAACCAGCGCCGCTGGCGGAACCTACACGTTCTGGGATCCGTACCCCCAGTTCGACGGATCCGCCGACTGGACCAAGCTCGTCGAGCAGTGCGGCACCAGCGCCGGCGTCACCGTCAAGCGCACCGCGTACGACACCAGCGACCTGACCAACAAGGCGCTCCTGGCGGGGCAGCAGGGCAGCTCGCCCGATCTTCTGCTCGTCGACAACCCGGTCGTCTCGACGCTCGCGGATGCGGGAATCCTGACCAGCACCGCCGACAACAAGCTCGATACGTCCGGGATCCAGAAGAACATCATCGGCGCGGGCGTGGTCGGCGGAAAGACCTACGGCGTCCCCATCGGTGCGAACACCCTGGCGCTCTACTACAACAAGAAGGTGCTTGCCGCCGCGGGCGTCGACATCGCATCGGTCAAGGACTGGGCGTCGCTGACGGATGCGCTGGCCAAGGTGACCGCCGCCGGCAAGAAGGGGATCACCTTCTCGGGCATCGGCACAGAGGAAGGCAGCTTCCAGTTCCTTCCCTGGTTCTGGGGATCCGGCGCCAACCTGACCAAGCTCGACTCGAGCGACGCCGTCAAGGCCGTCTCGCTCTGGACGGACTGGGTGAAGAAGGGCTACGCGCCCAACTCGGTGATCAACAACACCCAGACCACGAGCTGGGCGGAGTTCGCCACCGGTGACTACGCCTTCGGCGAGAACGGCACCTGGCAGCTGGGCAACGTCAAGAAGGCCGGGCTCGACTACGGCATCCTCACGGTCCCGGCGATCAACGGCGGGGACGCTGCGGCGCCGACCGGCGGCGAGTTCATGACGCTCCCCGTGCAGAAGGACACCTCGCGGTACGCCACGTCGAAGAAGATCGCCGAGTGCCTCACCAGCACGAAGAACTTCGTGAAGACCGACAACACCCTCTCCTACATCGCGCCCACCTCGGCCGCGCAGGCGGAGCAGGTGGCAGCGAACCCGGATCTGAAGCCGTGGGTCTCCGCAGTCGCCGCCGCGAAGGGACGCACCAGCGACAACCTCGGGACGAAGTACCCGAAGATCTCGCAGCAGCTGTGGACCGCCGTGCAGAATGCACTGAGCGGATCGCAGACTCCGCAGGCGGCACTCCAGGCCGCGCAGACCGCCGCCGCCGCAGCAACCAAGTAACACCAAAGCAATAGAGCAACAGAGGTAAAACCGATGACAACACAACAGACCGCACATCAGCAGTCTGTCGACACGGGGAGCGGGGCGGCTCAGGCCGCCCCGCTGTCCCGCTCGGAACGCGCTGGACGGCCGCGCGCGAGACGACAGCGTTCGGGTCAGTGGGCGGCGTGGGCGTTCCTCGCCCCCGTCGTGATCTACCTGGTGGTCTTCTACGCCTTCCCGCTCATCCGCAATGTGGAGTTGAGCCTCAAGGACTACACGGTGCGTGCATTCGTGGAGGGCAACGCCTCGTTCGTCGGGTTCGACAATTACGTCAAGGTCTTCCAGAACCCCACTTTCGGCCCCGCGTTCTTGCACACCGCGCTGTTCACGACCGTGTCGATCATTTTCCAGTTCGCGATCGGCATGGCGCTCGCCGTGTTCTTCCACCAGAACTTCCGGCTCTCCGCAACGCTCCGCGCGCTCTTCCTCGTGCCGTGGTTGCTCCCGCTCATCGTGTCGGCGTCCACCTGGTCGTGGATGCTCAACAGCGACTCCGGTGTCGTCAATTCCGTGCTCCATACGTTCGGTATCGCGCCGATCAACTGGCTCACGTCGCCGGACTGGGCGCTCACGAGTGTGATCATCGCCAACATCTGGATCGGCATCCCGTTCAATCTGGTGATCCTGTACAGCGGGCTGCAAGGCATCCCGGGCGATCTGTACGAGGCGGCCGCACTCGACGGCGCCAACGGCTGGCAGACCTTCTGGCGGGTCACCTTCCCCCTGCTGCGGCCGGTCTCGGCGATCACGATCCTGTTGGGCCTGGTCTACACGCTCAAGGTCTTCGACATCATCTGGATCATGACGCAGGGCGGCCCGGTCAACGCCTCCACCACCTTCGCCATCTGGTCGTACCGGCTCGGGTTCGGCGGCGAATCGCCGCAGTTGAGCCCCGCCGCCGCGGTCGGCAACCTGCTCATCGTCGTGGCGTTCGTCTTCGGCCTGATCTACATCCGCGTGCAGCAGAGGGTGGTGCGCTCGTGAGGCAGCCGAGATCCTGGTGGAAGACCGTCGTCGGCGTTGTGCTGACCGGGGCCATGCTCTTCCCGATCTACTGGATGATCAACGTCTCACTCACTCAGCCGAACGAGCTGCGCAAAGATCCGCCGAACTTCTTTCCGATCAATCCCACCTTCGACGGCTACTCCAAGGTGATCAGTGAGCAGGTTCCGTATCTCGGCACCAGCCTGCTCGTCGGGCTCGGAACAGTGTTGCTGACGCTCGCCGTGTCGGCGCCTGCCGCCTTCGCGCTGGCCAAGCTGCGGCCGCGCGGCGGCACGGCGCTCAACTTCATCCTGCTGATCGCGCAGATGATCCCCGGCATCATCATGGCGATGGGGTTCTATCTCATCTTCAATAACTGGGGCGTGCTGAACACCATCCCCGGACTGATCCTCGCCGACTCGACTCTGGCTGTCCCGTTCGGCGTCTTGATCTTCACGGCGTTCATGACCGGGATCCCCGACGAGCTGATCTCGGCGGCCCGGATCGACGGCGCGACAGCCTGGCGCACCTTCCGCTCGGTCGTGCTG
>DASYGJ010000220.1:0-4597 GCA_035999915.1 Leifsonia sp.
AGGTGGGAGTCGACGGCCTGTCGCTGCGACAGGTCGCCCGCGACCTCGGCGTCAGCCACGGCGCGCCGGCACGGCACTTCCACGACAAGCAAGCCCTGCTCGACGCGCTCGCGTTGGAAGGGTTCGAGGCGATGAACGCTCGCCTCGCCGAGGCCGCCGGAAGCGAAGACGGCTTCCGGCTGCGCTTCGAGCGCACCGCCCGCGCATACGTCTCGTTCGCGATCGACCGGCCCGAGTTGCTTCAGTTGATGTACGCCACCAAACACGCGGAGGCCGCCAGCGACCTCCTTCGAGAAACCGGCTACCGCGGCATCCTCGTCGCGCGCGACCTCATCGCCGAAGCCCAGGCCGCCGGCGACGTGCGGGCTGGCGACCCCATCATGTTCGCCGTTGTGGTGCACGCACATATGCACGGCCTCGCGGTACTCGCCTCCCAAGGGATGCTCGAGGAGCATACGACCGACGTGATAGTCGAAGCTGCTCTCGACCTGCTCTGGAATGGCATCGCCGCGCCTTCCACCGCATGACAAACAAAACTTCCGCGTCGCGTACCGTCGGATCGCGCCGGTACTATCAGCCGACCCGAGAGTGTGCCCCGATCCGGTGATACGCGCGGTCGTGGTAGACGAGCGGGATCGGATTTGCGATCCCGACGGTACCGTCCGCTGGGCGCACCGATGTTTCGATCGCCTGTACCGTGATCAGATAGCTGCCACCGGTGTCTGTTCGTTGCACGATGGTCCCCCTGACCCATTGCGCCGCTCCATCGATTACTGGTTCACCTGTCGCGAGCGAATGCCAACCTCCGTTTGCGAATCGATCGACTCCGCTGGCGGAGAATCGTGCCGACACGTCTTCCTGGCCGGCAGCCAAGAAGCTCACGGCAAGTGTCGTCGCTGTCCGAACGGCGGGCCACGACGACGACGTCGCTTGCAGAGAGAAGGCCAGTAGCGGTGGCGCGGCCGACACTGAGATGACGGAGGTCGCCGTGAATCCGACTGGGCGCCCGCCGTGGCGTAGTGCGACCACCGCGACCCCGGCCGGATGTCTGCGGAACAGGGTGCGATATTCATCGATGCCGATTGGGTCCGCGATCGCTGCGTCAAAAGTCATGTGCTTCTCCCGGTTCTCTTGTTCTTCTTCTGTTTCTGGCTCGACTTTCGTTCGTCGACCCTCAGACGCCCGCGAACTCCGCGACAGATGCGGCGTCTTCGGTCTGCCCGATGGCATTCCCGCCACGGGCGGTCGCGTACCGGCCGACCGGGCGGCTCAGCCCGAGGTGGTCGCGCAATGTGGTCCCGGTGTAGCGCGTACGGAATTGGCCCCTGGCCTGCAGGATCGGCACGACGTGCTCAGCGAACGTGTCGAACCCGCCGGGCAGGTAGGGCGGCATCACGTTGAAGCCGTCGGCTGCGCCCTGCGTGAACCACTCCCCGATCGTGTCGGCGACCTGCTCCGGCGTGCCGACAACCACTCGATGTCCGCGTGCGCCGGCGAGTCGGTGCAGCAGCCCACGCACGGTGGGGTTCTCCCGCTCTACGATGCCGGCGACGACCTGCAGCCGGCTGCGGTTGTTGTTCGTCACATCGCCCGCGCCGGCGAAGACCTCGCGTGGGACCGGCGCATCAAGTGTGTCGCTTTCGAGTTGGATACCGGTGAGCGAACGCAGTTGGCGTAACCCGTATTCGGGGACGGTCAGCTCGTTGAATTCGCGCTCGAGGGCGATCGCCTCGGCCTCGGTGGAGCCGATGAACGGGCTGATTCCGGGCAAAATCTTCACAGTGTCGGCGTCGCGGCCGAACGTGCGTGCGCGTTTTTTGATTTCGGCGTAGAACGCCTGCGCATCGGACAGCCGCTGGTGTGCTGTGAAGATCGCCTCCGCGAATCGTGCCGCGAACGCGCGACCGTCGTTCGATGAGCCCGCCTGCACGAGCACGGGGTGTCCCTGCGGCGATCTGGGCGCGTTGAACGCGCCGGCGACGCGCACATGCTCCCCGTCGAAGGCCGCGGCATGGATCTTCGCCGGGTCCGCGTACCGTCCGGCTGTGCGGTCGAGCAGGATGGCGTCGTCCTCCCAGCTGTCCCAGAGCCGTTGCAACACCTCGACGAACTCCGCGGCCCTGGCGTACCGGGTTGCGGTATCCGGGTGGGCGTCTAAACCGAAGTTGGCTGCCGCATCCTCGGATGCGGTCGTGACGATGTTCCAGCCGGCGCGGCCTCCGCTCAGGTGGTCCAGCGTGGAGAACAATCGGGCGAGGTTGTACGGGTCGTAGAAGGTGGTGGACGCAGTGGCGATGAGGCCGATTTTTTCCGTGTGCGCTGCGACCGAGGCGAGCGTGAGGATCGGCTCCAGGTGGCCCACCGAGTTGAATTCGATGCCACGGTTCAGGACCGGTCCGTCGGCAAAGAAGATCGCATCGAACGCGGCCGCTTCGGCCTTTTGGGCGAGTTCGGTGTAGAACGAGGCGTCGAAGATGCGCTCGGGTTGGGTCTGCGGATGCCGCCATGCCGCCTCGTGATGACCGGCAGGGTGGATGAACAGGTTGAGACTGAGCTGTCGCGGGGCGTTGTGGCGTGTCATGTTGTTGGCTCCTTGCGCTTTCAGGGGTTGACGTGTGGGATCGAGTAGGTCAGGCGGGGTGCCGCCAGCGCGAGAATCGGCGTTCGAGAGCGACGAGAAGCGTATTGACGAGCAGTCCGAGCAGGGCGATCGTGAGGATGCCCGCATACATGTCCGGGACCAGGAAGCTGTTCTGCGCGTTCACGATCAAGAATCCGAGTCCGGCCTTGGCGCCGACCATCTCTGCGGCGACCAGCACCAGGATCGACGCAGCGCCCCCCATCCGGATGCCCGTGAATATTGTCGGAACGGCTGCGGGCAGCACG
Source organism: Leifsonia sp. (assembly GCA_035999915.1). Lineage (GTDB taxonomy): Bacteria > Actinomycetota > Actinomycetes > Actinomycetales > Microbacteriaceae > Leifsonia. The sequence goes on from DASYGJ010000220.1 coordinate 2,887, forward strand.
ACCCGGCTGAAGAGTCGCAGACGCCCGACGCCGAGCGACCGCGCGGCGCGGATGAGCAACGGGTCCACCGTGCGCACGCCGGCGATGGTGTTCAGCAGGATCGGGAAGAACGCTGCATAGGCCACCATCGTGATCTTCGAGACTTCACCGATTCCCAAGAGCAGCGTGAACACGGGTAGCAGCGCGAGCGCCGCCGTGTTGCGAAACAGCTCCAGCAGCGGGTTTACTGCAGCGCCCAACCATCGGTTCCAGGCGACGACGATGCCGAGGGGAACGGCGACGGCGACCGCGATCGCGAATCCTGCCGCTGCCCGCACCAGACTGGCCACGACGTTCGTCTGTAAGTCTCCGTTCTGCAGCAGACCGAGGCCGGCCCGCAGAACCTCGTGCAATGGCGGAAGGAATACGCGTGTCGATGCGTCAGCGAAGTAGGTCGGTCCGAACTCCCAAAGCAGCAAGAACAGGATGATCGCAGACGACGCCCACAGTAACCGCAGGGACCGACTCAACCAAGCGCCGAATGGGATGCGCCCGCGGCGCCCGATCGTGGATTCGTATCGCTCAATGACTGTGGCGGTCACGCTGCGTTCCTTTCTGCAATGTCTGCTCCACCGTGGAGCAGCGCCCAGATCTCATGGCGGCGGCTCACGAACTCGGGATCCGACCGTACGTCGGCGTTCGCGCGCCGCTCCGCAGCTTTGCCCGGGAACTGCACATCGACGACGGCCTTCAGCCGCCCGGGTCGGGCGCTGAGCACCACGACGCGCTGGCCGAGGTAAACCGCTTCGTCGATGTCGTGGGTGATGAACACCACGGTCTTGCCTGTTGCTGCCCAGATGCGCAGCAGTTCGTCTTGAAGTTGTTCACGCGTCTGCGCATCCAGTGCCGCGAACGGCTCGTCCATCAGCAGGATGCCGGGCTCGTACGCGAGGCTGCGAGCAATCGCGACGCGTTGCTTCATCCCACCGGAAAGCTCATGCGGGTACCGGTCCTCGAAACCGTCCAGGCCGACAAGGGACAGGAAGCGACGTGCGCGCTCGTCTCGAGCCCGACGGTTCAGACGCTCTCCGCCCACTTTCACGCCTTCCAGCCCGAACGTGACGTTGGCCAAGGCAGTGCGCCATGGGAACAGCGCATACTGCTGGAACACCACCGCCCGATCGTGGCCCGGCCCTGTGATCGCGCTGCCATCCACCAGCACCGCGCCCGTAGTCGGGGCGGCGAGACCAGCGAGAAGATCCAGCAGGGTGGTCTTGCCCGATCCGCTCGGCCCGACCAGGGTGACGAACTCACCCGGTGCGACATCGAGTGTCAGATCGTCCAACGCCGTCAGCGTCTCCGTTCGCCGGGGCTGCGCACTCGAACGCACGGGGAACGACTTGCCCAAATGCCGCAGGCTGATCTTCGCCGTCTGCTCGCTCATCGCTCCGCTTTCGCGTAGGTGTTGAACTTGTTGCTGTAGATGGACGACGCGTCGAGCCGCGCGGAGATGATGCCCGCGTCGTGCAGCCAGGCGTCCCAGCGCGCGAAATCCGTGCTAGAGATCGCGCCGTAGCCCGGCAGACCGGAGCTCTTCCAGTACTGCAACGTCTGCGTGCTCTCGCCCCTGCCGCGCGAGGAAATGATCGACTTGAACTCCGCAATGACCTGATCCCGCGGCGTCGTGTTCTCCCAGTGGATCGCCTTGGCGATCCCGGCCGCCAGCGCCGTG
>DASYGJ010000148.1:0-13306 GCA_035999915.1 Leifsonia sp.
CAGACCGCCTCGTCGAATTGACCTGGGTCACGGGCGTCGGTGGGACCGAAGGCGCGGAGACCGTCGTCATCGTGGCACTCGCTCCGGGTGTTGCAGGACAGACCCATCTGAAACTCACGCACGCCGGCTTCGCGACCGAACAGGACTGCGATCGCCATCGTGACTCCTGGCCCCTGGTTCTCGATCAGCTGCAGCAACGACTCGGCAGCTGACTGGCACAGATCGCTGCTCGCTCGCCCGCAGGGCAGATTCGGCTCAGCCGCCGTACGCCTGAACGCCGCCCACCAGTTGGTGGCGATCGCATGCTGCGCAGTTGCCAGCGGCAGCTGTCCGGAGCAGACGAGGTCGTGGAGCTTGTTCTCGATCTTGTCCTTGGTGCGGGCGCCGTCAGCGCCGGCATACGGTTCTAGAAGGGGCAGGAGTTCCATACTCGAGAATTCCTATTCCCGAGTAGAGACTCACCGGGTGACATCTGGAGTCACCCCCGCACGACCGACGACGACGTATGACGACGTCCGCGGCCTGGATTTTAGGGCGCCCGGGGTCTTATCCAGGGTTGACCGCCCTTGACCGCGACAACGCGCTCAGGCCGATTGGTAGTCCGTCCTCCGCCGCAAGTCTGCTACTCCCGCTCGTCTTCACTCACGCGATAGGTGCAGTCGCGCGCTCTTCAAGAGCGTCGGCGACCGCGTCGTACGTGTCGTCCTCGAGCAGACCGTCTGCATGGGCAGCGACGAGCTCGTCGAAGGATCCGCGACGGGGTTCAACAAAGTCGTCGTGCTCGCCGGCAGCCGCCCGCGCCGGCGAAGGTGGCCACCCCCATGGCCGAGGAGACCTGGACGATGTGGCCGTTGCCCTGCTCACGTAGGACGAGCAGTACCGCCTGGGTGACATGGAAGACGCCGAACACGTTGGTCTCCAACTGGTCGCGCAGTTCCTGCTCACCGAGTTCCTCCACGGCGCCGATCAGGGAGTAGCCGGCGTTGTTGACCACCACGTCCAGCCGGCCGAACCGCTCCTTGGCCGCGGCGACTGCTTCGAACGCCTGCGCACGGTTGGTGACGTCCAGACGCAGCGGCAGCACCCGCGTCACCGAACCGCTCGACTAGGTCGGTCAGGGTTTTGGTGCCGGGCGGTTGCCGCGACCTGGTCGCCGCGACTCAGGGCAGCGAGGGCGAACTCGCGGCCGAAACCGCGCGAGGAACCGGTGATGAACCAGACCTTGCTCATGACGTGAAACTCCTGTGGGTGGGCGGCCACCCGCAAGCGGGATGGCTACGGATTGTTTTCAGTTCGTGTGTAGGTCGGGCGACGGTAGCGGCCCGCTGGTCGATGGCTTGCGGGCCGTTGCCGGTCACAGGCGCCTCGTTCTCAGGACGACGGCATGCCGACGGCGCGGCGCATCAGAGCGTCGAAGGTGCGGTCGGGGAGGACGTCGTGGAGGAAGATCAATGGCCTGGCGCCGAAGCCGACGGCGTAGCGGGTCTTGGGACGCCGGGAGGTCACGGCCTTGGTGATGGTCTTGGCGATCAGCTCGGGTGGTGACGAGCGACGCGTGGTGAGCTCGGAGGTGAGTGACTGGGCCACGGCGTTGCCCTGTGGAGCGTAGGGGCCGCTGCTGGAAACGGCGCGGACGTTGTCCGCGGCGATGGTGGGCCACTCGGTCTTGATTCCCCCGGGTTCGATGATCACCACGTCGATGCCGAACGGCTTGACCTCCATGCGGAGGGCGTCGCTAATGGCTTCGAGGGCGAACTTGGTGGCGTGGTACCAGGCGCCGAGCGGGGTAGTGATCTTGCCTCCCATTGAGGTGATGTTGACGATCGTGCCGGAGTGCTGCTGCCGCATGTGAGGCAGGACGAGTTGTGTCAGTCGTGCGGCACCGAACACGTTGACGTCGAACTGGCGGCGGGCTTCTTCCATGGGTATGTCTTCGACGGCGCCGTAGGAGCCGTAGCCGGCGTTGTTGACCAGGACATCGATGCGGCCGGTCTCGGCGAGGATCTGTTCGATCCCGGCCCGGATCGGCTGATCGTCGGTGATGTCCATCGCCAGCGGGCGGATACCGGATTTGGTGAGGTGTCGCATGCGTTCGACCCGCCGGGCGGCGGCGTAGACGGTGTAGCCGGCCTCGCGCAACTGCATCGCGGTGGCCTCGCCGATGCCGGATGAGGCACCGGTGACTAGGGCAACTTTCGTGGTCATGGTTGGTCCTTACGTAGGTATTTGAACTCGCCGACATCGTTGGGGAGCCGGTGCGGTGATTCGTCTGCTCGACCGGGTGGTCCAGTGTGCGGGCGCGGGTTGACGGTCGCGGCTGCTTGATCAGCGGTTCTTGCTCAGTGGTTTGTCGTGCTCCGCTGCTTGGTGCCGGGGCGCTGGGCGGCTCGGCTGTTGGTGAGGATGCTGCGGAGCTTGGCGGCCTGCTGGTCGATGGCCTGCGGGCCGTTGCCGGTGAGCAGTCGTACGGAGGGCTCGTAGGCCAGGAGTGGGGCGGAGACGTTGGCGGAGGTGGCGAGGGTGAAGCCGGCTTCCTTGATTGCTACGTCGACGAAGTAGGCCAGTCGGGTGGTCTTGCCTGGGACGCGAGGGTAGAGGAATCGCAGTGCGAACCGTTCGCCGATGGTGGGGACGGTCGAGATGGGCGCAGCGAGGAACGGGTTGTCGCTGACGGTGTACGGGCGACCCTGTGCATCGACGCGCTGCCGGGTGGAGGTCACGGCGATCGGCGCGTGGCAGATCAGCGAGATGGTGACCTCGTTCTCGCGGGCCACGTGGAGGGTTTCTCCGAGCCACGGGTCGTCACGGAAATCGACCATGGGGGCGTGACCGCCGGGGGCGTGGATGAAGTCGAAGTCGGCGAAGTTGAACTCGTCGGCCGGGTCGCGGTGGCGCAGGACGAGGTCCTGCAGCGAGTGGAAGGTGCCCTCGGGCAGCTTGCTGAGGCGGCCGATTAGCTCGGGGCGGTACTCGGCGAGCTCCGGCTCGCTGTTGGGCAGCAGTTCGGAGACCGGGATGCGGCCGAGGTGCCGCTCGAGGAGCCGCACTTCCCGCTCGCGGCGAGCGACCAGCTCGGGGTGGCGCTGCCTGAAGCTGCTGACTGAGAACGAGCGGCGGCGCTGCTGCATGCGCATGGGGATGGTCTTGGCCCCTGTCTTCTCGACGGACTGCACGGACAGGGCCATGCCGTTGATGTCGAGCTGCGGGGCATTGCCGTCGGGGGTGGCGAAGGTGAACTCGTACTCGCCCTCGAACTCCTTGAGTACTTGAGCCATCTCGACCAGGAAGAACCCGGTCGAGATGGACCTGACCTCGGCCGGCCGCGCCAGCGGTAGCTGCCGGGCGGACGACATGAGGATCAGCGCGTGGCGCTTGGTGGGCATGAGGTTTCTCCTTCTAGATTCTGTCGACGGGTGGAGGGCAGGCCGCCCCTGTCATCTATCGGCTCGATAGCTACCATACGCCAAACATGCCACTCTATGTCAAGTTTGCGCCTGTGGTATTGTCGCTGTTATGCAGAGCCACGCACTACCAGTCCGGGAACGCACCCGCCGGGCCGTTCGCGGCGAACTGGCGCAGCTCGCCGTGGACCTGTTCGTCGAGAAGGGTTACGACGAGACCACGATCGATGATCTGGTGGCAGCGGCCGGCATGTCCAAGCGCACGTTCTTCCGCTACTTCGCGTCGAAGGAAGAGCTGGTCATGGGCAAGTACGAGGTCCTGGGCGAGCAACTCGCCGAGGACCTGGCCGGCCGCCCGGCTGGTGAACCCGTCTGGGTGTCGCTGCGGCAGATGTTCGGCCGGGTCGTCGACTACTTCGACAGCGAAGCCCGATCAGCCACGGTGATCGCCATGGAGCACATCGTGCGCGACCATCCGACGCTCAATGCCAGCTACCTCGACCGCGTCTCGCGGATGCAGGAGCTCGTCCTGGACGAGGTACGTGCCCGTACCGGCCGGCCCGATCCGGCCGACCCGCGCGCCGCGGCCATCGTCGGCGCGGCCTTCTCCTGCCTCCTCGCCACCTGGACCACCTGGCTCATCACCAACCAGGAACGACCATTCGGCGACCTGCTTGACCGGGCCATGGGCGCCATCCAACCCACCTGACCCGCCCGGCCGGCACCAGGGCGGACATCGGCACCGCCACCTGGCCGCACTCCAGGACCGGGCGCTGATTTACCCGGCTCGAGCGGTTAACGCGACACCAGTGTGGTCGGCAGTCAAGCGCGCGCAGCGAAGCGTTCGACGGCACCCACGTCCCCGGAATGTTGGGTTTCACCGCCGGCATTTGGGACACCTACGGCGGAGTCTCCAACTGCTACTGATAGTCGTTGCCCGAGGACGAACCAAGCCGCCGTGTTGACTCCGAGCAGCGCCGAGAGCGGAGCGTCGCGCGCGTGGACTTTGCCGCCCTTCGGCGGCGTTCTCTCATCTCTGAATGGGGAAGCTTGCGCCTTGCGGATTCGACCGCGATCCGTACATCTCAAATCAGCAGGTGCTCTGGGCGAAGGCCAGCATTCAGGCTCAGGGGCGTTCGATGCCGTCGAACGTGCGCGCCCTCGACAGAAAAGGGCGCGCCTGTAGCTAACGTGAGTGCCGGTGGTGGGACTCGAACCCACACGCCCTTTCGGACAAAGCATTTTGAGTGCTCCGCGTCTGCCATTCCGCCACACCGGCGCACAACAACTATTGAAGAATACCGTAGGCTTTTCTCCGTGACTGACCAGGAAGCTTCCCCCACCGCCCCGAGACGCGTCGTCGTCGCGGAGGACGAATCGCTGATCCGGCTCGACATCGTCGAGATTCTGCGAGACAACGGGTTCGAGGTGGTCGGCGAGGCCGGCGACGGCGAGACCGCCGTCGCGCTCGCAACCGAGCTGCGGCCCGACCTGGTGATCATGGATGTCAAGATGCCCCAGCTTGACGGCATCTCCGCGGCCGAGCGCCTGTCGAAAGGCCACATCGCGCCCGTCGTGCTCCTCACCGCGTTCAGCCAGAAGGAGCTCGTCGAGCGGGCCACCGAGGCCGGCGCACTGGCATACGTGGTCAAGCCGTTCACGCCGAACGACCTGCTCCCCGCCATCGAGATCGCCCTCGCCCGTTACGCGCAGATCATCGCTCTCGAGGCCGAGGTCTCCGACATGGTCGAACGCTTCGAGACGCGCAAACTCGTCGATCGCGCCAAAGGCCTCCTGAACGAGAAGATGGGCCTCACCGAGCCGGAGGCGTTCCGCTGGATCCAGAAGGCGTCGATGGACCGCCGGCTCACCATGCACGACGTCGCCCAGGCGATCATCGAGCAGCTCGCCGCCAAGAAGTAACGGCGCCCCTCATTCAGTCGTGCGAAAAGAGCGGTTCGAGCGCCTCGAACCGCGCTTTTCGCACGAATTGCCGCGCCGCGCGTCAGCGGTCTTTGATGAGATTCGTGATGCGGATGGTGGAACAGCGTCGCCCCTGCTCGTCGCTGACCGCGATCTCGTGCGTGGTCAGAGTGCGGCCGAGGTGGATGGGCGTGCAGACGCCGGTGACATAGCCGCTCGTCGCGGAACGGGTGTGCGTCGCATTGACCTCGATGCCGACCGCCAGCCGATCCAGCCCAGCGTGCAGATTGGCGCACATCGATCCGAGGGATTCGGCGAGCACCACATACGCGCCGCCGTGAAGGAGGTTCGCCGGCTGCGTGTTGCCCTCCACCGGCATCCGGGCCACAGCCCGCTCGAGGGAGAATTCGAGCATCTCGATCCCCATCTTGTCGGCCAGACTGCCGAGGCTTCTTTCCTTCACGAACCAGAGCGCATCCACGGTCATCTCGGCCTTTCTCACCGTCATCTGTCGGGGCAATTCGCTGTCACAGGTGCCTTGTAGGCTGAGCTGGTGTCAGACTCCGAAAAGCCTACCCTCCTGATCATCGACGGCCATTCGCTCGCTTTCCGGGCCTTCTACGCACTGCCCGTCGACAGCTTCGTCAACCGCGAAGGGCAGCACACCAACGCCATCCACGGCTTCATCGCGATGCTGATCAACCTGCTCACGCAGCAGCGGCCGACCCACATCGCCGTGGCGTTCGACATCTCGCGCTACTCGTTCCGCACACGCGAATACCCGGAGTACAAAGGCACCCGGGGCGAGACCCCCTCGGAGTTCGTCGGGCAGATCCCGTTGCTCGAAGAAGCGCTGCACGCGATGAACATCACCACCGTGACCAAAGAGGACTACGAGGCCGATGACATCCTCGCCACCCTGTCCTCTCGCGGAGCAGCCGAAGGGTACCGGGTGCTCATCGTGTCCGGCGACCGTGACACGATCCAGCTCGTCAACGACGACGTGACCCTGCTCTATCCGAACGTGCGCGGCGTCTCCGAGCTCAAGGTCTACGACACCGCTGCGGTGCGCGAGCGCTACGGCATCGAGCCGCACCAGTATCCGGAAATCGCCGCCCTGGTCGGTGAGACCAGCGACAACCTCATCGGAATCGACAAGGTCGGCGAGAAGACAGCCGTCAAGTGGGTGCAGCAATACGGCACCGTCGAGCAGATCCTCGCCCACGCCGACGAGATCAAGGGCGTCGTCGGGCAGAACCTGCGCGATCAGAAAGAGAACGCACTCCGCAATCGCCGGCTCAACGAGCTTCTCACCGATATCGACCTGCCGGTAGGCCCCGCCGACCTCGAGCGCCGGCCGATCAATGAGAACGCGGTGCGCGACATCTTCGCCCGCTTGCAGTTCAAGACGCTGCTCGACCGCCTGCTCAAGACCTCGGCCGAAGAGGGGATGCTCGACGGCGCGGGTGGGTTCAGCGAGGCACTCGAGACGGGCGCGGTGAGCATCCCCCCGGTGCGCACCATGATCGACGAAGAACTCGGCAATTGGCTGGCGAAGGCGTCCGCCGATGGCGGGGCCATCGGGGTGCAGGTGGAACTCGGGCCGGCCGGTATCAGCGGCTTCGGGCTCGCCGCCGACGACGACACCGTGTATGTGCCCTGGGCCGCCGGCCGGATGGACTACCGCGCGCTCGAGGAGTGGCTCGCCAGCAGCGCACCAAAGTACTTCTTCCATGCGAAGCCCCAGTTCAAGGCGCTCAGCCGCGCCGGTCTGATCGTCGATGGGCTCGCCTTCGACACCCGCATCGCCTCATGGCTCGTCCGCCCGGGCGGGGCGCCGCAGTCCTTGGCCGAACAGGTCTACGAGGTACTGGGGGAGACACTCCCGGTGTCCGACCCCAACCAGCTCGTGGCGCTGACGGATGCGGTGAGCCCGGCCACCGAAGCGTGGTACCTGCGCCGTGTCGCCGAAGGCCAGATGATCGCCATCGACGAGGGCACCCGCAAGGTTCTCGACGACATCGAACTCCCGCTCGTGGCGGTTCTGGCCGAGATGGAGCTCAACGGCGTCAGCATCGACAGCGAGGTGCTCGCGCGGCTGCGCGGCGAACTCACCGACAAGGCGAACGACTATGCGGCCATGGCGTACGCCCAGATCGGCCACGAGGTGAACCTCGGGTCACCCAAGCAGCTCCAGCAGGTGCTTTTCGAAGAGTTGCAGATGCCGAAGACGCGCGCGACCAAGACCGGCTATTCCACCGATGCGGGGTCGCTTGCCGACCTGCAAGAGAAGAACCCCCATCCGTTCCTCGGCCTGTTGCTGCAGCATCGTGACGCCACGAAGCTCAAGCAGATCGTCGAGACGCTGGAGCGCTCTGTCGAGTCGGATGGGCGCATCCACACCACCTATGATCAGACCGGCACGAGCACCGGCCGCATCTCGTCGAACGACCCGAACCTGCAGAACATCCCGGTGCGCACCGAGGAAGGGCGCGAGATCCGTTCCGCGATCCGGAGCGGCGAAGGGTTCGACACCCTGCTCACAGCCGACTATTCGCAGATCGAGATGCGCATCATGGCACACCTCTCCGAAGACCCCGGGCTCATCGAGGCGTTCAACGCGGGCGAAGACCTCCATCGTTTCGTCGGTGCGCGGATCTTCGGAGTGGCGCCCTCCGAGGTCAGCCCGGCGATGCGCACGAAGGTGAAGGCGATGTCGTACGGCCTCGCATACGGTCTCAGCCCGTTCGGCCTGTCGAAGCAGCTGCGCATCGAAACGGCCGAAGCCAGAAAACTCATGAGCGACTATTTCGAGCGTTTCGGCGCAGTGCGCGACTATCTGCGTGGAGTGGTGGAGCAAGCTCGCGTCGACGGTTACACCGAGACGATCTTCGGGCGCCGGCGCCCGTTCGCCGACCTCACGAGCACCAATCGTGTTCTGCGCGACAACGCGGAGCGCGCTGCGCTGAACGCCCCGATCCAGGGGTCGGCGGCTGACATCATGAAGATCGCCATGCTCGGAATCGCCGGGGACATGATCGACCAGAAGCTCGACTCACGGATGCTCCTGCAGGTGCACGACGAACTGATCTTCGAAGTGGCGACCGGCGAATGGGATTCCCTCGAGGCCATCGTGCGCGACCGGATGGCCCACGCCGCCGATCTCGCCGTCCCGCTGGATGTGCAGGTCGGCGGCGGACCCAACTGGGACGCCGCCGCCCACTGAAGCAGCCGAGTCCGCGGACTATCCGTGGACTCGGGCGTTTTCGCCCGATTTCGTGCGCACTCGGCGGTCACTTCCTGCGGATTCGACGGCTGGGGCCAATAGGGTCGAAGCATGACGAACGCAGAGAAGCGCGACGCCACTCCCATCGACACGATCGCGGAGGAGTGGGTCGACACCCAACTGGAGTTGTATCCCGAGTTCCATGTCTGGCTGGGCCGGCCGGGGCGCGAAGGGGAGTACGCAGACTATTCGCCCGCCGGTACTGAGGCCGCCATCGCGAAGGTCAAAGAGTCCCTGGCGAAGATCCAGGCGGCCGATCCGGTCGACGACATCGATCGCGTCACCAAGCTGGATCTCACGCGGGACTTGCAGCTTCAAGTCGACAAGCACGACGCAGGATTCGGTCAGCGTGACCTGAATGTGATCGCCTCGCCCGCGCAGGGCCTTCGCGAGATTTTCGACCTCGTCCCGACGGACACCGAAGAAGACTGGGCGAACGTCGCCAAGCGCCTGCACAACCTGCCGGCCGCGATGGACGGCTACATCGAATCCTTGCGCAGCGGAATCGCCGCCGGCAACGTTCCGGCGATCCGCCAGGTTCGGGAGGTCGTAACGCAGGCGAAGAAGCAGGTGGCCGACAGCGGGTTCTTCTTCGACTTCACCGGTGATGCCAAAGCCGGCGAAGCCGAACTCCCGGCCTCCCTTGCCGCCGACCTCGCCTCCGGTGCTCAAGAGTCCGCGGCGGCGTACGCGAAACTGGCCGATTTCTTGCAGAACGAGCTCGCGCAGCATGCACCCGAGAAGGATGCGGTGGGCCGCGATCTCTACGCGCTCGCGTCGCGCGACTTCCTCGGCGCGACCGTCGACCTCGATGAGACCTACGAGTGGGGTATCGAGGAGCTCGCCCGGATGGTCGCCGAGCAGGAGTCGATCGCTCGCGAAATCAAGCCGGGCGCTTCCGTGCACGAGGCCATCGCGTTCCTGGATGGCGACCCGAGCCGCAAGCTGCACGGGACGGATGCGTTGCAGCGCTGGATGCAGGAGACCAGTGATCACGCGATCGAAGAGCTCGGGAAGTCGCATTTCGACATCCCGCAGCAGCTCCGTCGTCTCGAGTGCATGATCGCCCCCACCCAGGAGGGCGGCATCTACTACACCGGCCCCAGCGACGACTTCGCCCGTGCCGGCCGGATGTGGTGGAGTGTCCCCGAAGGCGTCACCGAGTTCGACACCTGGCGCGAGCTCACGACCGTTTATCACGAGGGGGTTCCGGGTCACCACCTTCAGATCGCGCAGGCGACTTTCAACAAGGCGCAACTGAACTCCTGGCGTCGGATTGCCGGCACGTCCGGTCACGCCGAGGGCTGGGCACTTTACGCGGAGCGCCTGATGGAACAGCTCGGCTATCTCGATGATCCGGCCGATCGGCTGGGCATGCTCGACGGTCAGCGGATGCGCGCCGCGCGCGTCGTGCTCGACATCGGTGTGCACCTGGAGAAGACACTGCCCGACGGATCCGGCCCGTGGACCGGCGAGTACGCGTTCGAGTTCCTGGGCGACAACGTGAACATGAATGAGGGTTTCGTGCGTTTCGAGGTGAATCGCTATCTCGGCTGGCCGGGACAGGCGCCGTCGTACAAGATCGGGCAGCGCATCTGGGAGCAGCTGCGCGACGAGTACGCGCGACGCGAGGGAGCATCCTTCGACATCAAGTCCTTCCACAAGAAGGCGCTGGACGTCGGCGGTGTCGGTCTCGACACGCTGAAGTCGGCGCTGCTCGATTGAGTGGCGTCCCCATACGAGCAGGTGCTGGGGGAGCGGTTCACTGAACTGCATCCGCGGCTCCGCGAATATTTCTCGGCGATTCCAGCAGGGTCCCACGGTTTCGGCGAAGGCACCTTCAAGGTGGTCGGAACTCCCCGACGATGGTTGTGGCCCCTGTTGGTCGTGATGTCGGGCGCTCATGTCGCCTTCCCTGTGTGGGAGTCGAACGTGCCGTTCACGGTTCTGAACCGTCCTGTGTCCGGCGCGGTCCGGGCTGAACGCACTTTCGAGTTGCGGTCGGGTCGGCGCACGATGATTGATCTCATCGGCGCTGAGGATGGGGAGATCATCGACCGGCTGGGCGCGCCGGTAAGGCTGGAGGCACGGCTCCGGGCGTCCGTGATCGATGGCGGACTCCGGATGGCCTCTGCGGCGTCGGCCGTCCGGATGGGCCGGCTCCGAGTGCCGCTGCCCCGCTTTCTCGCTCCGCGGGTGACGCTCACCGAAAGGTATGACTCGGCCGCGGATGCGCAACGCGTCGCGATCGCCGTCGACTTTCCGCTCGTCGGTAGGATCTACGAGTACGCGGGGACTTTCCGCTACGAGATCCGAACGGGGGAACGGACAGCGTGAGCGACCGTATCGTCATCGCCGGCGCTTCCGGCTTCATCGGGCGTTACCTGACCAGCGCGTTTCGCGCGCGGGGGGCGACGGTCGCGCTGATCGGCCGTCGGGGTCCTGACGCCTCGTGGGGAGACGCCGCATCCATCGCCCGCGTCATCGACGGGGCCGATCTCGTGATCAACCTGGCGGGCAAGAGCGTCAATTGTCGATACGGCGACGCGAACCGTGCGGAGATCTTCCGTTCCCGCCTCGACACCACTCGTGAGTTGGCCGCGGCGATCGCCACCAGCGCGGAACCGCCCGCGCTCTGGCTCAACTCGTCCACGGCCACCATCTACCGGCACGCCGAGGACAGGCCGATGACGGAGTCCGCCGGAGAACTCGGCACCGGATTCTCGGTGTCGGTCGCGAAAGCATGGGAGCGGGCATTCTTCGAGACCGATCTGCCCAGCACGCGCAGGATCGCACTGCGGATGGCGATCGTGCTCGGCGACGGCAGCGCCCTCATCCCGCTGTTGCGACTCGTCCGCTTCGGGTTGGGCGGCCCACAGCTCGACGGGCGCTGGTTCGCCACGACAGCGCGCCGCAACGCGGGCACCTTCCACGAGTTCCGGGCCCGAGGCGGTCGGCAGAGATTCAGCTGGGTGCACATCGCGGACGTGCTCGGTGCGATCGACTTCGTGCGGGCGCATCCCCGGTTCGAAGGCGTGGTGAATGTGTCGTCTCCCCATCCTGTGGACAATCGCACGGTGATGTCGGTGCTGCGCAGGGTGCTCGGCATTCCGGTCGGGTTGCCCGCGTTCCGGTGGATGCTCGAACTCGGCTCCATCCTCATCCGCACTGAGACGGAACTCGTACTGAAGAGTCGCTGGGTCGTGCCGGAGCGATTGCTTGAAGCGGGCTACGAGTTCGCTCACCCAGAACTGGAAGCAGCAGTGCGGGAGATCGTCACGAATCGCGAGTTGCCGCTCGTCCCAATCCGCAGCTAGACTGGACTGTCACATTTGTGGCATCCACATCCGCACGCCGTTCGCGGAATTCAATCGCTGCACCATTCGCGACCGGCCCGAATTATGTCCATAACGGAGCACTCACTACATGACAACCGCAACGACCGACAAGGCACCCAAGCAGGTCGCCGTCAACGACATCGGATCTGCTGAAGACTTCCTTGCCGCGGTCGAAAAGACGCTGAAGTTCTTCAACGACGGTGACCTCATCGAAGGTACTGTCGTCAAGATCGACCGCGACGAGGTCCTCCTCGACGTCGGCTACAAGACCGAGGGTGTCATCCCCTCCCGCGAACTTTCCATCAAGCACGACGTCGACCCCACCGAGGTCGTCGAGGTCGGCGACACCGTCGAGGCGCTCGTTCTCCAGAAGGAGGACAAGGAAGGCCGCCTCATCCTGTCCAAGAAGCGCGCGCAGTACGAGCGCGCGTGGGGCGACGTCGAGAAGATCAAGGATGCCGACGGTGTCGTCACCGGTACGGTCATCGAGGTCGTCAAGGGTGGTCTCATCGTCGACATCGGCCTCCGTGGCTTCCTCCCGGCGTCGCTCATCGAGCTTCGCCGTGTGCGAGACCTCACGCCGTACCTCGGCCAGGAGATCGAAGCGAAGATCCTCGAGCTCGACAAGAACCGCAACAACGTCGTGCTCTCGCGTCGCGCGCTTCTCGAGCAGACCCAGTCGGAGAGCCGCACCACGTTCCTGAACAACCTGCACAAGGGTCAGGTCCGCAAGGGTGTCGTCTCGTCGATCGTCAACTTCGGCGCGTTCGTCGACCTCGGCGGCGTCGACGGTCTCGTCCACGTCTCCGAGCTCTCCTGGAAGCACATCGAGCACGCTTCGGAGGTCGTCGAGGTCGGGCAGGAAGTCACTGTCGAGATCCTCGAGGTCGACCTGGACCGCGAGCGCGTCTCGCTGTCGCTCAAGGCGACCCAGGAAGACCCGTGGCAGGTCTTCGCCCGCACCCACGCGATCGGACAGGTCGCACCGGGCAAGGTCACCAAGCTGGTTCCGTTCGGTGCGTTCGTTCGCGTCGCCGACGGCATCGAGGGCCTCGTCCACATCTCCGAGCTGTCGGGCAAGCACGTCGAGCTCGCCGAGCAGGTCGTGTCGGTCGGCGATGAGGTTTTCGTCAAGGTCATCGACATCGACCTCGAGCGTCGCCGTATCTCCCTCTCGCTCAAGCAGGCGAACGAGGGCGTCGACCCCGAGGGCACCGAGTTCGACCCGGCGCTCTACGGAATGCTCACCGAGTACGACGACGCGGGCAACTACAAGTACCCCGACGGATTCGACCCGGAGACCAACGAGTGGCGCGACGGCTTCGAGACCCAGCGCGAGAAGTGGGAGCAGGACTACG
>DASYGJ010000198.1:0-2252 GCA_035999915.1 Leifsonia sp.
GCGACGGCGATCGGCGCGAACTTCTCGTGGAACTGGAAGATGGCGCCATGGCCGGAGTCCGGATAGATGATGAGCTCCGAGCCGGCGATGCGGCGGTGGAGGTCCTCAGAGAGCACTGAGGGCACCATCCGATCGTTGTCGCCATTGGCGATGAGCGTGGGCTGAGTGATCAGCGACAGGTCCGAGGGGGCTGACCGGCCGAACTTCTGGATCGCCTTCAGCTGGGTCTGGAACGCGGACAGCGCGATGTCCTTGTCGCGGGCGACCGTGCGTTCCTGAAGGCGCTTCACGAAGGCCTTGGCAGCGCGTTTGCCTGCTGTGTTGCGGTTGAAGAACAGGAACTCTTTGGGGTCGGAGCGGGTGAGGGTGGCGCGAAGGACATCCCAGTAAGTAGTGCCGAGAACCTTGTCCATGTCTTTACCGCCGCGTGGGCCGGTGCCGGTGAGCACAAGCTTGCGTACGAGTTCCGGGTGTTTCACGATGAGATCTTGGGCGATCATCCCGCCCATCGAGAACGAAAAGATGTCGACGAGTTCGTGACCGAGAGCTGTAATGAACGCGTACGCGTCGTCGGCCGCTTCCTCAAGCGTTTTCGGGACCTTTCCGGAGGATTCACCGACACCGCGTTGGTCAAAGGTGATGACGTGGCGGTGCTTCGCGATCGGGTCGACGATCCGCGGATCCCAGTTGTCGAGCGTGCCGGCGAGGTGGACGAAGAACACGACCGGGATGCCGCCCTCCGGTCCAAGCTCTCGATACGCATAGGTCGTGTCGCCGACAGTGATGGTGCGGCTGGGCGCCTTGTCGTAGGTGGTGATGACGGGCTGGGTGTTCATGGTGGATCCCTCCGAGGAAAAGCTGGTGGTCAGTGAGTGGCGGTAGTGATGGTGGCGACGGCCTTGCCGCGCACGCCGTGGCCCAGCGAGGCGAGTTCGGCCGGGATGCCTTCGAATGGGACGACTCGGCCGACGACAGGGCGGATGACCTGCTCGTCGACGAGGGCGGCGATCTGTCGCAACTGCTGCCCGTCGCCGTGCATGAACAGGAATTCGTAGCTCACGCCCAGGCGCTTCGCCTGCTTGCGTATCTTGCTGCTCAGCCGGCCGACCGCGACGCGCAGCAGCGGGTTGAGGCCGATCCGCCGAGCGAACGCCGGATCCGGCGGGCCGGCGATCCCGATCGCTTTGCCGCCGGGTTTGAGGATGCGCAACGACTTTTCGAGGTTCTCCCCACCGAGGCTGTCGAGCGCCAGGTCGTAGCCGAAGAGCTCGGCCTCGAAGTCGCCGGTGCGGTAGTCGATCACGACGTCGGCGCCGAGTTCCCGGACGAAGTCGACATCGGCTGCGCTGACGGTGGTGGCGATCGTCGCACCGAGGTGCTTCGCGAGCTGGATGGCGATCGTGCCGACCCCGCCGGCACCCCCGTGGATGAGGACCTTCTGGCCCGCCCGCAGCTGCCCGCGTTCGACGAGGGCCTGCCAGGCCGTCAGGGCGACCAGCGGAAGCGACGCGGCTTCGATCATGTCCACCGAGGCCGGCTTCAATGCCAGATCGCTCTCAGCGACGGCGATGCGTTCTGCGAACGTGCCGGCGCGTCCGTCGCTCGGGCGGGCGTAGACCTCGTCACCCGGCTTGAAAGCGCGGACCTGGGCACCCACCCTGATGACCGTGCCGGCCACGTCATGCCCGAGGGCCTGCGGCAGCCGCAGCGGCAGGATCTGTTTGAACTGTCCCCGCCGGATCCCTTCGTCCAGCTGGTTCAGGCCGGCTGCCTGAACGTCGATGAGAACGTCGCTCGGGCCCACCACGGGCTCGGGAATTTCCGACTGTTGCAGCGGCTGCTTATAGGCGGTGATGGTGAGTGCTTGCACAGCCGGCTCCTTCTTGATCGCTCTCGTTTTCGAGTTGACTCAATTATGAGTCTAATCATGTTAGAAGTCAAGGCAATCCCGCGCACGAGCTTTTCGACGGTCGTTGTGGATGCGGACTTCGTGCGATAGCCCTCTCCTGCGGTCGGCTCGTGCCGGTCTATTGCAGGCCGTCACGGCGGGCGATACAATCGGCACCAAATCGGGGACCCTAGGAGGTCATCGCCATGTCTGTTATCGTCACAGTCAAGATTTCCGGTGATATGAGCGTGTTCAAGGATTCGCTCACGGAACGCGCTGAGGAGTACCGGAAGATCGGGGAGCGCTCCCGCGCGCAGGGTGCTCTCCACCATCAGTTCGCTATCGGGGACGGATTCGTCCTCGT
>DASYGJ010000238.1:0-5897 GCA_035999915.1 Leifsonia sp.
TACGGATCCCGATGTCGAAGCCGGCATCGGCCAGCCGGACGTCGGCTCCCATGATGCGCGAGAGCAGGATATTGCCGACGCGGTCCGAAAGCGGGTCCGGCCAGTCGACCCAGTTCTCCTGGACCAGACGTGCTTTCAGGCCGAGTTTCGCGGCCACCGCTGCGACCTGGCGAGTGTGGTTGGACTGGTAGCCGCCAATGGACACGAGCGTGTCCGCGCCCTGCCCCAGGACATCCGGTATGAAGTACTCCAGCTTGCGGGTCTTGTTGCCGCCGAAGGCGAGCCCACTGTTGACGTCCTCGCGCTTGGCCCAGATCGTGGCCCCGCCGAGGTGCGCGGTGAGCCGAGGCAACGTATGGATCGGGCTCGGTCCGAATGTAAGGGGTAACGCTCAAAATCGGCGATGGCCATTGGGGACCCTTCAGTAACGTTGAGGCAGTTTATAGGCCGCACACGCGTTCAGCGATGCTGTTGCGGCTCACCACTTTGCCCAATCAGGCGTTGGGGCGGTCAAGATTCGCGTTCCGCGCCCGGCGTCGGGCCATGTGAACCGCACATCCGGATCGCTTGGCCGTTCCCAACCTGTGAACTGATTGGGGATGCTGAGACGCGGTCGATCTCGAGGTCTCCGTGTTAGCCCACCAAATGAATGCGACGACAGCCGAGAGCACGATAACGAAAGCGATGGTCGGGCTCGCCGTATGAGGGAGGTCGTCGGCTTGTTCGAACACGGAGGCGACGGCTGCTCCGATGCCTCCGCTGACGACGGCCAGCAGGGCGACAGTGGCGAACTGAGTCACGTGCCCTCCCTGCTGGTTTCCATGTTCCACTCTCCCTCGATCCTGTCGGCGACACATCAGGCGTGGGGCTGATCCATATCATGCTGAGGGCCCTCACTAGACTGACTTCGAATCATCGCCGACTCGTGGAGCAACGTTGCCGAACTTCGACTTCCTCACCCAGCCCGCACTCCCGCGCCCCGAGGTGACCGCTGAGGACGCCGCGGCGATCGCCGCCGCTCGATTCGGTCTGGAGGGCCGGATCCTTGAGCTGGGCAGCAACCAGGACCGCAACTTTCGCATCGACACCGGGGCCGGCCGCTATGTGCTGAAACTGGCCAACCCGGTGTTCTCCCGCGACGAACTGCGGGCGCAGAACGCGGCGCTCGCGGCTCTCGTCGACTCCGGCATCCGCATCCCCGAGGTGGTGGTCTCGCTGGACGGCGATGAACTCGTCCCTGTCGAGATCCGTGGCACCACCCTGCTCGCACGCGTCCTCCGCTACCTCGAGGGCGAGCCGCTGACCGGCGTCGGGCGCCCCTCCCAGGAGCAGCTGCGAACCCTCGGCACGCTGGCGGGCAGGGTCGCCCGCGGCCTTTCCGACCTCCGGCACCCGGGGCTCGACCGCACGACACAGTGGGATGCGCGTATCGGCGGCGAGGTCGTCGACTTCCTCCTCGACCACGTCGAGCAACCGGCGAAACGCCGGGTGGTCCGCGAGGCGACGGACGCGGCGCTCGCCCGTCTCGAGCCACTGCGCGAGCGGCTGCGAGTGCAGGCGGTCCACGGCGACGTCACCGACGACAACATCGTCCTCGGTGAGGACGGCCCTGGCGTCATCGATTTCGGCGACGTCTCCGACGGCTGGCTCGTCGCCGAACTCGCTGCGACGGTCGCGAGCGCGCTGCATCATGTCCCCGACGAACCGCTCGCCGTCCTGGATGCGGTGGAGGCGTTCCACGCCGAGGCGCCGCTGGACGACGCCGATCTCGCCGCTCTCTGGCCGCTCGTCGTGCTGCGCGGAGCGGTGCTGGTGGTCAGCGGCGAGCAGCAGGTGGCGCTGGAGGCGGACAACCTCTACGCGGACGAGAACCGCGCCCACGAGTGGGTGGCGTTCGACGTCGCCCGGCGACTGGATGCGGAGGAGGTGGAGACGCTGGTCCGGGCGCGCCTGGCAGGGGTCGGAGCTGACACGGGCCGCGAGCCCACGCCGCAACCCACGCCACACCCCGCGCTCGGCCGCCTCGTCGCCTTCCCGAGCACCGCATCCGACCTCGCAGACCTGTCCGTCACAGCCCGCGACCTCGACGCCGGCGCCTGGCTGCGCGACGACGCGGAGGACGTCGTGCTCGCCCGCATCTGCCGCGACCGCGGCCACGCGATCACCCGGTACGGCGAGGCGCGACTGACCCGGGCGATCACCGACCGCTCCGTCCCGTCCGCCACCGTGGCCCTGGCCGTCACACTGGATGCGCCGACCGGTGTGGAGGTGACCGCTCCGTTCGCGGGCGAACTCGCCCGCGCCGGCGAGTCCTGGCTGCTGCACGGAGAGGGCCTCGATCTGTGGCTCGACGGCCTGACTCGTCCGCTGGCCCCGGCGACGGCGACGGCGACGGTGGCCTCTGGCGAGCCGATCGGCACCGCCATCCGCTTGACCGCGCAGCTGAGCAGGCTGCCGGGGCACCGCCCTCCGGCCTTCGCCACGCCCACCTTCCCGTTCTCCGAATGGGCGGACGTCTCGCCGGACCCCTCCGATCTCTTCGGCGTGGACCTGACCGTCGCCTCCCTGGATCCTGACGCTTCGCTGGCGCGACGGGATGCGACCTATGCCCCGGTGCAGGAGCACTACTTCGCGCATCCGCCGCTCGTCGAGCGCGGCTGGCGGCACCACCTCGTCGACACCAACGCCCAGAGCTACATCGACATGGTGAACAACGTGACCCAGATCGGCCACGGGCATCCACGCCTCGTCGACGCGGTCCGCGACCAGTGGGCGCGGCTCAACACCAATTCCCGGTTCCACTACGACGAGCTGTCGCGCTTCACCGAGCGTCTCGCCGACATCGCGCCCGAGGGGCTCGACACCGTCTTCCTGGTGAACAGCGGAAGCGAGGCCGTTGATCTGGCGCTGCGGCTGGCTCAGGTCCACACCGGACGGCGCACGATCCTGGCAGTGACGGAGGCATACCACGGCTGGACGATGGCCTCGGACGCGGTCTCGTCGTCGCTCGGCGACAACCCGCGTGCACGCGAGACGCGTCCCGACTGGGTGAAGCTCGTCGCCGCACCGAATTCCCTTCGCGGCGTGCACCGCGGCCCTGACTCGGGCGCGGCATACCTCGCCGACCTGGATGCCGACCTCGCGGAACTCGACCTGGCGGGCACCGCGGTCGCCGGGTACATCGCGGAGCCCGTCTTCGGCAACGCGGGCGGACTCATGCTGCCCGACGGCTACCTGGCCGGCGTGTACGAGCGCGTCCGCGCCCGCGGTGGCGTCTGCATCGCCGACGAAGTGCAGGTCGGCTACGGCCGGCTCGGCCACTACTTCTGGGGCTTCGAGCAGCAACGCGTCGTGCCGGATGTCATCACCATCGCGAAGGCGATGGGGAACGGCCAGCCACTCGGCGCGGTGATCACTCGTCGCGAGATCGCAGAGTCGTTCGCCGCCGAGGGGAGCTTCTTCTCGTCTGCGGGAGGCAGCCCCGTCTCGTCGGTCGTCGGCTTGACCGTCCTGGACGTCATGCGCGACGAGCGCCTGCAGGAGAACGCCGTCGCCGTCGGCGATCACCTCGCCGCGCGCCTGCGCGAGCTTGGTGAGCGGCATCCGTTGGTGGGCGCGGTCCACGGGATGGGCCTCTACCTCGGGATGGAGTTGGTGCTCGACCGCGCAACGCTGGCGCCCGCGACGGTGGAGGCAGCGCTGGTCTGCGACCGGATGCTCGCCGAGGGTTGCGTCGTGCAGCCGACCGGCGACGAAAAAAACGTCCTGAAGATCAAGCCGCCGCTCTGCATCACTCGGGAGAGCGCCGACCGCTTCGCAGACGCGCTCGACCTGGTCCTCTCGACGCTGATGTGAGTCGAACGCTGTCCTGACAAGCCTCGAACATACCGATGGGACCGTTGAGGTGTCGTTGCCGACGGGGCAGATTCGCGGCGTGAGGAGTGCGTCATGAGACCATCAGAGCCAGCACGTATTCGTCGGTATCCCCTGGTCGCCGCCGGGCACTGGGCCGCCCGCCACGGGCAGATCGTCGCGGCCATCGTGCTGGGACTGGCGGTACTGGTGGCAGCGGCGGTTCTCGGCCTGGGAACGATGGGTTTGCTGACGTTGCCGGCGGCCGCGCCGGACACGAACGGGATCCACAAAATCAAGCACATCGTGGTGATCATGCAGGAGAACCGGTCGTTCGACAGCTACTTCGGAACGTTTCCCGGGGCGGACGGGCTCCCGTCCGGAGTGTGTGTCCCGGATCCCGCCACCGGATCGTGCCAGAAGCCGTTCCACGATCCCACCGATAAGAACGCGGGCGGCCCGCATGGCGCCGTGAACGCGACCGCCGACATCAACGGCGGCAAGATGGATGGCTTCATCGGGCAGGCCGAGCACGCGGGCAAGAACTGTGCACCGAACGCCCCGGCGTGCTCGAGCGGCACTCAGACCGACGTCATGGGATACAAGACCGGGTCAGACATCCCGAACTATTGGACGTATGCCAAAGACTTCGTGCTGAACGATCAGCTTTTCGAATCGAACGCGTCGTGGAGCCTTCCGTCGCACCTCTACATGGTGTCGGAATGGTCGGCGAAATGCGCCACGGCCGGCGATCCGCAAAGCTGCGTGAACGCGTTGCAGAGCCCGGGTAATCCGCCGGACTTCGGCACCAGACTGAAGAAGAACATCATCGCAGCGTGCCGCGCAGGGCTGCACACTCCGGCATGCACGGCGCAGCTGAACAAGGCCGGCATCACCCCGGACATCGCCACCGAACTCCACACGCTCATCCAGGCCGACTGCGCGGCGACCGACTCTTTGCAGACCTGCCAGAACGCGGTCGATCACGCGAGTCTGCCCGACGCACTCAAGCAGAAACTTGTCGCGGCGTCGAACGCGCTGGCCCCTCCGGACTACGCGTGGACCGATTTGACATACCTGCTGCACAAGCAGAGCGTCCCGTGGGGATACTACGTGTTCAACGGCACCGAGCCGGACTGCGAGAACGATTCGGCGATGACGTGCGCTCCGGTCAAGCAGAATGCCAAGACGCCCGGCATCTGGAATCCGCTGCCGTACTTCGACACGGTAAGACAGGATGGGCAACTGGGGAACATCCAGTCGCTGACGAACTTCTACACGCAGGCCAAGAACGGGTCGCTCCCGGCCGTGAGCTGGATCGATCCCTCCGGCGCGGTCAGCGAGCATCCGCCGGCGCTCGTCAGCACCGGACAGTCTTACGTGACCGGACTGATCAACACCATCATGAAGTCTCCCGACTGGAACAGCACCGCCATCTTCCTCTCCTGGGATGATTGGGGCGGCTTCTACGATCACGTGAAGCCCCCGGTGATCGACCAGAACGGCTACGGACTGCGCGTGCCGGGGATCGTCATCAGCCCCTACGCCAAGCAGGGTTACATCGACCACCAGACCTTGAGCCACGACGCCTACGTGAAGTTCATCGAAGACGACTTCTTGAACGGGCAGCGACTCGATCCGAAGACCGACGGCCGGCCCGACCCGCGCCCGGATGTGCGGGAGAACAATCCTCAGCTCGGCAATCTGGTCAGCGACTTCGACTTCACCCAGCCGCCGCGCGCGCCCGTAATCCTGCCCGGAGGGACAATCTCTTAAAAACTGAAGGTAACATCCAAAAGAGGGTTACCATGAATAAATGGTAGCAATCATAAAGATGTCAGCAGCGCGCCGCTGGTTCGCTCTGGTCGGGGTGAGCCTGGCCGTTCTCGCGATTGGCCTCGACGGCACGATTCTCAGCGTCGCCCTCCCGACACTGGCAACCGCACTGCACGCCGGAGAGTCGGATCTCGAATGGTTCTCCTCGGGATACTTGCTCGTGCTCGCCGCCGCCGTGCTACCGGCCGGCCTTATCGGGGACCGGTTCG
>DASYGJ010000276.1:0-3789 GCA_035999915.1 Leifsonia sp.
ACAGATGTGTCGATCACGGCAAGCGTGGCGATGCCGGCGAGCGCCGGCTCACCGGCGGTGACGACGGCGTAGTCGCGCCAGCCCTTCGCATGCCAGACGGAGTCGCCCGGGGCGAACCCGTCGGCGCGCGATTCGATCACCTCGCCGACGGCCCAGATGTCGTCCATCGGCGCATTGAGCGCGAACGAGTTGAAGTAGCCGGCGGGCCCGCTCTCCCTCAGACGCAGCCGCATCCCCGGATCGACCGATGTGAAGGTGTTGCGCACCAGGACCTGGCCCGGCCCGGGCTCCGGAACGTCGACCTCGACGGTGACGAAGTGGTCGGGGGTGACCTCGCCGCGCGGGTACTCGACGAGGTGGACCTGACGGGCTCGATCGACGCTCACGACGCTAGCGGCGGACCTTGTAGCCCACGGTCTCCCGATCCCAGACGCCTTCGCCCTCGATCCCTTCAGCCTTGAGCTCCTGCTTGAGGATTCGCTGCGCATGGGACCTGGGCAGCGAGTCAACGAAGCGTAGATACCTCGGCACGGCGAAGTGCGGCATCTTGTCGGTGCAGAAGTCGAGGATCTCCTCGGGGGCAAGTGTGGCGCCCGGCTTCAGCACGATCGCCGCCATCACTTCCTGCCCGCCGATCGGCGACGGCACGCCGTACACGGCCGACTCGAGCAAGTCGGAGTGCAGCGCCAGCACACGCTCCACCTCCCATGCGGAGATGTTCTCCCCGCGGCGGCGGATCGAGTCGGTCGCGCGGGCCCTGAAGTAATAGAAGTCGTCGGCGTCGCGGTGGCCGTGGTCGCCGGTGTGGAACCACAGGTTTCGGATCGACTTGAGCGAGGCCGAGTCGTTGTTGTAGTAGCCGGACATCATCACGTTGGGACGCGCCGGGCGGATGCAGATCTCACCGGGCTCGCCGACTGGGACCTCGACGTCGTTCTCGTCGAGGATGCACACCTCGTACCACGGGACGGGAACGCCCATCGATCCGGCGCGACGCTGATCGAACCGATTGAACGTGATCGGGCCGGTCTCCGTCAGGCCGTACACGTCGAGGATCACGACTGCGTACCGGTTCTCGAACTCGAGGACCTCATCACGCGGCGCCGCCGCTCCAACCACCACGCGGACGGGATTCTCGGTGTCCTCGGCCGACTCCGGCTGCTTCATCAGGATTCGCAGCATCTCGCCCATCCCGTTGAACGCGGTCACCTGCTCGCGACGGCACTGCTCCCAGAAGCGGCTGGCGGAGAAGCGGCGGTTGATGATGCACCTGGCGCCGGCGACCATCGCGGCGATCGTCGTCATGTACTTGGCGTTGGCGTGAAACAGCGGGAAGACCGAGAGCAGCACGTCGTCCTCGCCGTAGCCGGCGACCTCCGCCGTGCTCTTCCCGAGGTTGATGTTGTGATTGTGCGGGAGGACGACGCCCTTGGGCGGTCCCGTCGTGCCTCCGGTGAACAGGATCGACGCGGGCTGATGCGGGGCAACCTCGACGGTCGCAACCGGCGACGGGTGCGACAGGAATTTGCCGAAGTCGTGCAGAGGCCGATCGCCGTTGGCGGACGGCTGCTCGCCAACGACCACCACGTGCTCGACGGTCGGCGCGTCGCCGAGCCACGGGAGCACGTGCTCCAGAAACACGTCCTCCACGATCACCACGCGCGCCTCGGTGGTGTTCAGGATGTGTGAGATGCCGGGGCCCCGGGCGGCGTCGTGAATCGGGACTTCGATCGCGCCGAGCTTCAGGATCCCGAACCACGCGTAGAGGAACTCGGAGCGGTTGCCCATCATGATCGCGACTCGATCGCCTTGGGCCACCCCGAGGTCCCGGAGCCCGGCAGCGACACGCCCGGCGCGCTCAGCGGACTGCGCATACGTGACGGTGTCGTCGTCGAAGATCGCGAGCACTCGATCGCCGTAGCGTTGCGCCTGCTCGTCGACAAGAGTCGCCAGGTTCATCTCTCGCTCGCCTTCCCTCTCACTCTGACAATCGTTCTATGCCTAGGTTCTGAGCAGCAGGCACGACGCCAACGGCCCTGCGCCTGCCGATACCGCAACCACCTTGGCTCCCGGCACCTGATGCTCGCCCGCGTCTCCTCGCAATTGGAGGCAGGCCTCGTAGAGGTGGCCGAAGCTGTGTAGCCGACCGCCTGACAGCTGGCCACCGCTGGTCGCCAGCGGCAGCTCTCCGGTCAGGCTGATGCGCTCGCCGCCCTCGACGAACGCGCCGCTCTCTCCATGGCCGCAGAACCGCAGCCCCTCGAGCCAGTACAGGGTCAGGACCGTGAAGCCGTCGTAGAGCTGGGCACAGTCGACGTCGGCCGGAGTGAGGTCGGTCCTCGACCACAGGTGCCCGCCGGCGCTCATCGCCGCCGTAGTCGTCATGTCCTCCCACTGGTCCCATGAGGCGCGGCCGTGCAGAGCGCTCCCGACGGCTTCGAAGTGGATCGCCTTGTTTGGCGTGTCGGGTGCGTGCGCCGCATCGGAGATGACCACCGCGGTCGCACCGTCGATTGCGATGTCGCAGTCGTACAGGCACAAGGGGTCGCTGATCATCGTCGAGGACAGGTAGTCGTCCAGGGTTAGCTCGCTCGTCAGCACCGCCTTGGGATTCAGGGCCGCGTTGCGCCGGGCGTTCAGGCTGATCTGTGCGATCTGCTCGCGGGTGGTGCCGTACTCGTGCATGTGGCGCCGGGCGTACAGCGCCATCCAGTTCGGCCCTGAGAAGGCGCCGAACGGAAGGATCCACTGCATGTTGCCGGTGACGCCGTCAGCGTCGGTAGCGACCCTCTGCGTGTTCGTGCGCCAGGCAGTGGCCTCGTTCAGGGCGCGGTAAACGAGCACGTGCTTGCACATCCCGGACGCCACCGCCATGCACCCGTGGATCACGGCGGCGAGCATGCCCGGCGTCTCGGGGCCGGCCGAGTACCAGTTGGTGTCCAGGCGCAGCGCATCGATCACCGCGTGCACGCCGGGACCCGACGATCCCGGGCTGCTGGGCGCCAGGCCCTCGGCACGCGTGACCGCTCCGGGCCAGGAGAACACGCCGTCAATGTCCTTGGGCTCGAGGCCGGCGTCGGCGATGGCCTCGATGCACGCGTCAAGCGTCAGTGCCATCACGCCGCGTGTAACGCGGCGGCCCACTTCCGACTGGCCGATGCCGGAGATGATGCAGCGCTGCTCGAAGCTCTCGGCCATCGTCATGCCGGCCGGAACACGGGCGCAAAGGCGTCGCCCTGTTGGCGGAACTCCACCTGTACCGGCATCTCGATTGCCACCTGATCCGGGCTGCAGCCAACCACGTTTGTCATCAGGCGCAGGTCGGACTGCTCATCGAGCTGGACGATGGCGATCACGTACGGAACCTCGATGCCGGGTGACCACGGGCGCTCGTTGATCGTGTACGTGTAGACGCGGCCGCGTCCGCTGACCGCGCGGGGATGGACGTTCTCGCTCAGGCACCGAGGGCAGCGGGGCGTGGGCGGGTGGATGTAGTAGCCGCAGTCATCGCAGCGCGCGATCAGCAGCTGGCCGTCTTGTCCGCCCGTCCAGAACGCGCGGTTGTCATCGTTGATTTGCGGGATCGGCCACATACGTCGGAAGTACTCAGAACAATTTGACTTGAATTCGGCTCAGCAGCCTACCAGACGCGTAGAAGGATGCAACTCCTGCTAACTTGCGGACCTGATTCGAAGCGAATACGGTTCAGCAGTCGCCGTCGCGAGAAAGGCTCGCGTCGGCTGTCGGATCCGTTTACGACGCCTGGTTGGTCCGAGGAGAGAGATTGGG
>DASYGJ010000289.1:0-14286 GCA_035999915.1 Leifsonia sp.
ACCCGGGAGTTCCTTTTGGCCGGGATCGCGTTCGGACTCGCATTCATTCTCTCGCTCGTTCTGATGGCGCTCTTCGCGATGGCTTTCAAGCCGAGCGAGGCCGAAATCCACGACATCGAAGAGCAGAACGCCGAGCAGGACGAAGGCGACCGTCCCACCGGCCACTGACGTCTCGGCGAATGTCGGAGATTTCGCGTGACACGCCGCCGACCTTTCCGTAATGACGGAATGCCTGGCCGGATCCGCAGATTCTTCCGACCGAAGAGTGCCTTCCGACCGAAGAGTGCCGTCGCTGTTTCGTGCTCCGCGACTCAGCGAAGATAGTCGTCGACGAGGGAGGCGGCGAGGCCTGTGTAGGTCGGCGGCGTGAGCGCGAGCAGGCGCTGACGGGCCGCTTCGCCGATGTCGAGGCCGTTGACGAACTCGGTGAGGCCGGCGTGGTCGACGCGCTTGCCCCGGGTCAGCTCTTTGAGCATCGCGTACGGATCGCTGATCTGCGAACGCCCGGCGACGACCTCGGCCCGGATGACCGTCTGGATGGCCTCGCCCAAGATCTCCCAATTGGCGTCGAGGTCGGCCAGCAGAAGCTCACGGTCGAGAGAGATCTGGCCGAGGCCGCGCTGGATGTTGTCGAGTGCGAGCAGCGAATGGCCGAGGCCAACACCGATGTTGCGCTGGGTGGTCGAGTCGGTGAGGTCGCGCTGCAGACGGCTGGTCACCAGCGTGGCTGCAAGCGAGTCGAGTACGGCCGAACTCAGCTCGAGATTCGCCTCTGCGTTCTCGAAACGGATGGGGTTCACCTTGTGCGGCATGGTCGATGAGCCGGTAGCACCAGGCTCCGGCGTCTGACGGAAGTAGCCGAGAGAGATGTAGGTCCAAACGTCGGTGGCGAGATTGTGCAGCACCCGATTGGCGTGAGAAACGCGGTTGTAGAGTTCGGCTTGCCAGTCGTGGGACTCGATCTGGGTGGTGAGCGGGTTCCAGTCGAGACCGAGGCTGGTGACGAACTCGCGTGAGATGCGCGGCCAGTCGGCTTCCGCATCCGCCACCCGATGCGCTGCGAAGGTACCAGTGGCGCCACTGAACTTGCCTAGGTACTCGGTCTGTTCGATCTGCCGGCGGATGCGCTCGAGCCGGTAGACGAAGACCGCGAGCTCCTTGCCCATGGTCGTGGGGGTGGCGGGCTGCCCGTGCGTGCGGGCCAGCATGGCGTCGTCCCGGTAGGCGACCGCCTGATCCCGCAGCTCGGAAATGACGGCGCGCAGCTTGGGCAGCCACACCTCGTTGAGCGCGGCGCTGACCGTGAGAGCGTAGGAGAGGTTGTTGATGTCCTCGCTCGTTGCGGCGAAGTGCGTGAGTTCCGCGATGTGGTCCAGCCCGAGGGCATGCAGACGTTCGCGCACCAGGTACTCGACGGCTTTCACGTCGTGCTTCGTGGTGGCCTCCAGCTCGGCGAGTCGATCGATCTCGGGCTGGCCGAACTCGCTGACCAGCGCACGGAGGGATTCGACCTGCTGCTCAGAGAGCGGGCTCGAGCCGAACATCCGGTGGCCGGTCAGGTAGATGAGCCACTCGACCTCGACCTGAACGCGCGCGCGGTTGAGGCCCGCCTCCGACAGGAAGTCGCCGAGGCCGAACACGGCGGAACGGTAGCGGCCGTCGAGCGGGCTCAGAGGCTGGGGCGGCAGGGCGGTCATGAGGCTCCTAGCTGTGGGGATACCTCTCTATTGTCCCGCATGCCACGAGCGCGAAGGGCCGTCGTCACTCCGCGGCGGCACGGCTACCGGCGACGGGTCAGCGGCCGCAGGATGAGCCCGAAGAGCCAGGCGATGACGGCGAGCACGAGCGCGCCGAGCACGCCCGTCCAGAAACCTGTGACGAACAGGCCGAAGCCCATCAGGCTGCTGATCCATGCGACCAGGAGGAGCAATAGCCCGTTCACGATGAGCGAGATGAGTCCGAGGGTGAGCACGTACAGCGGGAACGCGACGACGCGGATGGCGGTGCCGACGATCGCGTTGACCAGGCCGAAGATGAGGGCGAGCAGCAGATAGGTGAGGATCGTGGCGAGCTCGCCCGCTGCATAGGGGCGCACCGTGACACCCGTGACGATCAGGGTGGTGAACCAGAGCGCGAGGGCATTGATGATCAGACGCACGAGGAATCGCATGTTGCCATGATGACAGGCCCGGGCGCTCGGGGTGAAGGAATTCCCCCGCTGGAATGCGGTCGCCGGTAAGTTTGGTCTGTGAGTACCGATGACGCCGACGGCGTGAACCTCCGTCCTGAAATCGTGGCCGTCCCCGCGTACAAGCAGGGCAGGGCCGCGCCGGTCGACGGCTTCAAGCTGTCGAGCAACGAGAATCCCTTCCCTCCATTGCCGGGAGTGGTGGATGCGGTCGCTGCCGTGCTCGGAGAACTGAACCGGTATCCGAACGCGGGGGGCCTCGATCTGCGTGGGCGTCTGGCCGAGCGGCACGGCGTCCCAGCGGGTCAGGTGCACCTGGGCAACGGCTCGGTGTCTCTGCTCGCACAGTTGATCTCCGCTGCCGCCGGAGCGGGCGACGAGGTCGTCTATTCATGGCGATCGTTCGAGGCGTATCCCGGGCTGGTCACGGTCGCGGGCGCTACCAGCGTCCAGGTGCCCAACCGGCCCGACGGCGGACACGACCTGGACGCGATGGCTGACGCGATCACGGATCGCACGCGGGTCGTCATCGTCTGCACTCCGAACAATCCAACCGGGCCGATCGTGACGGCGAACGAGTTCGCCGCATTCATGGCGCGAGTTCCGTCGTCGCTCCTTGTGCTCCTGGACGAGGCGTACTACGAATTCGTCACCGACGACTCCGTGGTCGACGGCATCCCACTGCTCTCGCGGTACCCGAACCTCGTCGTACTGCGCACATTCTCCAAGGCTTACGGGCTCGCCGGACTCCGCGTCGGTTACGCCGTCGGCCCCGAGCGGGTTCTGAATGCGGCGCGCTCCGCGGCGATCCCGCTTTCTGTCACAGACATCGCCAGGGTGGCCGCTCTGGCCTCCATCGACGCCGAGGAAGAACTGATGGAGCGCGTGGCCAGGATCGCCATGCGACGCGACGAACTGCGAGCGGCCCTGATCGAACAGGGCTGGAGCATCCCCCAGGCCCAAGGCAATTTCGTCTGGCTTGCCACTGGAGAGCAGACAGCCGAGGCCAACGACGCCTTTTTCGACGCCGGACTGACCGTTCGCGCCTTTGCGCCCGAGGGCATCCGCATCAGTGTGGGCGAGCAAGAATCTGTGGGAAAACTCCTCAAGGTTGCGGGAGATATTGTGAAGAAGCTACCAAATGGGCACCCGGCGAAGCGGTTAGGTTAGTACGGTGGCTGTCACCAACGATAACCAGCGCCCGGTCGACACCGTTCAGCTTCTGACGGCCGACGGCCGCTTTCAGCCGAGCGACCCCGCCGCTGAGTACCTCCCCTATCTCGAACGACTCACCGAGAGCGACTATCGGCGGTTCTACCGCGACATGGTCGTGGTTCGTCGCTTCGACCACGAGTCGGCCAACCTGCAGCGCCAGGGCCAACTCGCACTCTGGGTGCCCAGCCACGGGCAGGAGGCCGCTCAGGTCGGTTCCGCGCATGCGGCTCGCCCGCAGGACCACATCTTCCCGTCCTACCGCGAGCACGTCGTGGGCATGATCCGCGGACTCGATCCGGTGAACATCCTGCGGATGCTGCGCGGCGTCGCGCTCGGCGGCTGGAATCCCGCGGAGAACGGCAACTTCCACCTGTACTCCCTCGTGCTCGGCACGCAGAGCCTGCATTCCACCGGATACGCGATGGGCATCCAGCTGGACGGCAAGGCCGGAACGGGCGACCCGTCCAAGGATGAGGCGGTCATCGTCTACTTCGGCGACGGAGCATCCTCGCAAGGCGACGTGAGCGAGGCGCTGGTGTTCGCCGCCAGTTACCGCACGCCCCAGGTCTTCTTTCTGCAGAACAACCAGTGGGCGATCTCGGTTCCCGTCGAACGCCAATCGCGCACGCCGCTCTATCTGCGGGGCAGCGGATTCGGCATCCCCGGCACCCGCGTGGACGGCAACGACGTTCTCGCGAGCTACGCAGTGACGGCGAAATGGCTCGACGAGGCACGCGCCGGCGAAGGCCCGGCCCTCATCGAGGCCATGACATACCGCGTCGGCGCTCACACCACGGCGGACGACCCCACCAAATACCGTACCGACGAAGAACTGCAGTCGTGGATCGCCCGCGATCCGATCGCGCGCTACCGCACCTACCTCGCCGACCTCGGCGTCGGCGAGACCTACTTCGCGTCGGTCGATGAGGAGGCGGCGGATCTGGCGGCCGATGTGCGTCGACGGCTCCTCGAGGTGACGCCGCCGCCGATGGACGTGATCTTCGACCACGTGTACGCCGAACCGCATCCGCTGGTCGCCGAGCAGAAAGAATGGGCGCTGCAGTACGAAGCGTCCTTCGATGAGGAGCGCGCATGAGCGACCTGAACCAGCGATTTCCCACGATCGTCGACCGGAACGACGAGCGGGATGCCTCCCTCGAGGTGCACGAGGCCGAGCTCGTCGAAGAGTTCATAGGCGACGACACCTCAGCCCCGGATGAGGCGCAGATCGTCGAGGATGCGCAGATCGTCGAGGAGGCGCAGATCGTCGAGGAGGCGCAGATCGTCGAAGAGGCGCAGATCGTCGAAGAGGCGCAGATCGTCGAGCCGGAGCCGGCATACACTCCGGCCGCCGCGTTCGCGGAGCACGACCCCGCCGAGACGGACGCTTCGTTCGGCCCCAAGTCGGAGTTCGAGGATGAGGACGACGAGGAGGATGAGGACGACGAGGACGTCGCCGAGACGGACGTCGCCGAGACGGACGTCGACCCCGTGCCTGCTGCCGAGGCGGAAACGGACAGCGCATCCGTCGCTCCGGAGGCGCCCGCGGCGCCCGCGGAGCCCGCGACCGCCGCGGACCCTGCGAACCCGATCGTCTCGCTGCCGCTCGGCAAGGCCATCAACAAAGGCCTGCACGACGCGTTGGCGAACGACCCCAAAGTGCTGCTCATGGGCGAGGACATCGGCCCGCTCGGCGGCGTCTACCGCGTGACGGAAGGTCTGCACGCCGAGTTCGGTCCGCAGCGGGTGCTCGACACGCCCCTCGCGGAGTCCGGCATTCTCGGCGCGGCGATCGGCCTCGCGATGCGGGGCTACCGGCCGGTGTGCGAGATCCAGTTCGACGGCTTCATCTTTCCGGCGTTCGACCAGATCACCACGCAACTCGCGCGGATGCGGAACCGTCACGAGGGCACCGTCATCATGCCGATCGTGATCCGAGTGCCGTACGGCGGCCACATCGGGTCCATCGAGCACCACTCTGAGAGCCCGGAGGCGTATTTCGCGCACACCCCCGGCCTGCGCGTGGTCAGCCCGAGCAACTCGCATGACGCGTACTGGATGATCCAGGAGGCGATCGCCTCCGACGACCCGGTTCTGTTCTTCGAGCCGAAGAGCCGGTACTTCGTGAAGAGCGAGATCAACCTCACGGAGAACGCGTCGCCGTTGCACTCGGCACGCGTCGCGCGGGTGGGAACCGACGTCACCGTCGTCGCTCACGGCGCGATGGTTTCGACACTGCTCCACGCCGCCGACCTTGCGGCTGAAGAGGGGATCAGTCTCGAGGTGATCGACCTCCGATCGATCTCACCGATCGACTACGTCCCGCTGCTCGAGTCGGTGCGCAAGACCGGCCGCCTCGTCGTGGTGCAGGAAGCGGCCGGCAACGCGAGCGTAGGCTCGGAGATCGCCGCGACGGTCGCCGAGCGCGCCTTCTATTCGCTCGAGGCGCCGGTCATCCGTGTGTCCGCGTTCGACACCCCGTACCCGCCGTCGAAGGTGGAGGCCATGTACCTTCCTGACGCCGACCGCGTGCTCGAGGCTGTGGATCGCAGCCTCGCATACTGACCGACCGGCCGATGAAAGAAGTGGCAGCATGAGCGATTCGAAATTCCTCCTCCCCGATGTGGGCGAAGGTCTCACCGAGGCCGAGATCGTCTCCTGGAAGGTCGGCCCTGGCGACACCGTGACGGTCAACCAGGTGCTTGTCGAGATCGAGACGGCGAAGTCTCTGGTCGAGTTGCCGTCGCCCTTCGAGGGCGTGGTCGGTGAGCTGCTCGTGTCCGAGGGGCAGACGGTCGACGTCGGCACGGCGATCATCACGGTGTCGAACGCGGCAGGCTCCGCCCCGGTTGCCGAGCCGGTCAGCGAGGTTCAAGAGGCTGCGGACGATGCGGCGTCGAGCGTCTCGCATGAGGAGGACGAACCCCCGGCCCCGGAATCAGCGATGGCACCGTTGGTCGGATACGGCGCATCCGGGCACGGAAGCAGCCGGCGCCGGAGAGTGACCCATCCGGGAACGAGCGCGATCTCGATCGTGCCGGCCGCATCCGGTGGCCCTGCCGTTGCGCCGACTGTGCCGGTCGCTTCAGGTTCGCCCGCGGTGCCGCTCACGGTGCGCCATGAGGTGACTGTCACGCCCACCGTTCCGGTGATCGCAAAGCCCCCGATTCGCAAGCTGGCCAAAGACCTCGGCGTCGACCTGAGCGTGGTCACCCCGACCGGGCCGATCGGTGACGTCACTCGCGAAGACGTTCTGCGCGAGGCGACGCAGGTGAGCGTGTTCCGCAACATTCAGACGCCGGAGTGGCCGAACGACCGCGAGGACCGCATTCCCGTGAAGGGCGTGCGCAAGGCGATCGCGAACGCGATGACCTCGAGTGCGTTCAGCGCGCCCCACGTGAGCCTGTTCGTCGACGTGGATGCGACCCGCACCATGGAGTTCGTCAAGCGTCTCAAGAACTCCCCCGACTTCGCCGGTGTCAAGGTGTCGCCGCTGCTGATCATGGCGAAGGCGATCATCTGGGCGGTGCGGCGTAACCCCACCGTGAATTCGTCGTGGACGGATGAGGAGATCATCGTGCGCCACTACGTGAACCTCGGGATCGCCGCCGCCACCCCGCGCGGCCTCCTGGTACCCAACGTGAAGGAAGCGCAGGACATGTCCCTGCTCGACCTGGCGGGCGCACTCGAACGGCTGACACTCACGGCACGCGACGGCAAGACTTCGCCGGCCGACATGGCGGGTGGCACGATCACGATCACCAACATCGGGGTGTTCGGAATGGACACGGGCACGCCAATCCTGAACCCGGGTGAGGTCGGAATCGTCGCCCTGGGCACGATCAAGCAGAAGCCGTGGGTCGTCGATGGCGAGGTGCGGCCGCGCTTCGTGACGACCTTGGGCGCATCGTTCGACCACCGCGTCGTCGACGGTGATGTGGCGTCGCGGTTCCTCGCCGACGTCGCCTCGATCATCGAAGAGCCCGCGCTGCTGCTTGACTGAATGGTTTTGACAATCATTATCAATAAGCCGTAAGGTCGGAGTGTGCCACTCGGGCGCACCCTCCGACTTAGACAGGCCCAGCATGAAGACGCGATCCCTCGCCTCTCTCCTCGCCCTCCCCGCCGCCGTGCTCGCCGCTCTGGCCCTCACCGGATGCTCGTCCGGCGCCACCGGGGCGTCTTCCCACGGCGAGCTCTCCGTTGTCGCCAGCACGAATGTGTATGGCGACATCGCGCGCACGATCGCCGGAAACGCGGTGAACGTGACCTCGATCATGGACAACCCCAATCAGGATCCGCACTCGTTCGAGGCGAGTGCCCAGAACCAGCTGGCGCTGTCGAAGGCCGACGTCGTGATCGAGAACGGCGGCGGGTACGACGATTTCATGGACACCATGCTGAAATCGGGCGCCGGCAAGAGCGCCACAGTAATCAACGTGGTCGACCTTTCGGGCAAGAAGGGCTCCGGGGGCGAGCTCAATGAGCACGTCTGGTACGACTTCCCCACCGTTCAGAAGCTCGCCGACAAACTCGTCGTCGTGCTTTCGAAGGCCGACGCCTCTCAGGCGGCGACTTTCAAGAAGAACGGTGACGCCTTCGTTGCGAAGCTCGCCGCGCTCGAGAACCGTCAGCTGCAACTCAAACAAAAGTTCGCAGGCGCGGGTGTCGCCGTGACGGAGCCCGTGCCGCTCTATCTGCTCGAAGGGATCGGGCTGGTCGACAAGACGCCCAAGGCTTTCAGCGCCGCCGTCGAGGCGGGAACGGACGTGTCCCCCGCCGTTTTGAACGAAACGATCGGCCTCTTCGGTGGCGGCCGCGTGAAATTGCTCGTCTACAATGAGCAGACTTCCGGCCCGGAGACCGAGAAGGTGCTCAGCGCCGCGAAGAAGGCGGGAGTCGCCATCGTGCCGGTGACCGAGAGCCTGCCGAGCGACAAGGACTATGTGAGCTGGATGACGGCCAACCTCGACGCCGTTGCCAAGGGGCTGGCCGGATGACCGACACCGAACCTCTCGGGCTGGTCACAGCCCCCGCTGAACGCGAGGTCGTGCTCAGCCTGCATGACGCGAACCTCGGATTCGGGGATCGCACCCTGTGGAGCGGACTGAACATCGACGTTCACGCCGGCGAGTTCGTCGCAGTGCTCGGGCCCAACGGATCGGGCAAGACCAGCCTGCTCAAAACCATCCTCGGCCAGCAGAAACTCGACTCGGGCACCATCACGTTCGACGGACATCCGGTGCACAAGGGGGACCGCCGCATCGGCTACATCCCGCAGCAGAAACTCATCGCCGCTGGAACGCCGATGCGAGCCCGCGATCTCATCGGTCTCGGCGTCAACGGTCATCGCTGGGGTCTGCCGATCCGCTCACGCACCGACCGTGACCAGGTCGACAGGCTCATCGACGCAGTCGGAGCCCACCGCTACGCGAACGATCCCGTCGGAAGTCTGTCCGGCGGAGAGCAACAGCGACTGCGCGTTGGTCAGGCGCTCGCCGGCGACCCGGCTCTGCTCCTCTGCGACGAGCCGCTTCTCTCCCTCGACCTGCAGCACCAACGCGGGGTCAGCGAGCTCATCGACCGCCGGCGGCGGGAGCACGGCAGCGCGGTGGTATTTGTGACGCACGATGTGAATCCGGTTCTCGGGATGGTCGACAAGGTTCTCTACCTGGCCGGCGGCCGGTTCCGCGAGGGCACCCCCGACGAAGTCTTGCGGAGCGATGTTCTCACCGACCTTTACGGAACTCCGGTCGACGTCATCCGCAGCCGCGGGCGCATCGTCGTGGTGGGCATCCCGGACGCGGAGACCCACGGCCATCACGACCATTCCCGCGCACCGCATCAGGAGCCTGCCGCATGATCGCCCACTTCGCCACCTCCTCCCCCGACCTCTGGTCGCAGCTGTTCAATTTCGCCAACTATGGGGAACTGCTCGCGTTGGTGAAGAACTCGATCTTCGCGGGCGCCGTACTCGGCATCGTCGGCGGACTGATCGGTGTCTTCGTGATGCAGCGCGATATGGCCTTCGCCGTGCACGGCATCAGTGAGCTCTCGTTCGCGGGCGCGGCTGCGGCACTTCTCGTGGGTGCGAACGTCGTGCTCGGTTCGCTGACCGGTTCGCTGGTCGCAGCCCTCCTCATCGGGGTGCTCGGCTCGAAAGCGCGTGACCGCAACTCGATCATCGCCGTGCTCATGCCGTTCGGGTTGGGACTCGGGATCCTCTTCCTTGCGCTGTACCCGGGGAGAAGCGCCAACAAGTTCGGCCTGTTGACCGGGCAGATCGTGTCGGTGGACGACCCGCAGCTCGGCTCGCTCCTGGTGATCGGCGCCATCGTTCTCGTCGGGCTCCTGGTCATCTGGCGCCCGCTCACGTTCGACAGCCTCGACGCGGATGTGGCGGCATCCCGAGGCGTTCCTGTGCGCTTCGTGTCGATCGCCTTCATGGTGCTTCTCGGGCTTGCCGTGGCCGTGTCGGTGCAGATCGTGGGCGCGCTTCTCGTGCTCTCGCTGCTGGTCACGCCGGCGGCCGCCG
Organism: Leifsonia sp.; assembly: GCA_035999915.1. Taxonomy (GTDB): domain Bacteria; phylum Actinomycetota; class Actinomycetes; order Actinomycetales; family Microbacteriaceae; genus Leifsonia. The sequence continues at coordinate 9,939 of DASYGJ010000289.1, forward strand.
CTATGCGCATCTCGTCTTCACCGCTCGCTGTCCCCCTCTGGAGCGTCGGTTTCGCACTGGTCTCCATCGTCGGAGGCATCATGCTCGCGCTCGGCGGATCCCTGCCGATCAGTCCTTATGTCACCACGATCTCGTTCGTCATCTACGTGGTCTGCCGCATCGTCGGCACCCGGCGCGGCACACGCCGGGGCGGGGCGCTGAGCACACGGCGACTCGTGAGCCAGGCGGGATAGCCTAGACCCGTGAAACGCAACACCTGGCAACGAGAAGCCGTCCGCGAGGCGCTGACCTCGACGGAGGGCTTCATCAGCGCGCAAGGATTGCACATGTCGCTCCATGAGACGGGGTCACCGATCGGCCTCGCCACGGTCTACCGTGCGCTCGCCGATCTCGCCTCCGAAGGCGACGCCGACTCGCTCCAGTCCCCCGATGGCGAAAGCCTCTACCGCGCCTGCACGACAGGCCACCACCACCACCTCATCTGCCGCAACTGCGGCCTCACCGTCGAGATCGAGGCGGATGCGGTGGAGCAGTGGGCCAAAGCGGCGGCGGCGTCGCACGGCTTCACTCAAGCGCAGCACGTGGTCGATGTGTTCGGCCTGTGCGAAAACTGCTCGCGGGTCGCCGGATAGCTCGCCGGGAGCCCGGAATTGCACGGCATTTGGCGCATCCGGGCCCGTACCGTAGTATTGATGTTTGGCTGAGTGGGCCTCTCCCGCTCAGATCGTACGCAAATCCCCAACTTCCTCGGATCGACGGGATTGAGCGTGCCGACAAGTGACCTTGGGCGGAGCAATCAGCTCCGCGGTATTGGAGAAAACAAATGGCAGCAGTGTGCCAGGTGACTGGAGCCGTTCCCGGCTTCGGGCACAACATTTCGCACTCGCACCGGCGCACCAAGCGTCGTTTCGACCCGAACATTCAGAAGAAGACGTACTTCGTTCCGTCGCTTCGCCGTAACGTCACCCTGACCCTGAGTGCCAAAGGCATCAAGGTCATCGACGCCCGTGGCATCGAGTCCGTGGTCAAGGACCTCCTTGCCCGTGGGGAGAAGATCTAATGGCAAAGCAGCAGGACGTCCGTCCGATCATCAAACTTCGTTCGACGGCGGGAACCGGTTACACCTACGTGACCAAGAAGAACCGCCGCAACGACCCCGACCGTCTCGTGCTCAAGAAGTACGACCCCGTAGTGCGCAAGCACGTCGACTTCCGAGAGGAGCGCTAAGACATGGCCAAGACATCCAAGATCGCCAAGAACGAGCAGCGCAAGGTAATCGTTGAGCGCTGGGCGGCCAAACGCCTCGAACTCAAGAAGGCCCTCGTTGACCCGAACGGCACCGACGAGTCGCGCGAAGCGGCCCGCCAGGGTCTGCAGAAGCTCCCCCGCGACGCCTCGCCGATCCGCGTTCGCAACCGCGACGCCGTCGACGGCCGTCCGCGCGGAAACCTCAGCAAGTTCGGCATTTCGCGTGTCCGCTTCCGTGACATGGCGCACCGTGGCGAACTGCCCGGCATCACCAAGTCCAGCTGGTAACAGCGCACAACGCACTTCCAGAGAGGGTGTTCGGCTTCGGCCGGATGCCCTCTCTGCGTTTCCCGAGAGCTGAGCGAGCCTGGGTAAATCGTGAATCAGTTCGGGAATCCGCGTGTTTCCGCGGGTTTCTGATACATTCGAGGCGGTCGAACAGACCAAACGTTATGGCCCGCGTGGCCTCAACCGTTCCAAAAAGAAAAGCTGGAGAAACCAGCAATAGGTCCGAGGAGGACACTCAATGGCTGACAAGTCGCTGAACAAGACCGAGCTCGTTGCCGCTATCGCTGCGTCGTCGGGTCAGAGCCAGGCTGCCGTCGGTGGCGTGCTCGACGCCTTCTTCGCCACGGTCGCAGACACCGTCGCCAACGGCGGCAAGGTCACGATCCCGGGCTGGCTCGCCGCCGAGCGCACCGAGACGGCCGCGCGCACCGGCCGTAACCCGCAGACCGGTGCCGAGATCGCCATCCCGGCTGGTCACCGCGTCAAGCTGACCGCCGGCTCGAAGCTCAAGGCTGCCGTCAAGTAGTCAGATCCTCCCCGGGGGACAGCTTGTGAAGGGGACACCGCGCATTCGTGGTGTCCCCTTCGCTGTGTGCCGCCACTCAGTAGCGCCGACGTAGGCTTGTCCAGTGCCTAGAATCGTCCGGATCGCCGGCCCTGCCGTTCTGCTGATCGTCGCCGTCGTCGCGATGATCGCGGCGCTGGCGTTCGGTGGAGGCGCGGCGGCGCCTCTCCTCGCTGATCCCGGCGCCGTAGTGCGGTGGGGACTGCCCGCATCGACCCTCATCGTCAACCTCAGCGTGGCGGGCGTCATCGGCGCACTGGTACTCGCGTGCTTCGCATTCAGTTCTGACCGCGATGAGTACGGAAAAGCGCTCGACTTCGCCGCCGGATCCGCCGCCCTGATGACCGTTGCGAGCGCCGTCACGGGCCTCTTCACTTTCGTGAGCGTCTCGAACATCCCCCTCTCGTTCGACGACACTTTCACCAACGGGCTGAGCTCGTTCATCACCAGCGTGTCGATCGGGCAGGCCTGGCTCGGCATCACGCTGATCGCGGCGACGGTCACCGTGCTCTGCTTCGCGGTGCGCAACCAGACGGTCCTGGTCTTCGTGACCGCCCTCGCTGTCGCATCGATCGTCCCGATGGCACAGCAGGGGCACAGCGCGGATGCCGCCGGCCACGATGCGGCCGTCACCTCGTTCGGCCTGCACGTCCTCTTCGCCGCCCTGTGGCTGGGCGGCCTGTTGACGCTGGTCATCGTGCGCGGCACGCTCGGCGCCGGGCGCATCGTTCCTCTCGTCGAGCGGTACTCGACACTCGCGCTGGTCTCCTTCATCGTCGTCGCAGCCTCCGGCTACGTGAACGCCGAACTGCGGGTGGGGACGCTCGCCCAATTGGCCACGCCATACGGCATCCTCGTGCTCGTGAAGGTCGCTGCCTTAGGTGCGCTCGGACTGTTCGGAGTCTTTCAACGCCGGTACCTGATCGATCGGCTGAAGAGCGGCGACAAGCGTGGCACGTTCTGGTGGCTGGTCACCGCTGAACTCGGCTTCATGGGCATCGCCTCCGGCGTCGCCGCCGCGCTCGCGCGCACGGCGACCCCTGTGGCCCAAAAGCTGGGCGCGTCTCCCACGCCCGCTGAGATCCTCACCGGTCAGAACCTGCCGCCCGAGCTCACCTGGGCGCGCATGTTCGCCAGCTGGAACTTCGACCTCGTCTGGGTTCTCGGATGCGCGTTCGCGCTCTTCTTCTACCTCGCCGGCGTCTGGCGGCTACGCAAACGCGGAGACAAGTGGCCCATCCAGCGCACGGTGTCCTGGGTGGCCGGCCTGATACTGCTCTTCTACATCACGTCCGGGGGAATCAACGTCTACGAGAAGTACCTTTTCTCGCAGCACATGCTCGCCCATATGGTCCTCACGATGATGGTGCCTCTGTTGCTCGTGCCGGGAGCTCCGGTGACACTGGCGATGCGCGCCATCCGCAAACGCACCGACGGCTCGCGCGGTGCTCGCGAGTGGATTCTGCTCGCGGTGCACTCGCGGTTCGCCGGTGTGATCTCCCACCCGATCGTGGCCGCGGTCCTCTTCGCCGGCTCGTTGTGGCTTTTCTACTACACGCCGCTGATCCGCTGGGCGACCACCGACCATGTCGGTCACGAGTGGATGATCACGCACTTCCTCATCACCGGATACCTCTTCGTGCAGTCGCTGATCGGGATAGACCCGGTGAAGTACCGACTGGCCTATCCGTTCCGCCTCGTTCTGCTTCTCGGCACCATGGCCTTCCACGCCTTCTTCGGCCTGTCCATCATGACCGACCATGGCCTGCTTCTGGCCGATTGGTTCGGCGCGATGGGACGCACGTGGGGTGCAACGCCGCTCGTCGACCAGCAGACCGGCGGCGGGATCGCGTGGAGCGTCGGCGAGATCCCGACCGTCATCCTCGCGATCGTCGTCGCCATCCAGTGGAGCAGCAATGACGAGCGGGAGACGAAGCGTCGCGACCGCAACGCCGATCGCACCGACGACGCAGAACTCAAGGCCTACAACGCCCAGCTCGTGAAGCTCGCGCAGCGCGACGGCGCCTCCCGGTGAGAGGCTGGTTCGGCTGGTTCGGCTGGTTCGGCTAGTTCGCGACGGTGATGTCCAGCGCGCCGTCGTCGTGGATGGTGATCGCTGAGATCGACACCTTGAAGGGTTCGTCGGATTCGCGGTGCTGGATGGTTCCGTCGAAGAGGGACTGCACCACCACCGAGAGATGGGCCGCACCCGCCGAGGCGGCCATGGTCCAACTCGCCTTACCGGCG
>DASYGJ010000304.1:0-6616 GCA_035999915.1 Leifsonia sp.
GTCGTCGACGTAGCTGCCCCGGAAGTCGTAGGTCTCGACGGCGCTGGGTTCGCTCATCCGCACCGCCCGCATCCCGTCGGCGATGATCTCGTTGGCACGGTTGGCGATCCAGCTCGTGGCGTCGGTGTCGGCCGGGCCACCATGCGGCGGGTTGTATTTGAAGCCACCGTCGGAGGGCGGATTGTGGCTCGGCGTGACGACGATGCCGTCGGCCTGGCCGGAGTGGCCGGCGCGGTTGTATGCGATGATCGCGTGCGAGATGGCGGGCGTGGGCACCCAGTCGTCGAACTCGTCGACGAGCACGCGCACCTCGTTTCCGACCAGCACGGCCAGCGCGGTGGTCATCGCGAAGTCGCTGAGCAGGTGGGTGTCTGCGCCGATGAACAGTGGCCCGTCGATGCCCTGTGACGCACGGTATTCGACGATCGCCTGGGTGGTGGCCGCAATATGGTTCTCGTTGAACGCGGTGTTGAGCGAACTGCCGCGGTGCCCGGAGGTGCCGAACACCACACGCTGCTCGGGGATGTTCACGTCGGGTTTGAGGTCGTAGTACGCCCGGCGCAGCGCGTCGACATCGATCAGGTCGGACTCCTGGGCGGGGGTGCCAGCTCGTTCGTTCATGGGTACATACTTCCACTCGGGACGCGGTGCGACAGTGGCGCCTCCCAAGGTTGTGGAGAAGTTTCTCGCGACGCGAACGGTGGAGGAGGCTTGGCTAAGCTGATCGGCATGTCCGAACCTGCCGAGCCCATCGCCGACCTGACCGCCGCCGTCGACGAGGTCTACAGCTTTCTGGGACCGTCGGGCACATTCACCGAGGCTGCTCTCCGGCAGGTTCCGGAGGCCGCCGGCAAGCACTGGCGCTCGGTCAACAACGTGGGAGAGGCGCTCGCCGATGTGGTCGCCGGTCGCAGCGTCGCCGCCATGATCGCGATCGAGAACTCCATCGAAGGCGGTGTCTCGGTGGCTCAGGATGCGCTGGCCACCGTTCCCGGCCTCCGCATCGTGGGCGAGTACCTCGTTCCCGTCAACTTCGTCCTGGTGGCGCGGCCGGGCACGACTCTCGCCGACGTCAAGCTGATCAACGCGCATCCGGTGGCATACGCCCAATGCCACCTGTGGCTCGATTCGAACCTGCCCGACCACGGACATCTCCCCGCCTCGAGCAATGTCGCCGCGGCGTCCTCGCTTTTCGAAGGCAGCACGGCGGATGCGGCGATCGCCCCGCCCGGCATCGTCGACCACCACGACGTGACCGTGCTCGCCGAGAACATCGGGGACAATCCGAGCGCCGTCACCCGCTTCGTTCTTGTGAGCCGCGAGCGCACCGTCCCCGCCCCGACGGGAGCCGACAAGACCAGCCTCGTCGTCGAACTGCCCGACGACCGTCCCGGAAGTCTTCTCGATCTGCTGGAACAATTCTCGACCCGCGGAGTGAACCTGAGCTTGATCGAGTCGCGGCCGATCGGTGATGCTCTCGGCCGCTATCGGTTCGTGATCGACGCCGACGGGCACATCCACGACGAGCGGGTGGCGGATGCTCTGCTGGGTCTGCGTCGCTTCAGCCCGGCCGTGATCTTCCTGGGCTCGTACCCGCGGGCCGACCGGCAGAAGGTCGAATTCAGCGGCCGCTACCGCGACGACGTGTTCACCGAAGCCCGCGACTGGCTGGCCTCGCTGACCGGGCCTGGAGGCGCTGCGCCGCTGGAGTAGGCTGCGATCCAGGAGCGAGGAGGCACCATGATCCTGGATGAAACGGGTCACGAATCCGGGGATCCCCGCGCGGCCGCCGAGCCGGACATCGACCCGAATTACGACCCCGCCTTCCAGCGCGGGTACCGGCCCAAGCCCGGGGAGCAGCTGACCACCCGTTCGCGCGAAGCCGTTCCCGCGGTCGACTCGCCAGCATTCCGCCCGCCCATCGATGAGCACATCCCGGCCGTGATGCCGGTCGCTCCCACGGCTCCGGAGCCTGCGGCAGAAACCGAAACAGAAACGGAAACTGAAACCGAAACCGAACCGGCCAGGGTGTCGGCAGCATCGCCGGGCGGCAGCATCCTCGACGATGTCGACGTCTCGCCCCGCCGCAACCCCTACTTCCTCGCGCTGTGGATTCTCGGCGGTGGCTTCGTCGTGCTCGGTATCGTGCTCTACGCGTTCTCCGTCTACACGTCCTACACGACCAGCTCGGCCGAGTCAGACCTGACCACCCTCGTCTTCAGCCAGATCGGCTGGATGCTCGCCGGCCCGCTGGTGACCGTCGGCCTGGCGACGATCGTTTCCCTCGTGCTCCTGGCGGCACTGAGTTCGCGGAGGGACTGACATGCGCCGGGCCTTCCGAACCCTGGTGATCATCGCGATCGTGTGCACCGCCGTCGCCATTCTCGTCGTCCTGATCCCGGCGCTCTCTTCCGCCGACTCGCAGAACACGCCGATTCTGGCTCCGGGGAGCTTCTCTGCCGGCCTTGCAGATCTGGTTCGCGCCCCCGCCATCACGGTCGCTCTGGCGAGCGGGGTTGGTGCGGTGTTCGTGCGCGCCCTGACCTGGCGTCGAAAGCCGCACCGGTCAGCTGAGGGCCGGCACCCTCACCCGTAGGCCGCCCGCATCCACTCTGAGGTGAACCGCCGATACGTCGCCCATGCCGTCGCCGTCGAGCTCGAACGGTTCCGGGGTGTCCACGGTGAGGCGCACCGAGCCTCCGCGCAGATAGCTGAGCTCAGTGCGTATCGCCCGGTTGGTCAGGCGGATGATCCGCTGTCCGAGCGCCGTCTTGCGCAGCACGCGGTTCTCCCAGGTGACCTTGCGCCAGATCATGAGCCAGCCGAACAAGGACTTGGGTTGCAGAACGGCGATGTCGAGGATCCCGTCGTCGATGAGGGCGTCGGGGATGAGTTCGATGTTGCCGGGCAGGTTGCCGCAGTTGGCAACGAGGATGGTGCTGACGTGCGCCGAACGGGTCTCCCCGTCGTCGAGGCTGTAGCCGACGCGCACTTTCCTGGCCTTGGGCAGGGAGCGGAAACCGGCGTCCACGTAGGCGAGCCAGCCGACCTGGCGTTTGAGGCGCGGGCGCGTGTTCGCGATCATCGCAGCGTCGATCCCGAGACCCGCCATCACGAGGAACGCGCGCTCGACGGACGCTCCATTCGCGTCGGTCGCCACGGCCACCCCGAGGTCGATGGCTCGCGTGCGCCCCTGGAAGGCGACGCGGCAGGCCTCGTCGAGATTCGTGTGCGTGATCCCGATGTTGCGCGCGAGCAGGTTGCCGGTGCCCGACGGCAGGATGGCCAGGTCCGCATCCTGGTCGCGCAACGCCTCCGCCACTGCTCGCACCGTGCCGTCGCCTCCTGCTGCAAGGATCAGCGTCGCTCCGCTCGCAAGCGCCTCGCGGGTCTGCGCCTGGCCGCCCTCGTCGATGGTCGTCGACAGCCAGAGCACGCCGACGACTCCGGCTTCGGCCGCGGCCCCTTCGACGGCGAGGCGGATGCGCGACTCGTCGACCTTGATCGGGTTGAAGACGACGGCGGCCAGCGCGGGAACGGCGCTGTCGCGGTTGGTCACGTCGCTCACGCTACCGTTCCCAGCGGATGACCGGAACCGCGGGACGCTCGCTCGATAAGCTGTCCGAGTGATCGATCCAGTTCTTCTCCGCGAAAACCCTGACCTCATCAAGCGTTCGCAGGAGGCGCGGGGAGACTCGGTCGAACTCGTCGACGAAGCGCTGGAGGTCGATCGGGAGCGCCGTGCGGCCATCACGCGGTTCGAGGAGCTGCGCGCAGAACAGAACGTGTTCGGCAAGCGGGTCGCGGCCGCGCCGAAAGAACAGAAGAAGGAACTGGTCACCCAGGCGCAGAGCCTCGCGGCCCGCGTCAAAGAGGCACAGCAGGTGACGAACGACGCGGAGGCGCGCTTCGAGACCGTGCTGCGCAGCATCGGCAACCCGATCATCGAGGGTGTGCCTGCGGGCGGGGAAGACGACTTCGTCACGATCAAGACGGTCGGTGAGAAGCCCGCTTTCACCTTCGAGCCGAAGGATCACCTCGAACTCGGCGAGCTGCTCGGCGCGATCGACATGGTCCGCGGTGCGAAGGTGTCCGGCGCCCGCTTCTCGTTCCTCCGCGGCGTGGGCGCCCGGCTTGAACTGGGCATCATGAACATGGCGCTCGATCGTGCGCTCGCCGCCGGGTTCGTCCCGATGATCACTCCGACGCTCGTGAAGCCCGAGATCATGCAGGGCACCGGGTTTCTCGGCGCTCACGCCGACGAGGTGTACCGCATCGAGGGCGAGGATCTCTATCTCACGGGCACGAGTGAAGTGGCGCTCGCCGGATACCACGCCGGCGAGATCCTCGACGTGACCGAGCCCATCCGCTACGCCGGCTGGTCCACCTGCTACCGCAAAGAGGCGGGCTCGGGCGGAAAGGACACCCGCGGCATCATCCGCGTGCACCAGTTCAACAAGCTCGAGATGTTCGCCTACGTGCTGCCGGACGAGGCGGAGGCCGAGCACGCCCGGCTGCTGGAACTGCAGGAGGGCATGCTTCAGTCGCTGGGGCTCAGCTACCGGGTGATCGACACGGCGGCGGGCGACCTCGGGATGAGTGCGGCCCGCAAGTACGACGTCGAGGCCTGGGTGCCAACGCAGGGCAAGTACCGCGAACTCACCTCCACCTCCAACTGCACGACGTTTCAGGCCCGCCGGCTCGACATCCGCTACCGCACCGAGAGCGGCAAGACGAGCCCGGTCGCGACACTCAACGGAACGATCGCCACCACCCGCTGGCTGGTCGCCCTGCTCGAGACCCACCAGCGCGAGGACGGATCGGTGCTCGTTCCCGAGGCGCTCCGCCCGTACGTCGGTGGCCTCGACGTCCTGGAGCCGATCGAACGGTGAGCATCGGGAACCGCCTGCTGATCGCGCTCGACGTCGACGGCACCCTCATCCACGAGGACGAGACGATCGGCGACGCGGTGCTCGAGGCGGTCACGCGGGTGCGTGATGCCGGCCACGAGGTCCTGCTCGCCACCGGCCGCAGCTGGGAGACGGCGCGCAAGATCCACGAGCAATTCGGCCTCACGAGCGAATACGTGGTGTGCGCGAACGGAGCCATCACGATGATGCGCGATGACAAGGTCGATGGGGGCTACCGGCGCGAGTTCGTCGAGGAGTTCGACCCGACCGAGGTGCTCGAGACGATCCGGCCCCACCTTCCGCGCGGCAGCTTCATGGTCGAGGACACGACCGGGTTCCGCCGCTATACCGCGGGCATGACCGAGTGGGAGCTGGCGAACGGGATCGAGGTGCCCTTCGAGGAGCTGAGCGCGCATCCGGCCACCCGTGTCGTGGTCATCTCGCCGCAGCACGACGAGGAGCAGTTCCTCTCGATCGTCGAACGGATGGGGTTGCACAAGGTGAGCTACTCCATCGGCTGGACGGCGTGGCTCGATATCGCCCCCGACGGCGTGAACAAGGCCACCGCCTTGGAGCGCGTCCGTCAGGCGGCCGGCATCCCGCGGGCGGACGTGATCGCGGTGGGCGACGGCCGCAACGACATCGACATGCTCACCTGGGCGGGTGCAGAAGGCCGCGGTGTCGCGATGGGTCAGGCTCCGGATGAGGTCAAAGCGGTTGCGACATTCGTGACGGGAGCCGTGGTCGAAGACGGCGTCGCAGACCTGCTCAATTCCCTTTGATCAGCACTTCCTGCGTGCCGATCCAGTGTTCTGCCAGGGTTGTCTGGGACTCTGGAAAGCCGTGTGTGTTGAAAGGAAGTGAATGAGCGAGTTGCCGACCCGTGCCGAATTGCGTGCGAAACGAACGTCGACCGGTCCCACCATCGCCCGTCACGGCCGTCTCAGGCGGCGTCGTCCCCTTCATTTCATCGCGATGATCGTCGCGGCTGTCGTCGGCGTCATCGCTGTGAGTAGCGCATCCGTCGCGGCCTATGCGATCTGGGATGTGTCGTCGAGTCTCAAGAAGTCGGTCACCCTGGTCGACGCGAAAGGCAAGCCGATGACGGCGGCCCCGCAGGTCGGCGCGATGGACGGGGCGTTCAACGTCCTCCTTGCCGGCAGCGACTCCGGCGGTGGAGACGCTGCCTACGACCTCAAGAACCGCGGCGAATCGCTGAACGACGTCACGATGCTGCTGCATGTGTCGGCGGACCACAAGAACGCCACTGTCGTGAGCTTACCTCGTGACATGTATGTGTCCATCCCCGCGTGCCCGGATCCCAAGGGCGGCAGCTTCGACGCGATGAGCCGCCAGAAGATCAACAACACCCTCTCCTACGGCGGGCTCGCGTGCACGGTGCTGACGGTCGAGAAGCTCACCGGCATGGACATCCCCTACGCCGGCGTGATCCAGTTCGACGGCGTGATCGAGATGTCGAACGCGGTCGGCGGCGTTCCGGTCTGTGTCGCGGGCGACATCAAGGACCCGTACACAGGTCTCAACGTGAAGGCCGGCCAGAACGTGCTTCAAGGTCAGCAGGCGCTCGCCTTCCTGCGCACCCGCCACGGCGTCGGCGACGGCTCCGACCTCGGCCGCATCAGCAACCAGCAGGTGTTCCTTTCGTCGCTTGTGCGCACGATCAAGAGCGCCGACACCTTGGCCAA
>DASYGJ010000328.1:0-4459 GCA_035999915.1 Leifsonia sp.
ACGCTCGCGCCGACGCCCGATTTCGGAATCTCACCCAGGTGACTGGCGAACCGTGGGTGCGATTTTGGGCTGGATTCCCGATCGAAGATCAGGACGGGGTACGCGTTGGAACGCTCAGCGTGTTCGATTCGGAACCTCGCATCCCGTCACCTGACTATCACCCGGCAGTCTTGCGGCAGTTTGCGCTCATGATTCAGCATGAACTGCGTCAAACCACTCCGTCGTCCGGCGACACCAAGGCGAGTCACAGCAGGCTGGGGGCCTCCCCCACCGACATCGAATAAGCGACTGAGTGGATCAGGTGACACTTAGCGACATAGAAATGCCGCCGCTATCGCGGCGATCCACAGGGCTTTCAACCCTGCGCGGCCCGGCCTGCTCGCCATCGTTCGCGAGCACCGCAGTGACCCGATCGCGCCTCCCGAAAATTCGCGGATCGTGCTGTGATTTTGATCGCTTTGTGGCGGCACCGTTGGTACGTATGTGGATGGGCCAACGCCGTGCGTGGATTGAGGCCGGCGACTCGACGCCTTAGGTTCGGCCTTTGAGAAGCGACCGATAACGGCTAAGGTTTTCCTCACTACAAGTAAGCCGAATCGCGGATCTACCCGGAGCGAAAGCTCCGCACGCGACCACAACAGCCCTTCCAGAATCGGGTATCGGCGCGGTCCTCACCTGAACCCGACACGTTTTCGCGGTCAAGTGGAATGGAGCACCAGACGTGCCACTCCCTCAAACGGTGACGCCCAAACCGGACGTCGATCCCCACCGTCACAGCTTGAAGTGCATTCGCATGATTCAGGCCGACGACACCATCACCAACGTTGTCCTTGAGGTCAACACGATCAGTCCCGCCTGCTGCGAAGTGAAGGTCAGCGGATCGACAATCGGATACGTCGGCTGCGACCTGCATTGCTTCACAGCATCCACCGGAACCTGCCCGGAATCCGCCACACCACGTGGCACCTTCGATCTCTGGGACAAAGCCGCAGCCGAATTACTGCATGCAACGTCACTCACGCAGAACGACTGACCAGACACGTCCGTGAGGTGATCTTCGGTCGGCGAACGAACGACCGGCCGTTGTCAATCCCTCCCTGACGTCGCTGAATGGGCATACCGTCTGAGGAGGGTAGCCGCGGAGAATGAGGTTGGATCATGAGTGACGCCAAGGAGACGGCGCCGGAGACGGTATCCGGCGAGCCTTTGGACACTGACCCGGTGGGGCGAAAGGTGACAGACGATGAGCCGATCCGTCGGGACAAGGAAGACCAGGATCAGGACTTCCTGATCGATCGGAAGGACGACTCGGCGAACCAGGGCGACCGTTAGACCGAGAGGGCCGGACCACCAGCTGTCGAGATCGATGGCCGGTGGGAACTACTCGCCCACCTGAAGCTCGTGATCGCCGCAAAGCTGCTTCGTCACGAGGCCTTCCTTCTCAACTGGACCCTGCCCGTTGACCAAGGGCCCGGGCGAGTCAGCCTATGGATCACGGGTGAGTCGCAACGCACGTTCCGGTTTGATGACAACGGACAGCCCTTGATCAATCCGCGCTGGTTGGACGCGCTAATGGCGAACGCAGGGAGACGCCTGTCAGGAGCTCATCCGCGGGATGAGACTGTTCTCATCCTGCTCTCCTCGTCATCTCACCGCCGGCCGTGAGGGTTGTCTTCGGGTCGCACTCCGGCCCGCAGCCAAGGAAAGGTAATTTCGACCGAAATGAAGACGCTTTCAAAGATCATCGTCGCTAGCACCGCCGGCATTCTCAGCGCCGGGCTCGCTACTGCAGGCGCATTCGCCACCACTGGTGCTTTCTCCGTTCAGGACCAGGCGGGCACGGCGATCGCGGCCAAAGGTGTGACCAGCTCCGCGACGCACGCGGTACATTCCGCGGCGGGCACAGCCCAGCACAAGGCGGAGTCGCTGCGCGGCGACGTCTCGAACTCTGTCCCGGCGACGCCCGCGGTTCCTGCCGGGCCCACGGGGGCGTGGAGCGCCAGCGGCTCCGGATCGGTCGCAGGCACGTCCGCCTCCGCAGCAGGCGCGGGCACGACAGCGGCCACGGCCGGCACGTCGGGCGTCAGCTCAACCGGTACGAGTGCCACGGGCACGAGCAGCGCCACCGGTAAGGCGAGCGCCGTCGTAGTCACCCCGCCGGCGGCGGTCGACGTCCGCGGTGATGCTGCGGTGAGCGTCGGCCACTGAGCCGGTTCCCACCAGGGGCGAGGGGTTTCGGGTACCTCCTCGCCCCTTTTTTCGTGTCCGGAGGCCGTCAGGTCGCCAGGCGGTAGCCCATGCCCCGGACGGTCTCGATGCGCTCGACGCCGATCTTGCCGCGCAGATAACGCACGTACACGTCGACCACGTTCGATCCCGGATCGAAATCCAGTCCCCAGACCCGGCTGAGCAGCTGCTCGCGACTGAGCACCTGCCCGGGGTGGGTGAGCAGTTCCTCCGCCAGCGCGAACTCACGCGCCGACAGGTCCACGGCATTTCCCCCTGCTGTGATGCGGCGTGTGCGTACGTCCAGTTCGAGATCGCCGACGCGCAGCACGTCGGCTGTTTCCGGGCGTGTGGTCTTGAGTCGCAGTCGGATGCGGGCTAGCAGTTCGTCGAAGCGGAACGGTTTAGACAGGTAGTCGTCCGCACCCCCTTCCAAGGTGGTGACGACATCCCGGCCGCTTGTACGCGCGGTGAGGACGATGACGACGAGCGGGTGGCCCTCGCCGCGGATCGCCTCGAGCACCCCGAAGCCGTCCAGTCGGGGAAGCCCGAGGTCGAGGACCAGCAGATCATGCGACCTGGTCCTCACCTCATCGAGAGCGGACTGCCCGTCGGTCACGGTCGTCACCGTGAAACCGGCCGAGCGCAGGCCCTTCTCGACGAAGGACGCGATCCGGGGCTCATCCTCGGCGATCAGGATGCGGCTCATGAACCCTGCTCCTCCGGTTCGGACCGCTGATCCGCGGTGGCGGAAGTCCCTCTGGTGTGCTCGCACGGAATGCTGAGCATAAAAGTGGACCCGGCGGGCGAGCTCGTGACGTCCACCGACCCGCCGTGGGCGTGCGCGATCGCCGTGACGATGGCGAGGCCGAGGCCCGACCCGGACACACCGCGCGTGGTGCCCCCGCGTTGGAACCGTTCGAAGATCCGGGCTTGGTCGGCCACGCCGATCCCGGGACCGTCGTCACGCACCCACGCGCGGAAGAGCATGCCGGTGCGGCCATGGACCCGCTCGCTGCCCAGGGCAATGACACCGCCGGGCGTCGAGTACTTCGCGGCGTTCTCCGCGAGCTGGAGCCACGCTTGCGTGATCCGCCTGACGTCCAGCAACCCGTCGCCCTCCGCCACCAGCTCGGTCACCCACGGCCGGTCCGGCGCGAGCGCGGCGGCTTTCGCGGACACCGCCCGGGTGAGGTCAGCGAGGTCTGCCGGGGCGGCGTCCACGAACCCCGGGCCGCGCGACTCGGCGAGCAGAGTGATCTCTCCGACGAGCTCGCTCATCCGATCGAGCTCGTCGACTGCGAGTTCGCGCACGTTGCCCACGTCGACGGGGTCCGTCGGGTCGAGCAGTTCGAGATGGCCGCGCACAATAGTGATAGGCGTCTTCAGTTCGTGGCCCACATCGTCGAGCAGTCGGCGCTGCGCGGTGAACGACTCCTCCATCCGGTCGGACATCCGGTTGAAGCCTGCCGCCAAAAGCGAGAGGTCATCGTTGCCTCGGACCGGGATGTGCTGGCGTAAGCGGGTCGCCGAGAGGTGGTCGGCGGCCTCCCGAAGGTCGCGCACTGGGCGCAGCAGACGCCCGGCGACGAACCACGCGACGAGACCGATGAGTGCCAGCGCACACGCGGCGACGACTGCATACGTCCCGAACGGGCTCGCCACCCCGGTCAGAACTGTGTCCAGGTTATAACCCGCGACATAAAGGCCTTGCGCCGGGTCGCCCTTCACCGTCACCGGGACGATCGCGTAGCGGATGGTGCCCTGATCCGACTTGGCGGTCCCCATCACCACGTGGACCGGGTCCGCCTCGCGAACGAACCGCGCGACGAGGTCGGGGTCGCGATCCATTCGGAACGGCTGCCTCCCTCCAGGGACGTACGCCGCCTGACCGGCAACGACACCCAGCGCGCTCTCGGCAGGAGCGGGCACCACCTGCTGGATGAGCGTCCGCAGCAGCGCATCAACCCCATCCTGGCCCGCGGTAGGCGCGGCAGCTGCGACAGCCTTCACTTCGCCCAAATTTCGGACAAGGTCGCTGTCCACTCGTGCCAGCGCCTGCTGGCGTTGCACGAAGTAGGTGGCCACACCGGCGACGCCGAGCCCAACCCCTGCAGTGAGGACGATCGCCACGACGATCCGGGCCCGGACCGAGAACACGGCGCGCCAAGGAGCATCGTCGCTCACACGTCGAGATTTGCGGGAGGCCATGCACCCATTATTTCGTGCCCCG
>DASYGJ010000338.1:0-3205 GCA_035999915.1 Leifsonia sp.
GGGGGCAACGGATGGAGCGTCACACAAGAAACCCTCGCGCATGCCAACGGTTACACCGACCCCGACCGGCGTACCGTCGTCCTCGGCCGGAACCTCGCCCCCGAGCAGGCCGCGAAGACCCTCATCCACGAGGCCGCACACATTCAACTCGGCCACGTCGACAACCTCGACGAGTACCGGCAGCACCGTGGGCGAATGGAAGTGGAAGCAGAATCCGTCGCCTACATCGTCGCCGGGTTATGTGGCTTCGACACCAGCGCCTACAGCATCGGCTACATCACCGGATGGGCCAACCAAGACGTCGACCTCATCCGAGAAACAGCCTCGCGCGTTCTCAACGCCACCCAAGCGATAGCTGACGTCATCACGTCGTGACCCCGACCACCCCGCTCAGGTCGGGCTGGCACTTGGGATTTGAACTCTGGTCCGACCGCCGACACCTCAGTGGGTTTGGATGAAGTCAACGGAAAAACTCGTGAATCGCCCGTTGACGGATCGCATAGCAGGTTTCCGAGAGATCCCTGCTCAGCGCAGAACGTGCTCACCGCCCCTCGCGGTGCGTCCGGCGGCCAATGGGTGATCGCCAGACGGACACGAGGATCAATAGGCTCGAGTGCACTCATGCCTCAATGAGGGGGAGTGTCACCACCAAACCCCGCGGTATGGTCACCGATCTATTGATGCAGAAGTGTCACCGCTGTCCTGACACATGACACGCCCGGGAATCAGGCGTCCTTGTCATGTCTAGACATCACACCAGCTACACCGAGGCCGGCGTGGCCCTCTGGCGCCCCCTCAAATCTGCGTACTACGGCGGTCGTGCGACCACCTGTATCGATGCTCGATGACAGCGGTTGTGGGCGCGGGCTGCGGTGCTGCCGCCCGATCTCGCCCGGACCAACGCGTACGAGATCGTCGACCATACTCCCGGATCCGGGTCGGCCGCGCCAATGCGTTGCCGATCCCTCAAGCACCCACTCGGACTGCCGGGTGAGTGGCATCTTCCACCTGCTGCGGGCCGTGATCGGACTCCGCTGCTTCCGCCAGGACGACTACGGTCACAGGTTCCAGACCTTCTGCCTGGATACGTACGGTGATCTCCCCCGCACCGGTGGGCCTGACGATGGCGAGTGCGTGCCCGTCGAAGCTCGTATGTTCTCCTGTGTCGAATCGCTCCAGCTGCTCTGGTCGCCCGCTTCCCAGAGCCTGGAGCACAGCAGGACCCTCAACTGAGACGGTGATGAGCCAGTCTTGAGCGTGGGCGAGATTACCCGCCCGGTCTCGCACCGCGATCGGGATGTACGCAAGGTCCGCCGTCGTCGCAGCAATCACCGCGCGCTCGGCGGTCGCATCAAGGTGGAGCGGCCCGCTGGCCGAGCGAAGTATTGTCCGGGCCTGCTCGCGGCCACCGACGTAACTGACGGCTTCGACCTCCCCCGGCTCGAACTCGACCGTAAAGACGGCTTTGAATGCGTGCGCCCGACCCGCCGGCTGCGTGCCGGCCGACCGCCCGTTGATCACCAGCTCCACCTCATCGGCGTCGCTGTACACCTCGACGGTCGTGACCGCGCCCGGATCGACCTTCCAGCTCCAGCCCGAAACGGTGTCCGACCAGGACCACTGTCCGGCAAACGCGGGCTTACCGTAGGTCTCCGGCCGCTGGACCGCGATGTACGGCACATGGCGACGACCGAAAACCGTCTCGCGGTAGTACGAGATGGGCCGGCGATGGCCGGTGATGTCGATGTCTCCGTTCCATGCCGTGAGCCAGGGGAAGCCTCCCTCGAACGATGGCACACCACCATCGCCGTCCTCCAGGTATGCGATGCGTCCTGCGCCTGCCTCGCCGAGATAGTCCCAGCCCGTCCAGGTGAAGTCCCCGATGACGTGCGGGTTGTCTTCGACGAGACGCCAGTTGACGTCGATGTGCGAGGGGAAGGTTTCCGTGCCGACGATGATCCTGTTGGGGAACAGCGTCTTGTCGAGTTCATACCGGGCATCGCCGTAGTTCATCCCGGCGATATCGAGCATGGAGAACGCCTCCGCAGTCCTCTCCGTGACCTGCGCTGAGGCGCTCACCTGATTCATGAAGTCGCCCGTATTCATCGCTCCATTCACACCCTGATCATCACCGGCTGCGGCGGCTGCGGCGTTCTGCTGCATGATTTCGTCCACCTCGGAGATGGCGGCCACAAGACCATTCACGCCGTTGGTCACGTACCGGCTTGGATCGAGAGTGCGAATCCTGTCGACGAGTCGGCGGCCCCATTGCGCGGCGAGTCCGTTGCCCGTTTCAGGGTTCTCGTTGCCGATGGAGTACATGATCACCGAGGGATGATTGAAGTCTTTGTCCACCATTGCCTGAACGTCCCGTTCCCACCATTCGGGAAAAGCCAAAGAGTAGTCGTTGGTCGACTTCGAAACGGTCCACACGTCGGAGACCTCGTCCATGACGAGGAGACCGTGGCGGTCGCAGGCCTCGAGCATGGCCTGGCTCACCGGATTGTGGGCGCTCCGGATCGCGTTGAAGCCGGCCTCTTTGAGGATTCGCACCCGGCGTTCCTCGGCCCGGGCGATCGCCGCTGCTCCGAGGAGTCCATTGTCGTGGTGGATGCACGCCCCGCGCAGCTTCACCATTTGGCCGTTGATCCGCAACCCGTGGCGTGGGTCGAGTTGGAGGGTGCGGATGCCGAAGGTGGTCACCTGGTCGGCGAGCACATCGACCACGTCGGTGAGGCGGGTTCGCGCCTCGTACAGCTGTGGTGAATCGGTGCTCCAGAGTTCGGGGTCATCGACGTAGAGGCGCTGG
Organism: Leifsonia sp.; assembly: GCA_035999915.1. Taxonomy (GTDB): domain Bacteria; phylum Actinomycetota; class Actinomycetes; order Actinomycetales; family Microbacteriaceae; genus Leifsonia. The sequence goes on from DASYGJ010000338.1 coordinate 2,810, forward strand.
CGGACGGTGACAGTCTCGCCCGAGCGCAGAGTCACGGGCGCAGAGTCGGATGCCACCGCCTGATGATCGGGCCCGCGCAGCTCCGTCTCGACCGTGAGCGTTTCGGTTTCCAGGTTCTCGTTGCGCACGGACGTCGCAATCTCGACGACTGCCCGCTCGGGGTCGACGTCGGACGTGGTGATTCGGACACCGTTCGGCACCACGTGAGCGAGTTCGTCGATGTGGAGTCGCACGTCGCGGTACAGCCCGGCGCCGGTGTACCAGCGTGAATCGTCGGACGCGCGCACGTCCACCGTGACGGTGTTCGGCGCGCCGTACGTCAGGAACGGGTCCAGACGGACGTAGAAAGTGGAGTATCCGTTCGGACGCTGAGCGGCGAAGACATCGTTGATGAAG
>DASYGJ010000359.1:0-27509 GCA_035999915.1 Leifsonia sp.
ACGCCGCGCGCTCCGCGGACGAGACGGCGTGTTGCGACCCCCAGTCGGTTCCGTGGCCGCGGACGTGGCCGCAGGTACAGAGGCGCATCCGCCGCCCCACTAATGTTGATGGCGTCCCAACAACGAACTTGAGGAGTGGAAAAGGTGGCTGACGGCTTCGAGCTCTTCACCGACCGTTCCGTTGTCGCAATGCGCGTCAACGGCGAACTGAAAGATCTCGCAACGCAGGTCACGACCACCGACGCCGTCGAGCCGGTGACGATCGATTCTGCGGACGGGTTGAGCATCCTGCGCCACTCTGCGGCCCATGTGCTCGCGCAGGCTGTGCAGACTGTCAACCCCGAGGCGAAGCTCGGAATCGGGCCACCGATCACCGACGGCTTCTACTACGACTTCGACGTTGCCCAATCATTCACTCCCGAGGATCTGAAGCTTCTCGACAAGGAGATGTCGCGCATCGTCCGCGCCGGCCAGCGTTTCGTGCGCCGCGTCGTCACCGACGAAGAGGCGCAGGCCGAGCTGGCGGATGAGCCGTACAAGCTTGAACTGATCGGGCTGAAGGGTGGCGTCGTGAAAGGCGACACCGCGGCGTTCGACGAGAGTGAGAGCGTGGAAGTGGGCGGCGGCGAGCTGACCATCTACGACAACGTCGACCCGAAGACGGGGGAGACGGTCTGGAAAGATCTCTGCCGCGGTCCGCACCTCCCGAACACCCGGATGATCGGCAACGGCTGGGCGCTCACCCGCGTGGCCGCGGCCTATTGGCGCGGAAACGAGAAGAACCCGCAGCTGCAGCGCATCTACGGAACCGCCTGGCCGACCAAGGACGAACTGCGCGCATACCAGGTGCGAATGGAGGAGGCCGCGAAACGCGACCACCGCAAGCTCGGTGCGGAGATGGACCTCTTCAGTTTCCCTGAGGAGATCGGTTCGGGATTGCCGGTGTTCCACCCGAAGGGTGGCATCATCCGCAACGAGATCGAGAACTACATGCGCGAACGGCTGATCGCGAACGACTACGAACTCGTGAACACGCCGCACATCACCAAGGGGCGCCTGTACGAGATCAGCCAGCACCTCAACTGGTACCGGGAAGGGATGTTCCCTCCCATGCACCTGGATGAGGAGGTCGACGCCGAGGGTAACATCACGCGGCAGGGTCAGGACTACTACCTGAAGCCGATGAACTGCCCGATGCACAACCTCATCTACCGGGCGCGCGGTCGCAGTTATCGTGAACTCCCTTTGCGGCTGGCGGAGTTCGGCACGGTTTACCGCTATGAGAAGAGCGGCACCCTCTCGGGCATGACCCGGGTGCGCGGACTCACGCAGGACGACGCCCACATCTATGTGACCGATGACCAGATCAAGGACGAGGTCGCCCGGCAGCTCGAGTTCGTGCTCGAGACGCTGCGCGGCTACGGGCTCGACAACTTCTACCTGGAGCTGTCGACGAAGGATCCCGACAAGTACGTCGGCTCCGACGAGAGCTGGGAGCAGGCAACCGAAACGCTGCGACAGGTCGCGGTCGAGTCCGGTCTTGAACTCGTGGCCGACCCGGGAGGAGCCGCGTTCTACGGTCCCAAGATCTCCGTGCAGGCGCGCGATGCGATCGGCCGCACCTGGCAGCTCTCCACGGTCCAGCTCGACTTCAACCAACCCGAGCTGTTCGAACTCGAGTACACGGCCGCCGACGGCACTCGCAAGCAGCCGGCGATGATCCACCGGGCGCTCCTCGGTTCGATCGAGCGGTTCTTCGCCATCCTCCTGGAGCACTACGCCGGCGCCTTCCCGGTGTGGTTGTCTCCGGTTCAGGTCGTCGGCATCCCCGTCGCGGATGCGTACGGCCCCTTCCTCGACGACGTCGTGTCGCGCCTCCGGGGTCGCGGCGTGAGGGCAGAAGTCGACCACTCCGACGACCGGATGCAGAAGAAGATCCGCACCCACACCAAAGCCAAGGTGCCGTTCCAGCTCATCGTCGGCGAAGAGGATGCGGCGGCCGGCACGGTCAGCTTCCGCTTCCGCGACGGCACGCAGCGCAACGGCGTGACCATCGAGGAGGCGATCGACCGCATCGTCGGCGCGATCGAGACGCACGAACTGGTCGATACGGCATGGCTCGACTGAGCATCGAGGACTACGGCGGGCAGGCGGCCGGGGGAGACGGCGAGGCATCCGCGGAGGTGCGCGTCGACGACCCCGGCTACCTGGTCGGCGTCCCCGACGAGTTCCAGCGCCTGTGGACCCCTCACCGGATGGTCTACATCCAGTACGGCCAGCAGCCCGGCAAAGACGATTGCCCGTTCTGTGTCGCGCCGACCATGAGCGATGAGGATGCGCTGATCGTCGCGCGCGGTGAACACGCCTACGTGCTGCTCAACCTCTTCCCTTACAACAGTGGTCATCTCCTGGTCTGCCCTTACCGTCACGTGGCCCTTTATGACGAGGCGACCCCAGAGGAGGTCGACGAGATCGGCAGCCTCACGCAGACGGCCATGCGAGTCATTCGCGGAGTGTCGCACAACGACGGTTTCAATCTCGGGATGAACCAGGGAGCCATCGCCGGCGCCGGCATCGCCGAGCATCTGCACCAGCACGTCGTCCCGCGGTGGGCGCAGGATGCGAACTTCCTGCCGATCATCGCCAAGACGAAGGCGCTCCCGCAGTTGCTGGGGGAAGTGCGTGAAGCGATCGCGGGGGCGTGGCCGGCGGCTGAAACGCCGCACGCCGCCGAGTAGAATCGACTGAAGCGTCGCTCGCGGCCGGGAGGCCGTGAGCATTTGGGTGCGCCGCGTGAGGCTGCGGCGCCGAGAGAGGACAAAGTGACTGACACCACCACCGCCGACCAGTTCGGGTCGAACCGCGTGAAGCGCGGCCTGGCCGAGATGCTGAAGGGCGGCGTCATCATGGACGTCGTGACGCCCGAGCAGGCGCGCATCGCTGAAGATGCGGGAGCCGTCGCCGTGATGGCCCTCGAGCGCGTCCCGGCCGACATCCGTTCCCAGGGCGGCGTGGCCCGCATGAGCGACCCCGACCTGATCGAGGCGATCATCGCCGAGGTCTCCATCCCCGTGATGGCCAAGGCCCGGATCGGCCACTTCGTCGAGGCGCAGGTGCTGCAGGCGCTCGACGTCGACTACATCGATGAGTCCGAGGTGCTGAGCCCGGCCGACTATGTGAACCACATCGACAAATGGGGCTTCACCGTCCCGTTCGTGTGCGGCGCGACGAACCTTGGTGAGGCGCTTCGCCGCATCAACGAGGGTGCAGCGATGATCCGCTCCAAGGGCGAGGCCGGCACCGGTGACGTTTCGGAGGCGACCAAGCACATCCGCAAGATCAGGTCGGAGATCGCCTCGCTCAGCGCAATGAGCAAGGACGAACTCTACGTCGCCGCCAAAGAGTTGCAGGCGCCGTACGACCTCGTCGTCGAGGTCGCCGAGACCGGCAAACTTCCCGTCGTGCTGTTCACCGCGGGTGGCGTCGCTACCCCGGCGGATGCCGCGATGATGATGCAGTTGGGTGCCGATGGCGTGTTCGTCGGCTCGGGGATCTTCAAGTCGGGCAACCCGGCGCAGCGTGCCGCGGCTGTCGTCAAGGCGACCACGTTCTACGACGACCCGTCGGTCATCGCGGACGTGTCACGCGGGCTGGGCGAGGCCATGGTCGGGATCAACGTCTCCGACCTCGCCGCACCGCACCGCCTCGCCGAGCGTGGCTGGTAACCTCCCGGTCGGCGTCCTCGCCCTTCAGGGCGATTTCCGCGAACACCTCGCGGTGCTCCGCGCCCTCGGAGCGGACGCCGTTCCGGTGCGCCGCCCCGAGGAACTCGACCGCATCGGCGGCCTGGTGATCCCCGGAGGCGAGTCGAGCGTGATGGACAAGCTGTCCCGCACGTTCGGACTCGCCGAGCCGCTCAAGGCCGCGATCGCGGGTGGCCTGCCGGTCTACGGGACTTGCGCCGGCCTCATCATGCTCGCTGACCGGATCCTCGACGGGATCGCCGGGCAGCAGACCCTCGGTGGCCTCGACGTCCAAGTGCGTCGCAACGCGTTCGGGTCGCAGTTGGACTCCTTCGAGACCGACCTGGACATCCCGGTGCTCGGCGAGGATCCGGTGCACGCGGTGTTCATCCGTGCGCCGATCGTCGAACGCGTGGGGGAGAACGCGACCGCCCTGGCCTCGGTCGCCGACGGGCGCGTGGTGGCGGTGGAGCAGGGGAACCTGCTGGGAACGTCCTTCCACCCCGAGATCACCGGGGAGACGCGCTTTCACGAGTACTTCCTTGAGAAGGTGCGTGCGGCCGCATAGGTCGGAGCTTCGCGCCTTCACGGATCTGTGGAGAGCGTGCCCTGTGGAGAACGTGCCCTGTGTAGTCCTGCCAAATGTCGACATCGCCGCCGCGGGACCGCACTTTTGGCACGAATCGGATCGTTGGCCGCGTGCCCAGGCAGCGGCGACGGCCGGAGGCGCGGATACAATGGTCAGGATCTTTAGACGTCGTTGAGGGAGCACAGTGTCCGGGCATTCCAAGTGGGCAACCACCAAGCACAAGAAAGCCGTGATCGATCAGCGTCGCGCCAAGTCGTTCGCGAAGCTCATCAAGAACATCGAGGTCGCGGCGAAGATGGGCGGAGCCGACATGTCGGGCAACCCCACGCTCGTCGACGCTGTGCAGAAGGCCAAGAAGACCTCGGTTCCGAACGACAACATCGACCGCGCGATCAAGCGCGGCGCCGGACTCACCGGTGAGTCCATCGACTACGCCACGATCATGTACGAGGGCTACGGCTCGAACGGCGTCGCGCTGCTGATCGAATGCCTCACCGAGAACAGGAACCGGGCCGCGGCCGAGGTGCGTACCGCGATGACCCGCAACGGCGGCACGATGGCCGACCCCGGCAGCGTGGCATACAACTTCCATCGCAAGGGCGTCATCGTGGTTCCCCACGCCGACGGTCTCACCGAGGACGACGTCCTCGCCGCTGTGCTGGATGCCGGCGCCGAAGACGTGACCGACCGGGGTGAGAGCTTCGAGGTCGTCACGGAGGCGACCGACATGGTCGGCGCGCGCACCGCCCTGCAGGAGGCCGGCATCGACTACGACTCGGCCGACGTGGAGTTCGTCGCCACGGTCAACGTCGAGGCCGACGCAGAGACCGCACGCAAGGTGTTCCGGCTGATCGATGCTCTCGAAGACTCCGACGACGTTCAGAACGTCTACACCAACCTCGATCTCAGCCCCGAGGTTCAGGCCGAGCTCGAGGCCGAGTAGCAGGCTCCGTCATGGTTCTCCGGGTGCTCGGAATCGACCCGGGGCTGACCAGGTGCGGCGTCGGTGTGGTAGATGTGCGGCCCGACCGGACGGCCGCGCTGGTGGCCGTGACGGTCATCCGCACGCCGCCGTCGATGGCGCTCGAAGAGCGACTGCTCGCGGTCGGAAACGGCATCGAGCATCTGCTCGACGAGCACAGTCCAGCGGTCGTCGCGATCGAACGGGTGTTCGCACAGCACAACCTCAATACGGTCATGGGCACCGCGCAGGTGAGCGGCGTCGCGTTGCACGCCGCCGCCAAACGTGGGCTGTCGGTGGCGCTGCACACGCCGAGTGAGGTGAAGGCCGCGATCACGGGATACGGATCGGCGGACAAGAAGCAGGTGCAGGCGATGGTCGCGCGCATCCTCGGGCTGCCCGAAGTGCCGAAACCCGCGGATGCGGCGGACGCTCTCGCGATCGCCATTTGTCATGCCTGGCGCGGAACGCCTCCGGCGGGGGCCGGAGGCGACGGCGCGGACCTCACCCCGGCCCAGGCGGCGTGGCGCGCCGCGGAACGATCCGGCCGGGCGTCGGCCGTTCCCCGTAGGCTGGCGAGGTGATTTCCTCCCTCCGCGGCACAGTGCTCTCCGCCAGCGGCGGCACGGCGGTGATCGAGGTCGGCGGCGTCGGATTCTCACTACAGCTGACCCCGGACCACGTGCTGTCCCTTCGTGTCGGCGACGAGGCGTTCGTGCTCACCTCTCTGATCGTGCGCGAAGACGCGTTGCAGCTCTTCGGCTTCGCCGACCTGGATCAGTTGCAGGTGTTCGAGCTGCTCACCGGGGTATCCGGTGTGGGGCCGAAGTCCGCCATCGGGGTCCTTTCGGTGCTCTCTCCCGACGAGATCGCGGAGGCCGTGACCGCGGACGACGACGCGCCGTTCCGCAAGGTGTCCGGAATCGGGCCGAAGACAGCCAAACTGATCGTGGTCTCCCTGTCCGGAAAGCTGGCCGTCACGCACCGGACACGTGCCGTTAAGGCGGCGTCGGGATCCCCGTCGTCCATCGGCGACAGCGTGCTCGTCGCGCTCGTCGGCCTCGGCTGGCCGGAGAAGGTCGCGGCCGACGCGGTCGCCGACGTGGTGGCCGATACCGACGAACCGCTGCGCGATAGCGTTCAGACTCTGCTGCGGCTCACGCTCGCCCGGCTCGGCCCGGCCAAACAGACCGGGAGGCCGTGACCATGACGGGTGAGGGCGACGACCCCACAGCGCCAGAACTCGAATCCGAGTCGGAGCTCGCGTTCGAGGGTGCGCTGCGTCCGCGCTCTCTGGCGGAGTTCGTGGGTCAGGCGAAAGTGCGCGGACAGCTTCAACTCCTGCTGACCGCGGCGAAGATGCAGGACCGCACCGCCGACCACATCCTTCTCGCCGGACCTCCCGGGCTCGGCAAGACCACTCTGGCCATGATCGTCGCCCACGAGAGCGGCCGTCCTCTGCGGCTCTCGAGCGGACCGGCCATCCAGCATGCGGGCGATCTCGCCGCGCTGCTCTCGTCGCTGACCCCGGGGGAGGTGCTCTTCATCGACGAGATCCACCGGATGGCGCGCTCGGCGGAGGAGATGCTCTACCTCGCCATGGAAGACTTCCGCATCGACATCATGGTCGGCAAGGGAGCCGGAGCCACGTCGATCCCGCTCGATCTCGCGCCGTTCACCCTGGTCGGCGCGACCACGCGCTCCGGACTGCTGCCGAATCCGCTCCGCGACCGGTTCGGCTTCACGGCGCATCTCGAGTTCTACGACGAAGCGGAACTCACGCAGGTGCTCACCCGTGCGGCCACGATGCTCGACTTCCGGGTGGATCGGGCGGCCCTCGCCGAGATCGCCGGCCGTTGCCGCGGCACTCCCCGCATCGCCAACCGGCTGCTGCGCCGCGTGCGCGACTATGCACTTGTTCATGGCAAAGACGCCGACATCGACTCGGTGCGCGCGGCTCTCGAGCTCTACGACGTGGATGCGCTCGGCCTCGACCGGCTCGATCGCGCCGTGCTCCAGGTCATCCTGGAGCGCTTCGATGGGGGACCCGTCGGGCTCAGTACTCTTGCCGTGTCCGTCGGCGAGGAAGCGGAGACGATTGAATCGGTCGTCGAGCCTTTCCTGGTGCGCATCGGCCTTCTCTCCCGCACCCCGCGCGGGCGCGTCGCCACGCCCACTGCGTGGCGGCATTTCGGAATCTCGCACCCCCAGCCGGTAGTCTCACAGCAACCGTCATTGATGGATGACTTATAATTCAAGCTGGCCCATTCGGCCGACTCCTCTCAAATCGATTGAAGCGACGTGTTACGTCGCGCACCGGAAGGTAATCCCACCTCATGGGTGACACAACTCTGACCATCGTCATGGTGCTCGTTCTCGCGGCCCTGGTCTTCTTCATGTTCCGCAACAGCCGCAAGCGCCAGAAGGAGGCATCGGAGACGCGCTCCAAGATGGTTCCGGGCGTCGAGGTGATGACGAACTTCGGTCTCTACGGCAAACTGCTGTCCATCAACGAAGACGACAACACCGCCGAGATCGAGACCAGTCCCGGTTCCGTCGTGAAGGTGCACCGTCAGGTGCTCGCGCGCGTCGTCGAGCCGAAGGTCGACGAGCCCACGGAACCGTCGGAGCCGGCCGTCGCCGAGCTCAACCAGGATCACGCCATCACGATGTCCGAGCCCGAGTTCGGTGAGCGCGTCGACGACGCGGCCAAGAAGCCCGGCGCACAGAAGAGCGACGACTGACCCTGTTTCCTGTGTGTCCACGTCGAAGCGGCGTGGACATACTCGTAGAAAGCTGAGTACCTAGGTGGCAAAGTCGACCCCGGTCAAGAAAGCCTGGCGTTCTCTGAGTTGGCTCGGCGCCATCGTCGTCGTCCTCCTCGGAACGCTGACCGCAGGCGTCATCTGGAGCAATGCGACGTGGCTTCCCAAGCTCGCGCTCGACCTCCAGGGCGGAACCCAGATCATCCTCGCGCCGCAGGTCGAGAACGGGCAGTCGGTGCAGCAGCAACAGCTCGACCAGGCCGTGTCGATCATCCGGCAGCGCATCGACGCCGCCGGCGTCTCCGAGTCGGAGATCTCCACCGAGGGTGCGAAGAACATCGTCGTCTCGATCCCGGGGACTCCGGACCAGCAGACTCTTGACCGCATCAAAGCCAGCGCCAAGCTCGACTTCCGCCCGGTGCTCCTCACGGGAGGCCCGACCAATGAGGTCGTCGGCGCCGACGGCAAGTCGACCCCCGCGCCGACCCCGGCACCCGGCCTGCAGTCCACGCCGACGGCCAAGCCGACCAACGGCAGTGACCTGTCCTGGGTAACGCCGGCGTTGCAGGCGGAGTACAACGCGTTCGACTGCAAGACCGACGGGGCGAAGATCACCAGCACCGCCCCCACCGACAAACCGCTCGTCACCTGTGACGACAACAACACGGTCAAGTACCTCCTCGGCCCGGTCGAGGTCAGGGGCCAGGACATCTCGGATGCGAACAGCGGTCTTGCGCAGAGCTCCAGCGGTGTCAGCACGGGTCAGTGGGCCGTCAACATCGTCTTCAACGGAGCGGGGACCAAGGCTTTCGCCACCGTGACCACGCGTTTGAACGGCCTGAAGGGCGCGCAGAACCAGTTCGCGATCGTGCTCGACGGAAAGGTCATCTCCGCGCCGACCACGAACGCCGTCATCACCGACGGCCGTCCGCAGATCACCGGCAGCTTCACCCAGGACAGCGCGAAGACGCTCGCCGACCAGCTCAAGTTCGGCGCGCTGCCGTTCTCGTTCAAGGTGCAGAGCCAGGACACGATCTCGGCGACACTCGGGTCGACCCAATTGCTCAGCGGACTGATCGCCGGCCTCATCGGCCTGATCCTCGTCGCGATCTACACGCTCTTCCAGTACCGACTTCTCGGCTTCGTGACCATCATTTCGCTGGTTGTCGCTGCACTGCTCACTTTCCTCACCATCTCGCTGCTCTCGTGGCACTACGGCTACCGGCTCTCGTTGGCAGGTGTGGCGGGTCTGATCGTCGCGATCGGATTCACGGCCGACTCGTTCATCGTCTACTTCGAACGAATACGCGATGAGCTGCGCGATGGGCGAGGACTCGAATCCGCGGTCGAAGCGGGTTGGCGGCGCGCCCAGCGCACGATCTACGCCTCGAAGGCGACCAACCTTCTCGCGGCCGTGGTGCTCTACGTGCTCGCCGCCGCAAACGTGCGCGGCTTCGCCTTCACCCTCGGTCTCACGACCATCATCGACGTGCTCGTGGTGCTGCTCTTCACGCATCCCACGCTGCAGTTGCTCGCGAAGACGACGTTCTTCAACAGCGGCAGCGCCCTGTCGGGTCTCGACCCGCAAGCGCTGGGCGCCGTGTACCGGGGTGCCGCGCAATTCCGCAAGCCGGTCTCCGTCAGTGTCGGTAAGGCCGCGACGGCCGGCAAGGAAGCGGCTCGCCGCCAGACCATCGCCGAGCGCAAGGCGGCGGAGCTCGCCTCCGCGTCTGTGGGCTCGGATAGTAAGACCGGGGGGAAGGACTCCTGATGGCCAGCCGTCTCACCAAGTTCGGAAACGACCTCTACACCGGTGCGCGCTCGTTCGACTTCGTCGGCAAGCGCAAGATCTGGTACGCGATCGCCGCGGCGATGGTGATCATCTCGATCCTGATCCCTGTCGTCAAGGGCGGGTTCAACTTCTCGATCGAGTTCCGGGGTGGTTCGCAGTTCCAGATCACCAATGTTCAGAACACGTCGCAGAGCAAGGCGCAGAGCGCCCTCCGCAGCGTGGTGCCCACTGCCGTTGCGCACGTCACCTCTGTCAACAGCAACGCGGTGCGGGTGCAGACCGACCAGTTGTCGGAAGGGCAGACCAAACAGGTGGCCGATGCGCTGGCGAAGGCCTACGGCGTTCCGATCACCGAAGTCGCCTCGACCTTCATCGGCCCATCGTGGGGCGCGGATGTGACCCAGCAGTCCATCCAGGGCATCGTGGTCTTCCTGTTACTCGCGTTCATTGCGATGGCCCTGTACTTCCGAACGTGGAAGATGTCTGCGTCGGCGATCCTCTCGCTGTTCCACGACCTCATCATCACGGCGGGCATCTACGCGCTCGTCGGCTTCGAGGTGTCGCCGGCGACGATGATCGGCTTCCTGACCATCCTCGGCTACTCGCTCTACGACACGGTGGTCGTCTTCGACAAGGTGCGTGAGAACACCAAGGAAGAGCTGAGCCTCTCCCGTCGCACGTTCGCCGAGTCGGTGAACCTGGCGATCAACCAGACCCTTGTGCGGTCGATCAACACTGCCGTCGTTGCCGTGCTGCCGGTGGCGTCGATTCTGTTCCTCGGTGCGTTCGCGCTCGGCGCCGACACGCTCCGCGACATCTCGCTGGCACTGCTCATCGGCATCGTGGTCGGAACATATTCGACGATCTTCCTGGCCGCCCCGATGTACTCGCAGTTCCGTGAGAGCGAGCCGGCCATCAAGAAGCACGACGCCAAGGTTCTCACCATCCGCCCGAAGGCCGCCAAGCCTCAGCCGGTCGCGGTCGCCGCCGAGTAAGGAACGCTGTGTCCGGCTCTTACCTTGACGAAGATGAGGTGAGCGCCGTGCGCGCGTCCGAACTGATCGCCGCCGGTTCGGCCTGGCTCCTGGACGTGCGCGAAGAGCACGAGTGGGAGGCCGGACACGCTCCGGAGGCCCACCACATCCCGCTCTACGAGATCGAGGCGCGGCAGAACGAGTTGCCGGAAGATCAGCAGATCCTGGTGATCTGTCTCGCGGGCGGGCGATCTCGGCTCGTCACAGACGCCCTCAATCGGGCGGACTATCCGACGGCCAACGTCGCCGGCGGGATGGCTGCGTGGTCCGCCGCCGGGGCGCCGGTCGTCCGCGACGACGGATCGCCTGGAGCGGTCCGCTGATTGCCCTGAGCGAACCCCGGTCGGGCCGGGGTCGCGCAGCGGCGATAATGGAGGACAGGAGGCGCGCCCATGGTTGACACAACGACACCGCAGACCGCTTCCCTGCGCCGTCTCGTGCCGCGCATCTTCTCTCGCGCTCAGCCGGCCGGTGCGGTCGACACGCTCATCCGTACGGTGCGCCTGCACCATCCCAAAGCCGACCTGTCTCTGATCGAGCGCGCATACACGGTCGCTGAACGCGCCCACTCCGGTCAAAAGCGGCGTTCGGGCGAGCCATACATCACGCATCCCGTCGCGGTCGCGCAGATTCTCGCCGACCTTGGGATCGGCGCGAAGACGATCGCGGCCGCTCTGCTGCATGACACCGTCGAAGACACGGACTACAAGCTGGACGATCTGAGGGATGCGTTCGGCGACGAGATCGCGATGCTCGTCGACGGCGTGACCAAGCTCGACAAGGTCAAGTACGGCGACAGCGCGCAGGCCGAGACCGTGCGCAAGATGATCGTGGCGATGTCCAAAGACATCCGCGTACTCATCATCAAGCTCGCCGACCGACTGCACAACGCGCGCACCTGGGGCTTCGTGCCTGCCGCGTCGGCGACCCGCAAGGCGACCGAGACCCTCGAGATCTACGCGCCGCTCGCACATCGGCTCGGCATTCAGACCATCAAGTGGGAGCTCGAAGACCTGTCGTTCGCGGTGCTCTACCCGAAGCTCTACGTCGAGATCGAGAGCCTGGTCAAGCAGCGCACCCCGGAGCGTGAACGTCTCGTGCAGCAGGTCATCGATGCGATCAACGACGATCTCAAGGGTGCCCGCATCCGAGGCAAAGTGGTGGGCCGGCCCAAGCAGTACTACTCGATCTACCAGAAGATGGTCGTGCGCGGGCGCGAATTCGACGAAATCTACGACCTGGTGGGCATCCGGGTGCTGGTCAACTCCGTACGGGACTGCTACGCGGTTCTCGGCTCGATCCACGCCCGCTGGACCCCGATGCCCGGGCGATTCAAGGACTACATCGCCACGCCCAAGTTCAACCTGTACCAGTCGCTGCACACCACGGTGATCGGTCCGGAGGGGCGTCCGGTCGAGATCCAGATCCGCACCGAAGAGATGCACCAGCGCGCCGAGTTCGGTGTGGCTGCGCACTGGAAGTACAAAGAGCAGACCACCGGCAAGAGCGCCGGCGGACCGGCGAACACCGACACAGACCTGGCCTGGCTGGCCCACATCTCGGATTGGCAGGCCGAGACGGCCGATCCGAGTGAGTTCCTCGACTCGCTCCGCTTCGAGATCGGTGCCAAAGAGGTCTACGTCTTCACGCCGAAGGGTCGCGTGATCGGGCTTCCTTCGGGTGCCACTCCGGTCGATTTCGCCTATGCCGTGCACACCGAGGTCGGTCATCGCACCATGGGCGCAAAAGTGAACGGCCGCCTGGTGCCGTTGGAGAGTTCCCTCACCACGGGTGACGTCGTCGAGGTGTTCACCTCGAAGAATCCCGATTCTGGGCCGAGCCAGGACTGGCTGAACTTCGTCAAGAGTCCACGCGCACGCAACAAGATCCGCCAGTGGTTCACCAAAGAGCGTCGCGACGAAGCCATCGAGCAGGGCAAGGATGCGATCGCTCGAGCGATGCGCAAGCAGAACCTTCCCCTGCAGAAGCTGATGACGCAGGACTCGTTGATCGAGATCGCCTTCCTGCTCAAGTACGAAGACGTCTCTTCGCTCTATGCGGCCGTCGGCGAGGGACACGTCTCGACGCAATCGGTGATCGAGAAGATCGTCGCCTCGGTGCAGTCTGAACCCGAGGGCGATGCCGGCGAGATCGATCTGCCTGTCAAGGGGCGTTCCCGCCAACTGCGCAACAGCGACTCGGGCGTTCTCGTACGCGGCGCCCCGGACATCCTTGTGAAGCTCGCCAAGTGCTGCACGCCCGTTCCCGGTGACCCCATCGTCGGCTTCGTCACCCGTGGCGCCGGCGTCTCCGTGCACCAGGCCAACTGCCACAATGTGCAGTCGCTGCTGCAGGAGCCCGAACGGATGATCGAGGTCGAGTGGGCGCCGAGCTCCAAGAGTGTGTTCCTCGTGCAGATCCAGGTCGAGGCTCTCGACCGCTCCGGGCTGCTTTCGGATGTCACGCGAGTTTTGTCGGAGCATCACGTCAACATCCTCTCGGCCACGGTGACGACATCCAGCGACCGCCTCGCCCTCAGTCGCTTCGTGTTCGAGATGGGCGACACGACACACCTCGACCGCGTTCTGAACGCCGTGCGACGCATCGACGCGGTGTACGACGTCTACCGGGTCAGCGCGGGATAGACGTCAGCGCGGAAGCGCCGAACAACGGTCGTCGGCCAGCGCCGAGAGCCGTTCGAGCGCGCGCCGCGTGCCGGGGATACGGTCATGACGCTGTAGGCGTTCGCGGCAGTCGAAGACGTCCGCTCCGGCCAAGGCGAGGAGACCGCGGAGTTCCACGGCCGCCGCCGGAGTGAACCGGTCCACTGACCGCAGCAGATCGACCACCGTTCTGAGCGGCGAGGTCACCTTTGCGTCCCCGAGCAGCACGATGTCGCCGCGGCTGAGGATGCTCTGGCGCACGTCGAGTCCCTGCAGCGACCTCCCAGAGACCCGGTGGGCGCTGTCGACGCAGACGTGGAGCGGGGCGGGCGGACCGGCCCTCGCCCCGTGGATCCAGGAAGCGGTGAGTCGGTCGGCCACGGCCGCCTTGGGCGCGACAAGGCGGAATGCCGCGGCTCGCAGTTCGGCCGAGTCGGGCGTATCGATTGTCACGAAGGCGTCGCCGACGCGGTACAGGTGACCATCGAGTCGGGCGGCATGGAGCTCCGCCAAGGGAAGCACACTCGGATCGAGGAACCGGGGGAGGAGCGAGGTCATGACTCCAGCATCCGCCGCGATACGGGCGGCCGACCGACCAGGTCGGCAAGCTGTGGACAACTCACCCTGTGGAGAGCGCCAGTAACGCGCGCTACTTCAGAGCGTCGAGCCAGATCTTGCGGGCGTCGAGGGCTTCCTGTGCGGCCTTCACCTTGACGGCGTCACCGCCGGCCTTCGCCTCGTCGAGTTCCTGCTCGAGTTTGGCGATGGCCGCGCTCAACTGGCTCGCGAGTCCTTCGGAACGCGCCTTCTTCTCTGGGTTATTGCGCTCCCAGTGCTGTTCGTCGAGCTTGCGAACGGCCGCCTCGACTTTGCGCAGTCGATCTTCGATCGGCCGCACGTTGTCGCGGGGAACGCGGCCGATCTCGTCCCAGCGCTGCTGAATGCTCAGCAGGGCGGAGCGGGCCGACTCGCGATCGGTGGCGGTGAGAAGAGGTTCTGCCTCTTCCAGGAGCGCCAATTTGAGTTCGAGGTTGGCGCTGTATTCTTCGTTCTCCCGGGCGTCGACCTCGGCCTTCGCGCCGTAGATGGCATCACCGGCGGCCTTGAACCGCGCCCACAGGGCGTCGTCGTTTCGCTTGCCCGCACGGCCGGCGAGCTTCCACTGGTCGAGAAGTTGGCGGTATTCGGGTACGCCATCAGCACCGCGGGGGATGAGGGCCTCGGCCTGCTCGATCAGCGAAGTCTTGCGCGAGCGCACGTCGCGGTGCTGGGTGTCCAGGTCGGCGAAGAACGCCTTGCGATTGTGCTCGATGGTGGACCGGGCGGCGCGGAACCGTTTCCACAGGTCGTTCGCTTCGTTCTTCGGGATGCGCGGACCCTCGTGCTGGTGCGTCTGCCAGCGCGCGAAGAGCGCGTCGAGCGTCGTCGTGGTCTGCTTCCACTGGATTCGTGCGGGGTCTTCGGCGGCGAGGGCCTCGGCCTCCGCGACGATGGCGGTGCGTTCCGCGACGGCCGCTTCGACCTGGGCCTTCGACTCGGCGCTCTGCTGCTCGGTGAGTTCTTCGACCGCGCCGCTGAGCTTGTCGAGCCGGGCGGCGAGGGCGGCGAGGTCGCCGACGGCATTGGCCTCGGCGACGTTCTTGCGGAGTGTTGCGACTGCTTTCGCGATGTCGGACGCGGGAGCGCCTCGACGGGCACGCTGCTCGAGCAGGCCCACCTGCCCGGCGAGGTCGGTGAACTTGCGCTCGAAGTAGGCGAGCGCCTCCTCGGCCGTGCCGTCGGGGTATTGGCCGACGACTCGCTCGCCGTCGCCCTCGCGGACGAAGACGGTGCCGGTCTCATCGACCCGACCCCACGGTTGCTGATCAGTTGTAGCCAAGAGCCTCACCTTGCTGACGACGTTCCGAGCGGATGCACCGCCCACAATTTGCGTTGTTTTAGCCTATTGCACCGGCGCGCGGCGTGCAGCCGCGCGCCGGACCCGCCCCGGTCATTTCAGGGTGAAGCTGTTGATCTTCGTCGCGACCTTGGGGGCTCCGTCGTTCGCGCTGGAGCCGGCAGTGATGCCCTTCGAGGTGACGCCGCTGATCAGCTTGTCCAGCCCGCTCGTGATCTTGCCGATCACGGTGTAGCCGCCGGCCGAATCGGACGGGATGGGCGTGTCCTTGTAGACGATGAAGAACTGGCTGCCCTGGCTGCTGGCGTTGCCGCTCTGTCGCGCCATCGCCAGCGTGCCGGCCGGGTAGACGTTGTCCTTCGGAGCGTTCTCGATTGGGCCGTACGAGTATCCGGGCCCGCCACTTCCGTCGCCCTTCGGGTCGCCGCACTGCAGCACGTAGAAGCCGCCGTCGGTGAGGCGGTGGCAGGTGAGGCCGTCGTAGAAGTTCTTCTGGGTGAGGGCGATGGTGGACGAGACGGCCTGGGGAGCGGCGGTACCGTCGAGGTCGACGCCCAGCGGGATGTTGTTGATCGTGAGGGTGCCCGTCCAGTGACGATCGCCCGCGAGAGTCTTCGGCGGAAGCGTATACGTCTGAGCCGAAGCCGAAGCCGAAGCCGAGGGCGATGAGGATGCGCTGGCCTTGCCTGCCTTGGAGAAGTACAACAGCTGGGTCGTCACGGCCAGAGCCAGGATGACCACGACGGCGGCGCCGGCGAGCCAGTTGTCGCGCACCCGCCGCTTGGCCTTGGTCTCGTGCACGGTCTGCCGCGCCTGATAGGCGCGAAGTCGCTCCCGCGCCTGCCGGGCTTCGCGTTCATTCTGCTGTTTTGGTGCCACGATGAATCCTCCGAGGGCGCGCCGCTGATGCTCGAGTGCTGCCTGACCCGGCGCGCCACCGGCGCGGGATCAGGATGAACCCTATTGGACCGGGCTGTGTGCCACAAAGCCGCCGCGCTCAGAAACGCCGACAGCGCGCTGTCGGTGGCAGCAACTACCCTGGAGCATATGGTCGATCTGCAACCAGGGCTCCGCACCGGAGCGACCCCGCTGGCGGTGCGGATGCGGCCGAAGACGCTCGGCGAGGTGGCCGGCCAGAAGCACCTCCTTCGCCCGGGATCGCCGCTCGTCAGCCTCGCGTCGGATCAGACCGGAGAGACCGGGTCGGTGTCGGTCATCCTCTGGGGCCCACCCGGCACCGGAAAGACCACACTTGCGCAGGCGATCGCGCATTCGTCCGGTCGTCGGTTCGTGGAGTTGTCGGCGGTCACGGCCGGCGTGAAAGACGTTCGCCAGGTGATGGACGAGGCGCTCTCCACACGCGATCTCTATGGCATCTCGACTGTGCTCTTCCTCGACGAGATCCATCGGTTCACCAAGGCGCAGCAGGATGCGCTGCTCCCGGGTGTGGAGAACGGCTGGGTCATCCTCGTGGCGGCGACAACCGAGAATCCATCGTTCTCCGTGATCTCCCCGCTGCTGTCCCGGTCGTTGCTGCTCACTCTCGAGACGCTGAGCGACGAAGACCTCGGCAGCGTCGTCGACCGCGCGGTGATCGACGATCGGGGGCTCGCCGATCAGTACACGCTCGACCCGGAGGCACGGGCCGCGATCGTCCGGCTGGCGTCCGGGGATGCACGGCGCGCCCTGACAGCGCTCGAAGCCGGCGCCGTGAGCGCCGCGTCGGCGACCCCGGCGACATCGAAGAAGAAACCGGTCATCACCGCCGAACTGGTGGCGCAGGCCGTGGACAGGGCGCTCCTGCGCTACGACCGCAACGGCGACGAGCACTACGACGTGATCAGCGCGTTCATCAAGTCGGTGCGTGGGTCCGATGTGGACGCCTCCCTGCACTACCTCGCGCGGATGATCGAGGCCGGGGAAGATCCCCGGTTCATTGCACGGCGCATCATCATTCTCGCGTCCGAAGACATCGGCATGGCCGACCCGCAGGCGCTCGTCATCGCGGTCGCCGCGGCAGACGCGGTGCAGCTGATCGGCATGCCGGAGGGGCGCATCCCGCTCGCGCAGGCCGTCGTGCACCTCGCAACGGCACCGAAGTCGAACGCTTCCTACCTGGCGCTCGACTCAGCGGTCGCGGATGTGCGGGCCGGCCGCATCGGGCGGGTCCCGAAACACCTTCGCGACGCGCACTACGCCGGAGCCAAGCGGCTCGGGCATGGCAAGGGCTACAAATACCCGCATGACGACGCGCTCGGAGTGCTGGAGCAGCAATACCTGCCCGACGAACTCGTCGACACCACCTACTACGAACCGACCGAACACGGCAACGAACGCGACGTGTTCGCGCGGCTCGCGAAGCTACGCCGGATAGTGCGCGGGCGATAGCCGAGTTTCTGCTAGAATCGTGTGGCCTAGAAACCTGATTCGCGTGCGGCTGCGTCGGATCGGGTTCTCGAAGGGACAGGCCCTGTAGCCGGGCGTCCTCGGCACCATCCCTCTAATTTCTGCAGGACGATCATGTGTGCCTGCATATTCTTCATTAGAGAGACAACCGAAAGGAACTCGTGTCTACCAAGTCACGTACCCGTAGCAAGACCCGCCTGTCGCGGTCGCTGGGCATCGCCCTGACCCCGAAGGCCGCCAAGTACCTCGAGAAGCGTCCGTACGCTCCCGGTGAGCACGGCCGCACCAAGCGCAAGGCCGACTCGGACTACGCCGTTCGTCTGCGTGAGAAGCAGCGTCTGCGCGCCCAGTACGGCATCCGCGAGAAGCAGCTCAAGATCGCCTTCGAAGAGGCCCGTCGCACCAAGGGCCTGACCGGTGAGAACCTGGTCGAGCTGCTCGAGATGCGTCTCGACGCGCTCGTGCTGCGCGCCGGCATCGCCCGCACCACGGCGCAGGCTCGTCAGATGGTCGTGCACCGCCACATCCTCGTCGACGGCGGCATCGTCGACCGTCCCTCGTTCCGCGTGAAGCCGGGTCAGCTGATCCACGTCAAGGCGCGCTCCGAAGGCACCGAGCCGTTCCAGGTCGCGGCCGCCGGCGGACACGTCGACGTCCTGCCGAAGACCCCGGCCTACCTGGACGTCGAACTCGACAAGCTGCACGCTCGTCTGGTTCGCCGCCCCAAGCGCGCCGAGGTTCCCGTGACGTGTGAAGTCCAGCTCGTCGTCGAGTACTACGCGGCCCGCTGAGTTCGCAACACTCCTGGTACAGGGGCCGTGGCTTTCCGCCGCGGCCCCTGTATTGTTTATCAGCCAGGGCTTCGCCTGGGTGACGGATGGAAGGTGACTCGTGTCGGCTGGTGACATCGCAGGACTGATCGCAGCGGTCGTCTTCGCCGTGCTGGTGGGGTTCATCGCGATTCCGCTCGTCAAATTCGGGCGAGTGCTCGATCAGACCCGTGCGGCTATCAAAGACGCGAGCGAGGGCATCACCCCCATCTTGGAAGAGACGGCGACGACGATCCAGGAGACCAATAAACAGCTGGCCCGCGTGGATGTGATCACGAAGAACGTGGCCGACGTCACCGGTAACGTCTCGGCTCTCGTCGCCCTCTTCGCGGCAACCGTCGGCGGTCCGTTGATCAAGCTCGCCGGGTTCAGCGCAGCGGTACGCGCCGCGTTCCGAGCCACCGGCGGCTCTCGGCGTTCGCGCGGGACCACGCACTAAACTGACCGGGGCGCACGGCAAGGCCGCGCGCCCGAACCACTCAGGTCGATCCATTAGGGAGATATGGGCATGAAGAGTTTTCTGTGGCTCGTCGTCGGCGTCGGGCTCGGATTCGTCGTGGCGCACAAACTGAACGAGACCCCGCAGGGCAAGCAGTTCTTCAGCGGTATCGACAAGAAGGCCCGCGATTTCGGCACGGCCGTCTCGGACGGCTACCGCCAGCGTGAGGCCGAACTCCGCTCGGCCATCGACGGCGACTGACCCTCCGCGCTTCTCCTCTTTCCCTTCTCGATCTCGAACATCCGGACCCCATGCAGACTGCTGAAATCCACCGCCGCTGGCTCGACTACTTCGCGAAGCGCGGTCACACCGTCGTCCCCTCCGCGTCGCTGATCAGCGACGATCCGTCACTGCTGTTCACCGTGGCCGGGATGGTCCCGTTCGTGCCATACCTCACCGGCCTGGTCCCGGCTCCGTTTCCACGCGCGACGAGCGTGCAGAAGTGCATCCGCACGCTCGACATCGAAGAGGTGGGGAAGACACCGCGACACGGCACCTTCTTCCAGATGTGCGGCAACTTCTCGTTCGGCGACTATTTCAAGGAACAGGCGATCGGATACGCGTGGGAGCTGCTCACCATGTCCGAGGAGGACGGCGGCCTCGGCTTCGACCCGAACGATCTGTGGGTCACGGTCTACAAGGACGACGACGAGGCGCGTGAGATCTGGAAGCGCGTCGCCGGCCTGCCCGACGAGCGCATCCAGGGTCTCGGGATGGACACCAACTACTGGTCGACCGGCCAGCCCGGTCCGGCGGGACCCTGCTCCGAGATCTTCTTCGACCGAGGGCCGGCATACGGCGCCGACGGGGGCCCGGCGACGGACGACGACCGCTACGTCGAGATCTGGAACCTCGTCTTCATGCAGTACCTGCGCGGCGAGGGAACAAGCAAGGCCGACTTCGAGATTCTCGGCGACCTGCCCAAGAAGAACATCGACACGGGCATGGGTCTCGAACGCGTGGCGTTCCTCAAGCAGGGCGTCGAGAACTTTTACGAGATCGACCAGGTTCGTCCGGTGCTCGACCGCGCCGCCGAGCTGGCGAAGAAGGCCTACGGTGAGGTGCACGACGACGACGTGCGTCTGCGCGTGATCGCCGATCACGTGCGGAGCGCGCTCATGCTGATGTCCGATGGCGTCACGCCGTCGAACGAGGGCCGCGGATACATCCTGCGCCGGCTGCTGCGTCGCACGGTTCGCGCGATGCGCCTGCTCGGTGTGGAACGGCCGACATTCCCCGAGCTGTTCACCGTTTCGCGCGACGCGATGAAGGCTGCGTATCCGGAGGTCGATCACGACTTCGCTCGCATTTCACAGCTCGCTTACGCGGAGGAAGAGACCTTCCTGCGCACGCTCGTCGCGGGTACCGGCATCCTCGACGTCGCGGTGGCGAACACCCAGCGTGCGGGCCAGAAGGAGCTCGCAGGCGATACGGCGTTCCTGCTGCACGACACCTACGGTTTCCCGATCGACCTCACCCTGGAGATGGCCGAGGAGGCCGGGCTCAGCGTCGACCGCAAAGCGTTCGACACGCTGATGACCGACCAGCGCTCGCGAGCCAAGGCCGACGCGAAGGCGAAGAAGACCGCACTGGCCGACCTCTCGGTCTACAGCGCCTTCCGTTCGCACGGCGAGACGGTCTTCACCGGCTACACAGAACTGCAGACGGAGTCGAGCATCCTGGGCCTCATCGTGAACGGCGCGGCCGTGACGAAGGCCGCCGAAGGTCAGGTTGCCGAGGTCATCCTCGGTGCGACCGCTCTCTACGCCGAGTCGGGAGGTCAGGACGCCGACGCCGGCTCCATCGTCGGCCCCGGCTATGAGCTCGAGGTTCTCGACGTGCAGAAACCGGTCAAGGGCCTCATCAGCCACAAGGTGCTCGTGCGCAACGGCGAGGTCGGTGTGGGCGCGCCCGCGACCAGCGTCGTCGATGCGGAATACCGCCGCGGAGCGCGTCAGGCGCACTCGGGCACGCACATCATCCACGCCGCGCTGCGGCAGGTGCTCGGCTCCAACGCGCACCAGTCCGGTTCATACAACAAGGCGGGCTACCTGCGCCTCGACTTCTCCTGGAACCAGGCGCTGTCGGCGCAGACGCGTACGGAGATCGAAGAGATCTCGAACAACGCGATCCGCGAGAACCTCGAAGTGACCACGCGGGAGCTTCCGCTGGCGGAGGCTAAGGCACTGGGCGCGATGGCCCTGTTCGGCGAGAAATACGGTGACACCGTGCGGGTCGTCGATATCGGCGGCCCATGGTCGCGCGAACTCTGCGCGGGTACACACGTGGCGTCGAGTGCGGAGATCGGCATGATCAACCTGGTGAGCGAGTCCTCCGTCGGCTCCACCAACCGCCGCGTCGAGTCGCTGGTGGGACTCGAGGCGTTCCGCGATCTCGCCGTCGAACGCACCATCGTCTCTCAGCTGTCCGGCAGCCTGAAGACACCGCGCGAGCAGTTGCCCGAGAAAATCGCGGACCTGATGGCCACCCTCAAGGCGGCCGAGAAGCGGATCGCCGCGTTCGAGGCGCGCGCGGTTCTCGACAAAGTTCCCGCACTGCTGCAGACGGCGTCGCGGTACGGTTCCGTCACGGTCGTCGCCGAGGACGCGGGCACGCTCAACTCGGCCGATGATCTGCGGCTCCTGGCGACCACCGTGCGTGAACGGCTCGGGTCCGACCCTGTCGTCGTCGCGCTCGCCGCGCGTGCGGGTGAGAAACCCGTGGTGATCGTCGCGACCAACCAGAGCGCGAGGGATGCGGGCGTGAACGCCGGCGCGCTCGCGAAGACCGCTTCGAGCATCCTCGGCGGTGGCGGCGGTGGAAAGGCCGACCTCGCGCAGGGGGGCGGGACGAACACCGAAGCGATCCCCGCAGCGCTCAGCGCGGTGGCGTCGGCGATCGGCGGATAGGGCGCCGATGCGGTCGGGAGTTCGGCTCGGCGTCGACGTCGGCAAGGTGCGCATCGGTGTCAGCCGATCCGACCTGCACGGGATGCTCGCCACCCCGGTCGAAACTGTCGCACGCTCCGAAGACGCTGGGGATCGTCGCAGGATTGCCGAGATTGTGACCGAACTCGGAGTTTTCGAGATTATCGTCGGCTTACCTTTGGCGCTCTCGGGGGCCCAGACGGCTTCGACCGCTGACGCGATCGGATTCGCCGAGTCCCTCGAACGCGAGGTGGGTGTTCCGGTGCGGCTGGTGGATGAGCGACTGTCGACGGTCTCCGCCCACTCCGCGCTCCGGGCATCGGGAAAGAACTCGAAAAGCGCGCGTCCGGTGGTGGATCAGGTTGCCGCCACGATAATTTTGCAGCATGCCCTCGATGCGGAGCGCACGACAGGCCAACCGCCGGGCAAACCCCTTGAACCGAACATTGGACCCTGATTTGCCGCAGAACCCACAGAACCCGGGGATCGGCGAGAGCTCACCTCCCGAGCCGCCGTACTTCCCGACGATGAGCAGCGGTCAGCCGATGACGCGACGGGAAGCGCGTGAGGCCCGCGAAGCCGAGGAGGCCCGCGAAGTCCAAGAGGCACTGACCCCCACGGCGACGACCGAGGGTGAGCCCGGCGAAGCGACCGACTCGCCGCTCGTTTGGCGTCAGCAGCATTACGTCTCCCACGAGGAGCCGCCGAAAAGGAAGAAGAAGCGCAGCCTGAAACCGCTCTGGGTGACGCTCGTCATCCTTGCGATCTTCGGCGGACTCGTCGGCGGAGCTTACGCAGTGTTCCAGCCGGAGGTCGCGAAGCTGGTGGCCGCGATCACTCCGAAGAACAACGACTACACCGGCAACGGGACAGGCACCGTGCTGTTCCAGATCAAGAGCGGCGACACGGGATCGGACGTGGCGACCAACCTCCAGAAGTCCGGCGTGACGAAGAGCTACGACGCGTTCTACGCACTGTTGCTGCGCCAGCATCCAGCCGTGGACTTCCAGCCGGGCGCGTTCAAGCTGGCGAAGCAGATGAGTGCGCAAGCGGCGCTGGTCGCCCTGCAGGATCCTTCGTCGAGGGTCCAGAACACGGCGGTCATCCCCGAAGGCACCGCCGAGAAAGACATTCTGCCGATCGTGGCCCAAGCCACCAAGCTGTCGGTCGCCGATCTGCAAGCGGCTGTCGCGAATCCGGCCGCCTTCGGAGTGCCGGCGCAGGCGAAGACTCTCGAAGGATTCCTGTTCCCCGCGACGTACACCTTCACGCCCGGCGAGACGGCCCACGACGTGATCAAGACGATGGTGGACCGCAGCTTCCAGGCTCTCGATCAGGCCGGGGTGGCCCCGGCGAACCGGTGGAACACAGTCGTGCTCGCATCGATCGTCCAGCGGGAGGCGGGCCTGGCGGCCGACTACCCGAAGGTGTCGCGCGTGTTCCTCAACCGCCTCCAGCAGGGCTGGGATCTGCAATCGGATGCCACGGTCGCTTACGGGACGGGCAACACGCATACGGTGACCACCACAGACGCAGAGCGCGCCGATGCCGGTAACCCGTACAACACGTATGTGCATCCGGGACTTCCGGTCGGCCCCATCTCGAACCCGGGCGACCTGGCGATCAATGCGGCGATGCATCCGGCCGACGGCCCCTGGATGTTCTTCGTGACGTGGAACCTGAAGACAGGTGAGACGATCTTCTCGACAACGGTGGCCGAACACGATGCCGCCGTCGCAAAGTGGCAGCAATGGATGAGGGACAACCCCGGCTATGGATAAGAACACCCCCGACCGCACCGATCTCGAGGACGCCGCGATCGACGATTTCGAACTTCGCGAGAACGCAGTGAGCGGATCCGAGAACGGCGTCGCCGAGGCTGAGGCGGAGGCCGGCATCGCTGCGCTCGTCGAGGCGGAGCGCGAGGCCGAGGCTGAGGAGGCTGTCGTCGCCGAGGCCGCGCTCGCTGCGGAGGTCGAGGAGCCGGCGGAGGAAGAGCCTGAGCCTGCGCCTGAGCCTGAGCCTGAGCCTGCGCCTGAGCCTGCCGCGGCGAAGGCCAAGCCGGCGAAGAAGGCCAAGATGCCCGTCCGCAAGCTGGCCGTTCTCGGCTCGCCGATCGGTCACTCGAAGTCGCCCGCGCTGCATCGAGCGGCCTACCGGGCGCTCGGTCTCGACTGGGAGTACGACACCGCTGACGTGACCGAGGAGACTCTCGCCGACTTCCTCGCTGGCCTGGGCCCGGAATGGCGTGGGCTGTCGCTGACCATGCCGCTCAAGCAGTCGGTGATTCCTCTGCTCGCCGAGGCCGATCATCTGGCCGAGCAGACCGGCGGCGCCAACACCGTGCTGCTCGATGACGGCGTGGTGCGGGGATTCAACACGGACGTCTCCGGAATCGTCTGGGCTCTCGAGGCGGCCGGCCTGGAGAGCGCTCGGTTCGTGCACATCCTGGGCGGGGGTGCGACGGCCGGTTCCGCCCTCGTGGCCGCGGCCGAACTGGGCGCCGAGCGCGTCGATATCTACGTTCGCTCTCTGGAACGCAGCGTGTGGCTGGAGCCGCTTGCTCACGAACTGGGGCTGATGGTGCGCATCCGGCCGCTCAGTCAGGCCGACCGGTCGCTGGACATCCCCGACCTGGTGATCAGCACGCTCCCGGGCGGTGTGCGCACGGATGTGCTGTACACCGACTCCACGCGCCGCCGTTCGCTGCTCTTCGACGTGTCGTACGACCCGTGGCCGAGCCTGCTCGCCTCCGCGTGGCAGGCCGTCGGGGGCCGGGTCGTGTCCGGGTTAGCCATGCTCGCGCACCAGGCGCTCCTACAGGTGCGGATTTTCGTCTCCGGCGACCCGCTCCAGCCGCTCGACGACGAGGATGCGGTTCTCGCCGCCATGCTCGAAGCCGTCGGCATCGACGCGACCGGGGCCCCGCTGGCGGAAAAGGTCGCCGCCGAGTAGCACTCCCTCCCGAGAGTCGGACTTTTCCCACAACACGCCGCCAAACTCTCCGTAACGACAGAAGACGACTGCCGGATAGGACGACTTCTCCGACGAAAGCGCGGCGGAGACGTTTACGCCCGCACCCCAGCGAGCAACGGTACGCGGCGGGATGCCCTTCGCCGCTATGCCACAATCGAATCATGCTTCGTTGGCTCACGGCCGGAGAATCCCACGGCCCCGAACTCATCGCCCTCCTCGAGGGGCTGCCCGCGGGCGTGCCCATCACGCTCGACGCGATCCGGGCGGATCTTGCGCGCCGCAAGCTCGGCTACGGCCGTGGTGCGCGCATGAAGTTCGAGCAGGATGCGCTCGAGCTGTCGGGCGGGGTTCGGCACGGGTTCAGCCTCGGCAGCCCCATCGCCGTGCGGATCGGCAACACCGAGTGGCCGAAGTGGGTCGACGTGATGAGCGCCGAGCCGGTGGAGCCCGAGAAGCTCGCGTCCGGCCGCGCCGCGCCCCTGACCCGGCCGCGTCCGGGTCACGCGGATCTCGTCGGCATGCAGAAGTACGGCTTCGATGAGGCGCGACCGATCCTCGAGCGTGCGAGCGCGCGGGAGACGGCCGCCCGTGTCGCCCTCGGCGCCGTTGCGCGATCGTTCCTCGAGCAGCTCGGCATCACCCTCGTCAGCCACACACTCTCCATCGGCCCGGTTCGGGTGCCCGAAGGCTTCCCCCTTCCGGAGCCCCGCGACGTCGCCGTTCTGGACGCGGACCCGCTGCGCTGCTTCGATCCGGAGACGTCGGCCAGAATGGTCGCCGAAGTCGATGCCGCCCACAAGGACGGCGACACGCTCGGCGGCGTGGTGGAGGTGCTGGCCTACGGCCTTCCGCCGGGCCTCGGCTCGCACGTGCACTGGGACAGACGACTGGATGCGCAGCTCGCCGCGGCGCTGATGGGCATCCAGGCGATCAAGGGCGTCGAGGTCGGCGACGGCTTTCTCACCACGACGCGCCGCGGATCCGAAGCCCACGACGAACTCGTGCAGGAGGCGGGGGAGATCTCGCGCACGAGCGACAAGGCGGGCGGAACCGAGGGCGGCATGAGCACCGGGACCGTGCTGCGCGTGCGTGCCGGCATGAAGCCGATCGCGACCATCCCGCATGCGTTGCGCACCGTCGACGTCGCGACGAGCGAGGCCGCACCCGCGCACCACCAGCGGTCAGACGTCTGTGCGGTTCCGGCGGCCGGGGTCGTGGCCGAGGCGATGGTGGCCCTCGTGCTCGCGAACGCGGTGCTGGAGAAGTTCGGCGGCGACTCGATCGCCGAGACATCCCGCAACCTGCGCGGCTATCTCGAGGCCATACCCGAGAATCTGGCGACGACGCGCCTCTCTGCGCCGTACGCCTGAGCACCGAATCGTGACCATCGTTCTGATCGGGCCGCCCGCGGCCGGAAAGAGCCGGATCGGCAAACGTCTGGCGAAGCGCCTCGGCCTGCCTTTCGTCGACACGGACGCCGTGATCGTCTCGCACCACGGGCCCATCCCGGCGATCTTCGCCGATCACGGCGAGCCGCACTTCCGCAGACTGGAGCGGGAAGCCGTCGTGGAGGCGCTCAGAGGGCCAGGAGTGGTCTCGCTCGGCGGCGGTGCTGTGCTCGATCCGGATACGCGCTCCGACCTCGCCAACACCTCGGTCGTTCTGCTCACCGTGAAGCCGGAGGCGATCGCGGAACGGATAGCGAACGCGAAACGTCCCCTCGTCACAGATCTGGACTCCTGGAAGCGCCTGGTGGAGCAGCGAACCGACCTCTACAACTCGCTCGCGGGCTACACCTCCGATACGTCGTACCGTCCTGTCGCGACCATCGTGGAGGAGATCGCGCTCTGGATCGAAGCGCACTCCATCGCGGAGGAAGCACGAGAAAGCGCCGAAGCAAGCGACGAAGCAAGCACTGAAGCAAGCACGAAGGAAGACAGCGATGACTGACAGCGAGCCGGGCGACCGAACCCACGACCAGCCTACCGAGATCCTCGTCGCAGGCGACGACCAGTATCCGGTGATCGTGGGCCGCGGACTGCGCGGCGACCTCTCGCCGTACCTCGGCGCCGGCGTCAACAAGGTACTGATCGTGCATCCACCGACCCTGGGTGCAGCGGCGGCCGAACTTCGTGCGTCGCTGATCGGGCGCTACGAGGTGCTCCTGGCCGAGGTTCCGGATGCCGAGGCCGCCAAGCGGGTCGAGGTCGCCGCGTTCTGCTGGCAGGTGATGGGCCAGGCCGACTTCACGCGTTCCGACGCGGTGATCGGGTTCGGCGGCGGCGCGGTCACCGACCTCGCCGGTTTCGTGGCGGCCACCTGGCTCCGAGGCGTTCGGCTGGTTCAGGTGCCGACGACGCTGCTCGGGATGGTGGATGCGGCGGTCGGCGGCAAGACCGGTATCAACACGGCCGAGGGCAAGAACCT
>DASYGJ010000365.1:0-2515 GCA_035999915.1 Leifsonia sp.
AGCATCGGGCAGAGGGCGACAGCCTCTTGTGCCGCTTCCAGCTCGACCTCCCGGATCGGGACATCCGAGCGTTCCGCGGCCGGCCCGCGCCGTGAGAGCGGGTACCCCCAGTCGTCGCGGTCGAGCGCGCTCTCGAGGATCTCAGTGCACAGGCCGCGGCCGTCGCACAGCGTCCAGTCGATATGCAGACGCGCTCGCGCCGTCGCCATCTGTCAGCCCTCCGTGCGAGTGCAGTAGCCCGCAGCGTGGGATCGCACATCACCCGCGAAGGTGGCGAGCGCGCTTCGGATCAGGCGCACGGTTCCGTCGGGGTGGTAGCACGCCCCGCGACCGACGATCGAGTCCGACAGCCGCACGAGTTCTGCAGCGTTGGCGCGGGCAGCAGTCCCCCGAGCCAGATCGCTGAAACGCACGGCCAGTGCAGGAAGGCCGAACATGCAGGGACCGCATTGGCCGGCCGTCTCCCCCGCCAGATAGGACACCATGGATGCCGTCGCGCTCAGACCGCACCGGTTTCGGCCGAGCACATGGACGATGCCGGCTCCTGGTCGAGCGTCGAACGGCTCCAGCCCTCGCGGTGACAGCGGCGCAGAGAACGCGGCGGATGGGATCCAGGTGCCGTGGTATCCACCGACGAGTGCCGCTGAGGCTGAGGCCGGGTCCGTCCCTGTCGAACGGATCACCTGCTCCACCGTCGTGTCCGTCGCCACCTCGAACACGCCCTCGCGTGCCACGTCTCCTGTCACCGTCACCAGTCGAGTTCCGGGATCGTCGGGCGCTCCGACCGTGCGGAACCAGTCTGCGCCGAAACGCGCGATCAGTCCCAGATGTGCCAGCGTCTCCACGTTCTGCACCAGCGTCGGCCGCCGATTCAGGCCGGATTCGGTCAGGCGGATCGTGCGATCGGTGGGACGCGGGTCACCGTTCTCGATGGCGTTCACGACCGCACCGGCCTCCCCGGAGACGAAACCGTCGGCGGCCACGACGAGCTCGATATGGCGGGCATCATCACTCCGCCCATCGATGGCGGCCCGCACCGCCGCGATCGTGTCGCTACCGACCGAGAGTATGACATTCCCGGCGCCGATCGCACGCGCTGCCGTCAGCAGACCGTCGATCACCAGGTGAGGAGCATTCTGCAGAAGCACCGCATCTTTCCAGCTCAGCGGCTCGCCCTCCCCGCCATTCCCGATGACGATGGGTGAGTGACGGCGCGAGCGGGATGAGCGCGAGTTCTCCGCCGCCGCAAGCTTGCGCCAGGTCGGGAATCCAGCGCCACCGCGCCCGGCGAGTCCGGATGCTTCGAGTTCGGTGAGCAGAGCCGCACTCTTCCGTAACGGCAACGGCCCGAACGTCCGCAGATGCGCGTCCTCCGCGGCCTCATGACCGGCCGCGAGAAGACGTTTCGCGCCTGCCGGCCGATCGACCGCCGCGAAGGAGGCGCTGTCGAGCGTCATCGTCATCGGAGTCTCTCTCTCTTGGCGGCGAGCGCGCTGGGGGTGAGTGGGTCGGCAGCCAGCGGGTCGGCGGCCAGCGCGCGGGACCGGGAGGTCTCGAGGAAGCCTGTCGAAAGCCGCCACACGATGGCAACGCCCACGAAGAAGGCGCACGCGGCCGAGAGCAGCAGGAACCAGCCGCTCGTGCCGTTCGTCCCGTTGCCGATTCCGTGGAACAGAGCGATCGGCCACATTGCGTAGGTGAACCAGTGCACGAACCGGAAGACGCGCTGACCGATCCATCGCCGCAGGAGGGCAGTGATCACGATCGCGATGATCAGGTCGAACGCGACGGTTCCGAGTCCCTGCCAGAACGGTTTGAACGAGCCCAGGAACGGAACGACGACATCCAGCGGGTTCAGCTTCGCGTAGGAATCGAACATCAGCGTCCCGACGTGCAGCACCAGGAACACCAGTGCCAGCAAAGAGACGTTGCGGTGCACGAGTGAGATCGAGAACCGCGGGATCCCCGGAAGCGGGCGACCCGACCTTGTCAGGATGCCAAGAAGCACGGTCCCCGTGAACAGCACCAGGGAGATGATCCCGCTGGCCCGTCCGAACGCCCACAGCATCTCGTTCATCGCGTCGCGCTCCCCACCGTTTCGGGCCTTCGGACCGGTTCAGACCCTCGGACCGGTTCAGACCCTCGGACCGGTTCAGGCACGGCGTCGGCCGGACGCGGCCAGGAGCCCACCGTGATCACGCGGCCGACGAGGTCGACGAGGCGCGCGTCGGCGCCTTGTTCGGCGAGCCAGCCGGCTGCACCTCGGCCTCGCACGATCGCGGCCGTGCTCAACGCGTTGGCCCGAAGGCAGCTTCTCGCGGCGACCGTCACGGAACCCCACTCGGGAACGACAGGTGTGCCGAAGGCAGGGTCGAAGATGTGCTGGATGTTGCGGCCGTCGTGGCGCCAACGGCGCTTCTGCGTGCTGGAGGTCGCCAGAGCGGACCCGGCAGGGAGGAACACCTGTTGCGCGGGACTGTCGTCAAGATCCTGGACCAGGACCTCCCATCCTCCG
>DASYGJ010000042.1:0-4412 GCA_035999915.1 Leifsonia sp.
ACCTGCACGACGATCTCGATGGGGGTGTCGTTCGCCGTGAACCGCAGTGCGTTGCCCATCAGGTTGGTGACCACCTGGCGGATCTTGTTCTCTTCCGCCATCACGATCGCCGGCTCGGCGATGGCTGCCGGCGGCAGCATCATCAGCGTCTCGTCGGTGAGGATGGGGATCGCCGCCGTTCCGCGGCGGGGCCGGCGGCTTCGCAACCGCGCGAGTGTCGCGCCGGCGAACGCGATCGGTCCTGTGGCGTTGATCGGGCGACCGGGCTGGTCGGCGAGCGACAGCGGGACCGTCTCGATTCCGGGCTCGTCGGACGGCACGCGCGGCGACAGGATGGGGTCGGGCACGAGCACCGTCACGATGCGTCCCGGGGAGCCGGCCATGGCATCCATTGCGGCGTCCCGGGCGATCGGCACGAGGTTCACCGGTTGCAGGTCGAGCGGCTTGGTCTCGTCGAGGCGGGCCAGTTCGAGCAGGTCTTCGACCAGGCCGCCCATCCGGATGGCCTCCTTCTCGATGCGGTCCATCGCCTGGGCGACGTCTTCGGGGGTCTGCAGGGCGCCCATCCGGTACAGTTCGGCGTAGCCGCGAACGGAGACGAGTGGGGTGCGGAGTTCGTGGCTGGCGTCGCCGACGAACCGCCGCATCTGATCGATCGTCTTGGCGCGGTCGTTGAAGGCGCGGTCGATGCGGTTGAGCATCGTGTTGAGGGAGCGGTTGAGGCGCCCGACTTCGGTGTTGGGGGTCGCGCCGCCGAGCCGCTGGCTGAAGTCACCGTCGGCGATGGCCGCGGCGGTCTCTTCCACGCCGCGCAACGGGGCGAAGGTCGTGGTCACGAGCATCCGGGTGAGGCCGGCGCCGACGATCACCACGATCACACCGAACCCGAGGAAGATCGCGAGGAAGCTGGCCATCACGGTGTCGATCTGGCCGGTGGAGGTGGCGACGATGGCCGTTCCGAGAGAGCCGGCCGGGGCGACCAGCGTGACCGTCTGAGCGAGCGCACGGTACTGGGTGTGGTGGTCGGCGCTCCACAGGTCGTATGCCTTCTGGCTGAGGTCTTTGCCCTGCACGAGCGTCAGTTTTCTCGGAACATCGGGCCGGCGCGCCTCTGGCATGTTGTCCCAGTTCGACCGGATCAGCGTGCCGTCGGAGTCGTAGAGTGCCGCGAAGTACGGCGATGTGCTGCCGTCGGAGGCGACCTTGTCTCCATTGGACGCGGTCGACCCCAGATACGAGTTGAGGTTGTTGGGCTGGGATGCGGCGTTCAGCTGCGCGTCGAGCTGACTGAGCAGCACCGGCTTCAGCATGGTCATCGTGCCGATTCCGGTCACGAGCAGCCCGAGCGTCAGCATCAGCACGGTCACCCCGGTGATCTTGGTGCGCAGGGAGATCGCGTTCCAACGGTCGAGTAATCGTGCGTGCATCAGGCCGCCAGTTTACGAAGCGAAGCTGGAGTTATGCCTTGGCCGCCTTGAGCATGTACCCGAATCCGCGTTTGGTCTGGATGAGCGGCTCGCTGGAGTGCGCATCCACCTTGCGGCGCAGGTAGGAGATGTACGACTCCACGATTCCGGCGTCGCCGTTGAAGTCGTACTCCCACACGTGGTCGAGGATCTGCGCCTTGCTGAGCACACGGTTGGGGTTGAGCATCAGGTAGCGCAGCAGTTTGAACTCGGTGGGGGAGAGCTCGATCGCCGTGTCGCCGACGAAGACCTCGTGGGTGTCCTGGTCCATGGTGAGTTCGCCCGCGCGGATGACCGCGTCTTCGTCGGCCTGCATGGTGCGCCGCAGGATGGCCTTGATGCGGGCGACGATCTCGTCGAGGCTGAACGGCTTGGTGACATAGTCGTCCCCGCCGACGGTGAGACCGGTGATCTTGTCTTCGGTGTCGTCCTTCGCGGTGAGGAACAGGATCGGTGCGGTGTATCCGGCGCCGCGCAGGCGCTTGGTGACACCGAAGCCGTTCATGTCGGGAAGCATCACGTCGAGGATGATCAGGTCGGGTTCCTCTTCGAGGACCGCGGAGATGGCCTGTGCACCATTGCCGACGGCGCGCACGGCGAACCCGGCGAAGCGGAGGCTGGTGGTGAGGAGGTCGCGGATGTTGGGCTCGTCGTCGACGATGAGAATGCGGGGTCCGGCGTTCATGCAGAATAGTATCTGCGCGTCAGCTGTGGCTTAGCTGAAAGTGAACGGTGTGCAGTTGATGTGGGGATCTGGCGGTGGCCGTGCGAAGAGTGGATGCTGGGGAGGCAGCGCCACATCGGCCCGGCCCGATCATCCAGGAGGACGCCATGACCAAGCCCACCGTCGTCATCGCCGGCGCAGGACTCGCGGGAGCGACGACCGCCACCGAATTGCGCGAGCAGGGGTTCGACGGACGCATTCTCCTGCTTGGCGCCGAGGAGCACGCGCCATACATCCGGCCGCCGCTGTCGAAGGAGTATCTGAAGGGTGAGGCCGAACGCTCGACGGTCTTCGTGCATCCTCAGGCCTGGTACGCCGACAATGCGGTCGAACTCTTGCCGGAGACGGTAGCGGGATCCTTGGACCCGGCAGCGCATGAACTGTTCGTCGCCGGGGGAGCACGACTCACCTATGACAGCCTGGTTCTCGCGACCGGCGCGAGTCCACGACGACTCACCGTTCCCGGCGCGGGCCACGGCGCCGTGTTCACCTTGCGCACTCTCGGGGACAGCGAGTGGCTGCGGGGGGCGCTTGCCGTCGGTGGCCGCCGGGTCGTGGTGGTCGGATCCGGCTGGATCGGACTCGAGGTCGCCGCCGCGGCGCGCGGATACGGCAACGAGGTGACCGTCGTGGGGAGCTCCGCCGTGCCGCTCTCGAAGGCGATCGGACCCGAGCTGGGGCGCGTGTTCGAGCGACTCCACCGCGAAAACGGGGTGGAGTTCCGCAACCACGCTTCGGTCGTCGCCATCGACGGCAGCGACGACGGTCCCCGGGAGGTGGTGACGGGCGACGGCGACCGTCTGCCGGCCGACATCGTGGTGGTCGGGATCGGCGCATCCCCGAACACGGCTGTCGCCGAACGCTCGGGGCTGACCCTCGGCAACGGGATCCTCACCGACGCCTCGATGCGCACCAGCGTCGAAGACGTCTTCGCGGTCGGGGATGTGGCCGACCCGTACCTGCCGGCCATCCAGCAGCACCTGCGCAACGAGCACTGGGCGAACGCCATCGCGGGCGGCAAAGTGGCCGCCCACGCGATCCTCGGCCGCGACGCGGTGTACGACGATATCCCGTACTTCTACACCGACCAATACGATCTGGGCATGGAGTATTCGGGTTATGCGCCCCTCGCTGCGGAGGCGGACGTCGTGTTCCGCGGCGACGAGGATGCGCGCGAGTTCATCGCATTCTGGCTGCGCGACGACCGCGTGGTGGCGGGGATGAACGTGAATGTCTGGGATGTGAACGACCAGGTGCAGCGGCTCATCCGCGAGGGCGCGCCGGTCGACCGTGGCCGCCTCGCCGACGAGAGCGTGGATCTTGCCAGCCTCTGATTGTGCCCTTGACGCCGCCTCACCGTATCTGCCGCCGCTCCGCATCCCCGTTCGCACCATCGGCGCCCGCACGTTCGATTTCTCGCGCCGTGTCGCGGTGATGGCGGTCGTCAACCGAACGCCTGACTCGTTCTTCGATCAGGGCCGCACGTTCGCGCTCGATCGTGCGGTCGCCGCCTCGTTCGACGCGGTGGCGGCCGGAGCGGACTGGGTGGACATCGGCGGGGCGCCCTTCGCACCCGGCGCGCCCATCCCGGTCAAGGAGGAGGCGGACCGCGTCGTTCCTGTGATCGCCGAGCTCCGCGCGGGATCGGATGTGGTCATCTCGGTCGACACGTTCCATTCGGGCGTCGCGCGCCTGGCGATCGACGCCGGCGCGACCGTCGTGAACGACACCACCGGGCTGAGCGATCCGGCGCTGCTCCAGGTCATCGCTGACAGCGAGGCGACCCTGGTGATCACGCACAGCCTCGCGGCGCCCCGCACCCCGTTTCCCCGTCCGCAGTACGACGACGTCGCGGCGGAGGTGGCGGCCTTCCTGGCCGAGCGCGTCGAGCGAGCGCTCGCCGCGGGCATCCCGGAGGAGCGCATCGTCGTCGATCCCGGCCACGATCTCAACAAGAACACGCTCCACTCGCTGGAGCTGACGCGTCGGCTGAGCGTGATCGCCGACCTCGGCTATCCGACCCTCGCGGCCGTTTCGAACAAGGATTTCATCGGCGAGACCCTCGACGCCGATCGTGGTGCCCGCCTCGAGGGCTCGATCGCGGCCGCGGTGATCTCGATCGTGAACGGGGCCCGCATCATCCGGATGCACGATGTCGCCGCCTCCGTCGCCGCCACCCGGATGACCGAAGCGATCCTGGGACTGCGTGAACCTGCCCACCT
>DASYGJ010000251.1:0-10499 GCA_035999915.1 Leifsonia sp.
TGCGCCCGCGGCGTCGCTTACGTCTAGCCACGATGGAGTAGCTCATGACAGTGAAGTCGCACATCTCGAGGTCGGCGGCGGTCGTTGCCGGTGTCGTCCTCATGTTGATCCTTGCTGCCTGCACCGGTGGAGGCGCCAAGCCGGCCGGTTCGGCGCCGCACGGTCCGACCACTCTTCGTATGGCGGCCACGGCTACCGGGCCGTTCACCGACCAGTTCAACCCCTTTCTCCAGGCGACGCAGAGCGCCAGTGGGTATTCGCTGTCGACCATCTACGAACCTCTCATGCTGGTCAACTACGCGACGTCCACGACGACGCCCTGGCTCGCGAAGAAGGACACTTGGAACAGCGACGGCACACAATTGACGATCGACCTTCGCCCGGGCGTGAAGTGGTCCGACGGCACAGCGTTCACAGCGAAGGACGTGGCGTACACGTATGGCATCATGGCGAAAAACAAGGCCCTGAACTTCTACGGGTTGCCGTTGCTATCTGCGACGGCGGTCGATACGACGACCGTTCGGGTCGACTTCACACAGCCTGCGTTCCAAACGCTCTGGTTCCTGACCACGCCGGTACAGCAGAAACAGTGGTCCACGGTGGCGGATCCCGTGACCTTTGCCAACACCTCCCCGATCGGCACCGGACCATACGCGTTCAAGTCCTTCACGCCACAGGTCATCACATTTCAGAAGAATTCCCACTACTGGCAGAAGGGCTTGCCGAAGGTCGACACGGTCCAGTACCTCTCCTACGACTCGGAGAGCAGCATGGATGCCGCCGTCGAGGGTAAGCAAGTCGACTGGATAGCCACGTCGAACTCCGACCCGGCAACGATCACCGCCACCTCGGCCAAGACCCTCGGCAGCTACACCGTCAACCTCGGCGTCAGTATCTATCTGTTCCCGAACAATGCTACGGGGCCGACGGCTGACGTCGCCGTACGAAAGGCGATCAGCCAGGCCGCGAATCGTTCGGCCATCGCCACCGCCTCGTTCGGTCCCGGTGCTACGGCCACCAAGAATCAGACTGGTCTCGACGGATCACCGAATCTGATTGCATCGAAATACAAGAATCTCACTTTCGGCAAGGGGTCCGCCTCCACGGCGAAGTCGACGCTGAAGAATGCCGGTTACAAGCTGGGTTCTGATGGGTACTTCGTCACCCCGAAAGGTGCCCCGCTTTCCATTTCATTCACTGTGCCGGCCAACGCGACCTACGGCGATTGGACGAGGACGGCAACACTGCTCACCGAGGAGCTCAAGGCGGCCGGCATCAAAGTCGTGACGAAAACGGAGTCCGTCGTGGCGTGGCGCCACGATCTCGCGTCCGGCGACTTCCAGCTGACGATCCGCGCATCGGGCGGCACGGGCTCCGCCTACGACGCGCTCACCAGCCTCGTGGTGCAGCCCGTTGCTCCGATCGGTGGAAGCGCGATCAGGAACTGGGAACGGTACAGCAATCCGAAGGCGGGAACGCTGCTTCACACGATGGCGGCGTCGCAGACGGGATCCGCCGGTTACACGAAGGCGATCGACGCTCTCCAGACCATACTGATCAACGATGTTCCGGTTGTCCCGCTGGGCTATGCGGCCGTGACGGGCATCTGGCGCACAGATGTCTTCAGCGGCTGGCCATCGGCGAGCGACCCCTATACCCTGCCGGTCGCAAGCAAACCGAACGTCGTTCAGATTCTCTCCAAGCTGACCCCGATCGGTTGAGGGTCGGGCGGAGGATCACATCGACCTCCGCCCGCGCCTCTTCGTCAGAGCGAAGCGTTGTCGGCCTCGTATACCTCTGACGCGAACGCTTCGAGCTTCTCGGCACATTCGGCGAGTGCGGCGACGACTTCCTGAGCCTTCGCTGCGCCGAGCACATCTCGCGTCTTCACCTTTTCGTACCAGCCGCGGAGCTTTTGGAGGTCCTCTTCGTTCTCCTCGAGCTCGCCGTAGGTGTAGTGCTCCTCCCGGATCTCCTTGTCGATGCCGGTGTGGAAGTCCTTGCACTTGTCGAGGATCTCTTCATACTCGTCGTTGCGCGCCTCGTTGAACATGGCGCGGAGGTCCGCGTCGCTTGCAACAGACGACGAGTTGATCAAGAAGGCCTTGCCGGACATCGACTCGACGATCTCCTTGCGAAGCGCGCGCATCGTGCGCTCGGTGGACACGGTGCGCGGGATGGCGGCGGCGGAGTTCTGCATATACACCGCACCGAGGTTGCGAAGCTTGCGCCAGACCGCGCCCCTGAGCCGCGTCGGTTCGCTGGGAACTCGGTAGACCAGAATAAGCCAGGTGAGGTTCTTCGACTCCTTTGTGGCTTCTTGGGTTTCCGTGGCCTCGGTGAGCTGATCCGGGCTCGTCTTCATCGCGTCTCCATCCTCCTTGCACGCGCAGGATGCGTTGCCGTGCGTTGAACACTGTAACGCGTGGCACATCGAGGGGTATCAGCCGGCATGCACGGCGTGTGACGACGTGCGCTACATCGGGGGATGAAGTGCCGGCAACTGGAGCAAAGCATCGATGCTCGCCACCCGATCGAGAATCCTGGTGGGGATTCCACGAGCGTCTGGTCGTGTCGCTAAAACTTTCACGGTGTTGAGCCGGACGAATCGCGTGTGGATCTGTTCGCCGTTGTCGGGGGTCGGCGTCGTCGCGCGTTCGAATCCGCTCGCGAGGAAGACGTAGACGAAGTGCTCGATCTTGGGATGCGGTTGGGTCACTTCGAGCAGTTTCCACTCGGAAAAGGTCAGGCCGGTCTCCTCGAGGAGCTCCCTTCGTGCCGCGCCGAGTTCGGTTTCCGACTCGCGATCATGCCGGCCGCCGGGCATCGAGTAGTACCACGGACCTCCGGGCTGCCGCTCGTGCAGGATCACGATGGCATCGTCTTTCACAGCGATGACCTGAACAGTGTCGGGCCGTCTCAGCATCTCGAAGGTCTGGCAGCTGCCGTCGAAGGTCTTCTGTTGCCACTGGTACGTACTGAACACCACGCCTTGGAACACGAGTTCCGCCTCCGGTGGAACCAGGACCGCCTGCGGCGGAAGTATCGTTCTCATTCTCGGCGTCCTGTTTGGTCCGCACTTGTGGGGAGGAGGGGAGCAATGCCCGAGGCGTAGAGCGCGGCCAGGAACTCGGTCTCGATTTCCGGTGCTGTGGCGATGACGGTCTCGGTGCTGCCTTCCAGCCCGGAGGCGAGGCCGAAGCCGGCCCCAGACTCCGTCACGATGAGTTGCGCAGCGGCGAAGTCCCAGATCTTCAGTCCTGGCTGGAAGAAGGCCTCGATCCTCCCGACGGCGACCCAGCACAGGTCGACGGCGCCGGCTCCCGAGCGACGGAGGTCTCCGACGTGGGGGAGAAGTCGTCCAAGCACCGACAACTGCGCGCGCCTCAGGGGTTGTGTATGGGCGAGCCCGGTTCCGATGAGGGCGCCGTCGAGCGCGCGGCCCTGGCGACGCTGGAGTGCGGCGCCATTCAGAGTGGCGCCCATCCCGCGGGCGGCGCAAAAGAGCTCGCCATGGACGGGATCGAAAACCACACCAGCGAGCGGGGACAGTCTGCGCCCCTCGATGGCGTCGCAGACCGCGATCGATACGGCGAAAGGGGTGGCTCCGTGGATGTAGTTGGCCGAGCCATCCAGCGGGTCGACCACCCAGGTGAGGCCTGTGCTTCCGGCGGACGCTCCGCTCTCCTCAGCGATCACGCCGTCGTGTGGCCGTGCATCGCGTAGCTGTTGAATAATGAGGGACTCGGACGCGCGATCGACCTCGGTCACGACGTCTCCGCTGCCCGCTTTGGTCTCGATGTGGCTGACATCGCCGAATCGCTCCATGAGAAGGCCGCCCGCGCTCATCGCTGTATGAGTTGCGAGCCCGAGGAGTTCGCCGAGCCGCCACTCTTGATCCCTTGGCATTGCATCATTCTCGCAGATTGTTTGCGATCTTGGGCACTCATCGGTAGCTTTGAATATAACGCCCGTTCGATCGATACTAGATAGTGGTTCGTCGTAAGAATAGGTTTGGTTTGATTGACGCGCGATCGGCCGAGTGTCACCGCGCGAGTTCGACGTCCAGACGAGAGGAACTTGCACAATGACGAGCAAATGTTCAGCGGTGAGTCGGTGACCGCCGTGCAGTCCGGGGTCGCCCCGGTGCGGTACCGCGAGGTGATGACTGTCGATGTGGGCGCCGGCCCGCATCTCCACCTCGGATATGTGAAGGAGTCCGGGCACGTCTGGGTCTCCGACACGGGCGGCGACACCATTACCGTGCTCGACCATGCGGACGGTCATGTGATCGATCGCTGGCGCATCGGACGCGGGGCGGCGCACTTCTCGTTCGATGCGGGATGCAACGTGGGGGTCGTCGCGCTGCGCTCCGCGGACGAGGCTGTGATTGTCAATCCGCAGACCCGAACGGTGATCGAGCGAGTCGCGCTGACGGCCGGAAGTGCCCCCACCGGCACCATGCCCGCGTTCGACCGGGGGATCGTCTACACCCTCAACGAGGGAAACGGAACGGTGACCGCCGTCGATGTGTCGTCCGCACAGGTCGTCTCGACGATCGGAGTCGGCGGGCTACCGAAGTGGGGGCAGCCGTGGGGAGCCAGTTACAAGCCGATCACCAAGCCGGTCGGCAAGACCTACGTCGTCAGCACGGAATCGGACGATGTCACCGTGTTCGACGACAACACCAACGAGGTCATCTGCAGGATCCCGGTCGGGCACCGTCCGAACCGGAACGCCATCTTCCGTGAGCACGGAAACATCTACATCTCCAATGAGGCCGATGACACGGTGACTGTCATCCGCATCGCGGATGATGAGGTCCTCGCGACCGTCCCTGTAAATCATCGTCCGTTCCGGATGCTGCCGATCATGGCCATCAACGGCCGGGACGAGATGTGGGTGCTGGGAGCGGGTGACGCAGCAACAGGTAAAGGCACAGTGGCTGCAGTCTCCGGCACGGACCACGTCGTGACGCGCACGATCGACGTGGTCGACGCACCGGCGAACTGGGTCGTGAACCCGCAGAAGCGGCTCTTCATCGTCGGCTCGTCGTGTCGCCAGCTGCTGGTCTACGACTTCGTGTCCGACGGCCCGGTCGGCGTGACCCAACTCGGACACGACCCTGCGCCCGGAGCCATCAGTGGACTCATCCACACCGCTGCGGGAAGTCTGTTCATCCTCAACGACGACAGCACGGTCACCGTGCTCCGCGACCAGAACACATGACCTTCCTCAGCGTCCCGTGCGCGACCTCGGTCGGATTGCGAGAATCGTGAAATACAGTGAAGAAATCGTGCGGTCGGTCGAAAGCCTGCCGCCGTATGTCCCCCGGTTCAGCTATTCCGGCGTGCTCCGCCATTTCGGTGTCTCGTTGGCCGATATGGTTCCACGGTGGGAGGAGGGGTTCCGCCACTTCCATCCTGAGGCGCAGTTCGA
Organism: Leifsonia sp.; assembly: GCA_035999915.1. Taxonomy (GTDB): domain Bacteria; phylum Actinomycetota; class Actinomycetes; order Actinomycetales; family Microbacteriaceae; genus Leifsonia. The sequence continues at coordinate 5,440 of DASYGJ010000251.1, forward strand.
CGACGATCTCTGCAAAGCGTCGGGCATCATCGGCGTGATCGCCGGCACTGCCGACCTCGGCGCGAGCGGGCGCGAGTCAGTACTCACAGAGTTCCTCTCCTTCGGGGAGAAGGTTCGGCGAATGCCGGCCGAGATCGCCGTGGCGACGGGTGCTCTGGATGTCGCCGGGGGCAGCTACGGGCTCGCAATCTTCGTGCACGAGAGCAATCCGATCGCAGGCCTCACGATCGACCAGTTGGACGGCATGTTCGGCGCCGCGAGGACAGGTGGATTCAAGGAGATCCGCTGGAACCCCGACGCCGCGCGAGATGCCGACCAGGACCTCCGGGTCTGGGGTCAGCTCGGCCTGCGCGGGCACTGGGCTGAAGCTCCGATCCAGACATACGGTTTCGCTCAAACCGGGATGACCACGTTCTTCGAACGAGAGGTGTTCGGCGGCGGACGCAAGTGGAATCCGAACTACCGCGAATACGTCGAAGCAGGGTCGAAGCAGGAGGCCCCCGGGTCGCTGACCACCAAAGACATGATGGTGTCGCTGTCCAAGGACCCGTACGGGATCGCGCTCGCAGGCTTGTATCACGCGAACGGGGTGGAACAGGTCAAATCAGTGCCGCTCGCCTCGCGTGGCGGTGATGAGTATGTCGTCCCGGACATGGACTCCTTCGCGAAGCGCACGTACCCGCTGGCTCGCAATGTCTACCTTGTCATCGACGCGGGAGCAGAAGGCCCGCAGGCGGAGGGAACGCGCGAATACCTGCGCTATGTGCTCAGCCGCGACGGGCAGCGAGCGATACTCGATCAAGGTATCTATTTCCCGCTTCCCGAAAAGATCGTGCGGGAAGAGCGCGCGAAGTTGGACTGACGCAAGAGAACCGTGGCGACGGTGGAGGGCTGATGGATCATGGGAGATCACACTTCGGATACCGCAATCGGCCACGCTGAAATCCCGCCGACCGAGGATGAGGACGACCTGGGGCTCGACATCTCGGACAGCTGCATTCTCGGTTACGACTGACCGTTCGTGGAACGGAACGGAACGGAACCGAATCGGGTCGAGCTCGAACCGGATCGAGCTCGACCCGAGGCCTCAGCTAGAGGCCCCACCCCCATCGCACCTGCGTGACGGCTGAGGAGTTATTGTTGCTCAAACCGCTCCCGTTGTGGCTTTCCATCGAGTAGTTGTCGCCCGTCTTGAGCCCGGCCCACACAACGGTGCCCATCCCGGTGGAGCGGGCAGTATCCGTGACGGCCGCGAAGTAGGACTGCACGAGCTGACCGTTGTGGTTCGCGAGGTAGTTGATACCGGTCGTCATCGGGCCACCGAACTCGTCGATGATCGTTCGACTCTGGTAGGCGCCGATCCTGCCGTCCAGGTTCGACACCCAATCCGACTCTTGCGTGGAATTCGCCCAGGTGCTGTAGAAGTGCAGCGAGAGGAGCGTGCCGCTCAGTGCGCTAGCCGCGCCGACGCTGGTGACGTTGTCGTTGTAGCCGGTCCCACTGATGATCACCCGTCCGCGCGGGACGCTGGAATGAGCCGACAGCCACGACGAGCAGATCGAGATCCACTGGCTGGATGAGTACCCGAACGGCTCGTTCAGCGGCTCGAAGTACACGTTCGAATTGCTGCCGTAGTCGTTCACCACGGTGTTCCACATCGTGTTCCAGTCCGACATGTTCGTGATGGTGCCCGTCGTATTGCTCTCCGTCCAGGCGCTGAGGATGACGTTCATTCCGTCGGACAGGGCCGCGTCGATGGCGCCCTTGTATCGCCCCCACCACACCGAATTCACGCCCGGAGGATTGATCGGGAGCCTGACGGTGTTGGCTCCCAGGTTGTTTTTGAATGCCGTGATGTAGCTATCGGCAATGGAGTGAATGGTCGAGTAGCTGTCGCCTGATGCAAGGCCGTCCGGGATGGCCCAGCCCGAGTTGTAGTTGTCCCGCGTGTCCGCCCAGTTCACCCCTCTGAACTGGTTGGTCGCGGCCTGTGCGGGAAGGGCTGGGCCCGTCAATATGGCTGCCACCCCGACCGCCGCAGCCAGTATTGCGAGTCGTGACCGAAGCTTGCGCGGACGGACTGTGATCGTCATTGATCTCCTTTGGATTTTCAATTTTGGCGCGCCGGAGAAGAACGGTTTCGAGAGGGAAGCTCGTCCGATCGCCGCTGCGCTCGACGTGATGTTTACGTCAACATCGTGATCATCGCGGACAGCGATTGCGTTGTCAAGCGCCGTGCGTTTGTGGCTACGCCGGGCGAGGAACCTGCCCAACGCTTCGGGACAGAGCGGTCCACCGCCGAGCTGAAGGCGTACAACGATTCGATCAGGAACCGATCGTCATCCGTCGCCGACTGCCGTGGAACGACTCCGGCTGGTGCACCGTGTCGTGACGCTGATCAGCCAGAGCGAAGGTGACGCGGTCGTCCCGACCTGGTTCCAGGGGATAAACCCGCACCTCGCCGTGGCCCAGGCCGACGACGCCGTGGTCTGGCGTCCGTCGTTCGAATCGGGATTGAGCTTGTGCGTGTCACTGTGTACGCGCGTCAGGGTCGAATCAGACCGCGAACATTGATCAAATCACCTTCGCACCGCTGATCGCGCAGTAAGGGCGCTGGTCCGAGGCGAGCCAAGAATGACGGCCGTGTCACGTTCTCGTTCAGGGTCGCCGCCCTCCGACGGGACCGGTGGAGTCTCGCACCACGAGGGTGGGCGGCGGCAGGAAGCTGGGACGGTCTGCGTCCTCTCCGATCTCGTTCAGCAGGGACACGAGGGCGTTTTTCCCCTGCACCCGGAAGTCGAGGCGGATCGTCGTCAGCGCCGGAGTGAAGTACGCGGACTCGGGCGTATCGTCCACTCCGGTCACGCTGACGTCTCCCGGGACCTGGAGACCCCGCTCCGCGAGCGCGTGCATGGCCCCGAGGGCCATCTGGTCGTTTCCGGCGACGATCGCCGTCGGCAGCGACTTTACGGGAAGGGCCATGACGGCTTCGTATCCGGATCGCGCGGACCAGTCGCCCTGCGCCGCGCCGGCGGCTTCCAGGCCGAAATGGCTGAGCGCCGCTTCGAACGCGCGCCGTCGGTTCCTGGCAGCCGAATACACTTCGGGACCCGCGATATGCAGTAGGCGCTCATGGCCGAGCCCGACGAGGTGCGAGACGAGCTGGCCGACGCCCGCGCGGTCGAAGGACGACTCGACCTGGAAGTCCTCTTCTTCGGCCGCGATCAGAGCGGGAACGCCGAAGTCCATCTGCTCGAACACGGCCTTCACGCCGTCGGTCGACGCGAAGGCGAGGATGCCGTCGAGGTCGTACTGCAGGAGCTGGCTGAGTGCCTCGTCGAGCTCGTTCGGGTCGGCCATGTCGAGCGCGATCACATCCAGCAGGTACCCGGCTTCCCGTGCTGCCGAGGTGGCGCCCTGGATGATGAGGCCCGGTCCGTACTGGTTGACCTCGTGGGTGAGCGCGCCGATACGGTGGGAGCGGCCGGTGATGAGCGCCCGGGCAGACAAGTTGGGGCGGTAACTGAGCGTCTCGAGCGCCTTCTCGATCTTCGCTTTGGTGGACGCTCGCATATCGAGCCCGCGCATGTAGCGGCTCACCGATTGGTGTGAGACCTCCGCAGCCCGGGCGATGTCGTAGATCGTCGTGTTCCGCCGGGCCACGGCGGGGTCGGGTCGGTTGGCGTCGCGCGTGCCGGCCATTCGCTCTCTTTCTGGGAGTCGCTCATCCACGCCGTGCCCCCGTCGGTGTCCGTTCGGTCAATTCTCGTCCTTGACCATCATGGCATTTGCGTTTGCTTACTTTTATCGGTAACAATGTACGGCATCCGGTAACTGTTACCGAGAACAGTTCGGATCCAGAGACATGGAGTACCCGCACCAATGCTCGCAACGACGCCCGCTCTCGCCCCGGGGATCCTGTTCGGGGTGGCCTATTACCCCGAGTACCACCAGTCCGATCGGCTGACGCAGGATCTGGACCTGATGGTCCGTGCCGGCATCACGGTGATCCGGGTCGGAGAGTCGGTGTGGTCGACCTGGGAGCCGCGCGACGGGCACTTCGAACTCGAGTGGATGGCGCGCATCCTCGATGAGGCACACGCCCGCGGTATCCACGTGGTCCTGGGCACCCCGACGTACGCGGTGCCCCCGTGGCTGCAGACCGCCTACCCCGAGATCGCGGGAGAACGCGCAACGGGCGAGCGCATCGCCTGGGGCGCCCGCCAGGAGATCGACTACTCGCATCCCGCCTTCCGGTTCCACGCCGAGCGTGTCATCCGGCGGATCATCGCACGGTACGCGGTGCACTCGGCGGTGATCGGCTTCCAGGTCGACAACGAGCCCGGACTCGAACTACTCCACAACCACGGTGTGTTCACCGGTTTCGTTCGATCGCTCCGCGAGAAGTACGGCGACGTGGCGACACTGAATCGCGAATGGGGGCTGACCTACTGGTCGCACCGCATCGACGACTGGAACGAGCTCTGGCGTCCCGACGGAAACACCTTCCCGCAGTACGACCTCGCCTGGCGCCGCTATCAGGCCGAGGTCACCGCGGACTTCATCGCCTGGCAGGCGGGCATCGTCCGCGAGTACGCCCGCGACGACCAGTTCGTCACGACCTGCCTGCAGTATCCGCGCCGGGGCGTCGACGATCGCACGGTGTTCGAAGCGCTCGACGTGACGTCCGGCAACCCGTACTACGGGATGCAGGACCGGCTCGATGCCTCGAAGCAGCTGGAGAGGCTCAACGACTGGACCACAACGGGCGTCGCCGGGCTCTTCCGCCAGGCCGACCGGCTGTACTCGTCCAAACAGGCTCGCTACCTGGTCACCGAGACCAACGCGCAGTCCATCGATGGACCGACGTGCAACTTTCCGCCGTACCCCGGACAGCTGAGGCAGGCGGCCTTCGCCTTCATCTCCCGCGGCGCGGCCATGATCGAGTACTGGCACTGGCACACCTTGCCGTACGGCGCAGAAACGTACTGGGGAGGAGTGCTCCCGCACAGCCTCGTGCCCGGCCGGGTCTACGCGGAAGTCAGCGAGATCGGCGCGCA